>NZ_VNKN01000007.1:0-164549 GCF_007786415.1 Corynebacterium sp. NML180780 | reverse complement strand
CCCAGGGCCCGTGGACATCAGTAGGAGAAGTCGAGCTAGCCACCCTGCGGTGGGTGCACTGGTGGAACACCAAACGTCTTCACGAGGCGTTGGACTACGCCACCCCACAAGAAGTAGAAACCGAGTATTATCTCACCGAGCCCATCAACACAGGGCCGTAAAAGAAGCGGAACCAAACCCAGGACGCTTCAAACCAGCTCCAAGAAAGGCCTACGCATGTTCCCTTCGCTCCGCCGTCCCCGCTCCCGCGCTTTGCTCGCGCTGCCCGCTACTGCCGCGCTCTCCGCATCGCTGATTGCTGTTGCCCCGGCGGGCGCGGTGGTCGTCGATAAGCCTGTGTACGACCAGGCCAAGGATGCTTCCGCCAAGATCGCTCCGATCGGCTCGTACGACGCTGGCGTCTTCGACGAGTCCGGCGCGGAGATCGTGGCCTACCACAAGGCCTCGAAGCGCGTGCTCACCGTGAATGCGAACTCGGGCAAGATCGACGTACTCGACATCGCCGACCCGACGGCACCGACCAAGGTGGGCGAAGTTCACGGCGGCGACGACACCACGATCAACTCCGTCGCCGTGCGCGAGGACGGCCTGGCGGTCGCGACCGTGGAGCCGGACGAGGACAAGACGAAGCCCGGCGAAGTCATCTTCTTCGACGCCGGCGCGGACACGCCGGGCGAAGTGCTCGGCCGAGTGGGCGTGGGCTCCCTGCCGGACATGGTGACCCTGACCCCCAACGGCCGCTACGCCCTGGTGGCAAACGAAGGCGAGCCGGCCGAGGACTACTCGGTTGACCCGGAGGGTTCCATCTCCCTCATCCGCCTCGAGCACGACGTTGCCGCACCAACGCAGGACAAGGTCCGTACCGCCGACTTTTCGGCGTTCGAGGGCACGTTGGCGGACAAGGGCGTGCGCATCTTTGGCCAGGTCGGCGCCTCGAAGACTGAGGCGCAGAACCTGGAGCCAGAGTACATCGCCGTCGACGACAACAAGGCGTATGTGACCCTGCAGGAGAACAACGCGATCGCTGTCGTGGACATCACCTCCGGCAAGGTCGAGGACATCTGGCCGCTCGGTGTCACCGACCGCCGCGAGGTGCCTTTCGACGCCTCCGACAAGGACGACACGACCAACATCTCCAAGTGGCCGGTGAAGTCCCTCCTGCAGCCGGACTCCATCGCCGCCTACAACGTCGGCGGCGAAACCTACCTGGTCCTGGCCAACGAGGGCGACTCGCGCGACTGGGACGGCTACTCCGAAGAGGCGCGCCTGAAGAAGTTTGGCAAGAAGGACGTCGCCCCGATCTGCGAGGGCTACGCCGGTCTCTCCGCGGACCAGCTCGAGGAGCTGCAGTCCGACGAGCAGCTGGGCCGCCTGAACATGACTACCTCCATGGGTCTCAACGAGGAGAAGGGCTGCTACGACGACCTGTACAACCTGGGCGGGCGCAGCTTCTCCATCTTCACCGCGGATGGCAAGCGTGTCTTCGACTCCGGCTCGCAGTTCGAGGAAATCACCTCCCGCATCCTGCCCGAGTACTTCAACTCGAACCACACCGAAACCTCCTTTGACACCCGCTCCGACGACAAGGGCCCGGAGCCGGAGGGCGTCACCGTCGGCGAGGTCAACGGCCGCACCTACGCGTTCATCGGCTTTGAGCGCCTCGGCGGCGTGATGGTTTACGACATCACCGACCCGAGCGCTCCGAAGTACCAGGCCTACGTGAACAACCGCGACTTCTCGATCAACATGGAAACGCTTGCCGACGAGGGCGAGGAGCAGCTTCGCGACGGCCTATCCAAGGTCGGCGACCTCGGCGCCGAGGGACTTACATTCATCCCGGCCGCGGACTCCCCGAACGGCGAAGCACTCCTGGCCGTGGGCAACGAGGTCTCCGGCACCACCACGCTCTTCCAGGTGGAATCCCTGCTGGACAAGGCGGAGGAGCCGGAGGAGACGCCGGGTGAGGAGCCTGGCGAGACGCCGGAAAAGAAGCCGGAAGAAAAACCGGACTCCCCGGATCAGCAGACTGGTGACGAGCAGGAGGGCTCCTCCACCGCGGGCAAGGTTGTCGCTGCGGTCACAGGCGTGCTCGCCGCTCTGGTGGCACTCGTTGCCGGAGGCGTTTCCCTGGGCCTGATCCAGAACCCGGTTGACCAGCTGCTCGGCCAGATTCCGGGCGCACCCAAGCTTCCCTTCTAGTGGGATTTCGCGGACGTTTGCCCGCGACCCAGTAGTTTTGCGAAGCAAACCCAGCTAAGCTGGAGCTCGTTTTGAACAAATGGATGGTGTGGCACCCTGCACTATCCTTTTCGTAAGAAACCTGCTACTTTCTCTAACGACATCGCTGTAACCGAGCTGTAATCTTTCAGCCCGGTTTCGGCGCAGGACCAAAACTCTCACGAGGAGCTAGAAACTAATGAAGCGTATTTCCACCGCTGCCGTCGCAGCTGCAACCGCACTGGCCATCACGGCAGGACCGGCACTGGCTGAGGACGCGACCACCACCCAGACTGCTACGGTTACCGCTACCCCGACCGAGAAGCCCACCACCGCGGCTACCGAGACCTCCGAGCCGACCGCCGAGGCTCCCGCAGGCACCGAGGGCGAGGGCACTGAGACCACTCAGCCGACCACCCCGACCAAGCCGGCTCCGCAGCCGAACAACGGCAAGTCCTCCGGCTCCTCCAACGGCCACATCGTCGGCTTCGTATCCGGCACCCTGGCGGCAGTCCTGACCACCACCCTGATCGTTGCTTCCGACCCGACCGGCGCAAACAAGATCATCGACATGGTCAACGCGCAGTTCCACCTCGGCATCCCGCACCTGAACATTCCGAAGGTATTCTAAGACGCGGCACTTCGGCGGGGCTTTCACTCGAAGGCCCCGCCGATTTTTTCTCTCTACTCCCACTGGAAGGACACAAAGTGAAGGCGACCTACCCCGTTGCTGCTGCCACCGTCGTTGCACTCGCCGTAGCAGGTCTGAGCCCCGTTTCTGCGAAGAGCACTGACCCAAGCACGACCGAAACTTCCGCGACTACCGGTGCGGCTCCGGCAGGCACGACTGCCACGCCCAGCCCGTCTGCAACCGCGACGCCGAGCCCCTCTGCGTCAGCAACCGGATCCGCCACTCCGTCGCCCTCCCAAGACGGTCCTACACCGGTGACGGTGACGGTGACTGCACCGGCTGTGACCGCAACGCCCACCCCGTTCCGCGCAACGGGTCCGAGCTCGGAGTGGATCAACAAGGGCATTCTTGATGAGCGCGGCGAGGAGATCTTTACCTACATCAACTTCGCCATCACGATGCTAGCCGGCCTGATCCAGGCGCTTTCCCTGGTCGTGGCGGCGAACCCGCGGATGCAGGAGCAACTGAAGGCAGCGCTCGCCCAGGCGGGTATCAAGTCCTAGGTGCTGGACGGCCGCACGTTTTTTTGGGGGGGCGCTGCGGTTGTCGGCGTGGTGGTTCTGAGCGCGGCGGGTCGGTGCCAAACGGAGCTAGCTCTATCTACAACCAACTGCGCCGCGCGACCAGGCAATTCACCACCCCGCCACCACCAAACGGAGCTAGCTCCATCTACAGCCGACAACGTCGCGCGACCAGGCAATTCACCACCCTGCCACCACCAAACAGCGCTAGCTCCATCTGCAACCGACAACGTCGCCCGACCAGGCAATTCACCACCCCGCCACCGCCAAACGGAGCTAGCTCCATCTACACCGGACCAACCGGTCCCGGCCGGCGGAGCACAGCTACCCCAAAATTCCCATTCCCATCGTAGCCTTGAGGTCCCCCATGAGGCTTGCCGAGCGTTCCACGCGCAGGTGATCGCCCAGGACCATCATCTGGCTGTGGTCCCCGTTCACTAGGTTGAGAAACACGTCGGAATCGCCAGGGTTGTTCAGCAGCACGTCTTTGAGTCGCGCGATATTCTCCACCGTGCACTGGTCCGTGCGCAGCGTCAGACGCAGCGGCAGGCCAGCGCCGTGGCCGGGCCCAAGCTCGGGGACCTTGACGTCGTCGCCGAAGAGGCTCATGCGCTCGTCGCGAATGGTCACGCGGGCCTTGACAAGGATGATGTTGTCCTCGACGATTTGGGGCGCAACGAGGGAGTACACCTTGTTGAACAGGAGAACGTCGACCTGGGCGCCGTGATGATCCTCAATGGTCACGATCGCCCACGGGGAACCGTCCTTCTTGGAGAAGCGGCGGTCCACGCTAGAGATGAGGCCGCCGAGCGTGACCTCCGAGCCGTGGCGCAGCTCGCCCGACAAGACCGTGGTCAGCTCGGTGTCGGTTTGCGCAGCAATCGCCTCCTCGAACCCGTCGAGCGGGTGGCCAGAGACGTACAGGCCGAGCATCTCGCGTTCCAGCGCGAGCTTGTACTTCTTGTCCCACTCGTCGTCCGGAATGTCCATGGTGAACACGGCCGAGCCACTCTCCTGCCCGTCGTCTCCGCCGAAGCCTGCGAACAGGTCGAACTGGCCCTTGTCCGCAGCCTTCTTCGTGGTCAGCACGGAATCGACCATGTCTTCCTGCACGAGCATCAGCCCCTTGCGCGGGTGCCCGAGCGAGTCGAACGCGCCGGATTTGATCAGCGATTCCGTGATTCGCTTGTTGCAGGCCAACAGATCGATCTTGTCCAAGTAGTCGGAGAAGCTCGTGAAGTGGCCCTTCGTGCGGCGGGTTTCCTTGATTGACTCCACCACCTCGGCGCCGACGTTGCGCACCGCGGCGAGGCCGTAGCGGATGTCCTCCCCAACAGCCATGAAGTTTTCTTCCGACTCATTAATGTCCGGCTGCAACACCGAAATGCCAAGGTGACGGCAGTCCGACAGGTAGATCGCGGACTTGTCTTTCTTGTCGCCAACCGACGTCAGCAGTGCAGCCATGTACTCAGCGGTGTAATTCGCCTTCATGTAGGCCGTCCAGTACGACACCAGCGCGTAGCCAGCGGCGTGCGACTTGTTAAACGCGTAGGACGCGAACGGCTCGATCGTGCCCCACAGCGCGTCCATCGCTGCCTTGGAGTACCCGTTCTCCTGCATGCCGCCCCAGAACTTGTCGTACTGCTGGGCGAGCACCTCGGGTTTCTTCTTACCCATCGCTTTACGGAAGCCGTCTGCCTCGCCAGCCGTGTAATTTGCCACCTTTTGAGAGATACGCATGATCTGCTCCTGGTACACGATGAGGCCATAGGTCTCGTCGAGGATCTCGCGCAGCGGCTCGTCCAGCTCCGGGTGGATCGGAGTGATGGGTTTACGCCCGTTCTTGCGGTCCGCGTAGTCCCAGTGTGCGTTCACACCCATCGGACCCGGGCGGTAGAGCGCCAGCGACGCCACGATGTCCTTGAAGCCGGTCGGCTTCATGCGTTTGAGCAGCTCCTGCATGCCGCCGGAGTCCAGCTGGAACACGCCGAGGGTCTCGCCGCGGGAGAGCAGCTCGTACACGGCTGTGTCGTCTGTATCCAGCGTTTCCAGGTCGAGCGTTTCACCGCGGTTCTTCTTCACGTTCTCCAGGGCGTCGCCAAGCACCGTAAGGTTGCGCAGGCCCAGGAAGTCCATCTTCAGCAGGCCGATGGCCTCGCAGGCCGGGTAATCCCAGCCGGTGATGATCGCGCCGTCCGCCGGGCGCTTCCACATCGGGATGTGGTCCATGAGCGGCACGGACGCCATGATCACCGCGCAGGCGTGCACGCCGGCCTGGCGCACGACGCCCTCGAGGCCGCGAGCCGTCTCGTAGATTTTGGCCACATCCGGGTCCGTCTCGATCAGTGAGCGCACCTCGGCTGCCTCGGTGTAGCGGGCGTGCTCCGGATCCGTGATGCCGACGAGCGGGATGTCTTTCGCCATGATCGCGGGGGGCAGGGCCGCGTTGATGCGGTCTGCCATCTGGAAGCCGGGCTGGCCGAAGTTCACCTTCGCCGAGTCCTTGATCGCCTGCTTCGTCTTCACGGTGCCGAACGTGATCACCTGGGCAATCTTGTCCTCACCCCAGCGCTCGGCGGCGTAGGTGATCATCTCGCCGCGGCGGCGGTCGTCAAAGTCAATATCAATATCGGGCGCGGACGGACGCTCCGGGTTGAGGAATCGCTCGAAGAGCAGGCCGTGTTCCATCGGGTCAATGTTGGTGATGGTCAGCGCGTAGGCCACAAGTGCACCAGCCGCCGAGCCACGGCCCGGCCCGACGCGGATGCCCACCTCACGTGCGTGCTTAATCAGCTCCGCGACGATGAGGAAGTAGGACGGGTAGCCTTTCATGTCGATGACGTCGATCTCGTATTCCGCGCGCTTGAGGTACTCCTCTGGGACCTCGCTGCCGTCGAAACGCGCCTCGAGCCCGCGTTGAACCTCCTTGCGCAGCCAGCTCGTCGGCGTCTCGCCCTCCGGCACGTCCGCGATTGGCATGCGATCGTGCGGGTGGTCCTCCCAGAGCTCGCCGTAATCGCCGACGCGCTCGGCAATCCACAGCGTGTTGTCGCAGCCGTCCGGCACGGTGGAGTCCCAAATCTCGCGCATCTGCTCTGCGGACTTGATGTAGTAGCCCGTGCCGTCGAATTTGAAGCGATCCGGGTCCATCATCGTCTTACCGGTCTGCACGCACAGCATCGCTTCGTGCGCGGGTGCCTGGGATTCCAGCACGTAGTGGCAGTCGTTGGTCACCAGCGGGGGCAGGTCCAGTGCTTTGCCGATGCGCAGCAGGTCGTCGCGGACACGGCGCTCGATGTGGAGCCCGTGGTCCATAAGCTCAAGGAAGAAGTTGTCCCGCCCGTAGATGTCCTGCCACATCGCGGCAGCCTCCAGGGCCTCGTCGTATTGGCCCAAGCGCAGGCGCGTCTGCACGTCGCCGGACGGACAGCCAGTGGTGGCGATAATGCCGTCCGCGTGTTCGGCGATGAGCTCTGCGTCCATGCGGGGCCACTTGCCCAGCTGTCCTTCGTAGGAGGCGAGGGACGACAGCTTGAACAGGTTGTGCAGTCCCGTGGCGTTTTCCGCCAACATGGTCTGGTGGAGGTAGGCACCGGACGCGGAGACGTCGTCGCGCTTCTGGTCCGGGGTGCCCCACAGCTGGCGCTTCTTGTTAAAGCGAGACGCCGGGGCCATGTAGGCCTCGATGCCGATGATCGGCTTCACGCCAGCGTCGACCATGCGCCGGTAGAAGGCATTAGAGCCGAACATGTTGCCGTGGTCCGTCATACCCACAGCAGGCATGCCCTGGCGCACCACTTCATCGGCCAGCAGGTCCACCTTGGCCATGCCGTCCAGCATGGAAAACTCGGTGTGGTTGTGGAGGTGGACGAAGGAGGAGTTTTTGGCCATGCGGGTCATCTTAACCCGACTCAAGAAACGGCAAAACCCCCGTGATTACGGGGGTGTGATTCGCCGCGACGGCGGCGCTTACTCGTAGCGGAGCGCCTCAATAGGCTGCATCTTTGCCGCCTTCGACGCCGGGTAGGCGCCGAAGAACACGCCGGTGGCAAGTGAGAACAACAGCGAAAGCAACACTGCACCGACCGGGGGCCACACGAATGCGTCGAACGCCGCGGTGGCGATCATGCCGACTGCCCCGCCGAGGATGACGCCGATGACGCCGCCGACCAAGCAGACCAGCATCGCCTCGACGATGAACTGCGTGCGGATGTCGCCGTGGGTCGCGCCGAGCGCCTTGCGCACGCCGATCTCGCGGGTGCGCTCCGTGACCGTAATCAGCATGATGTTCATCACGCCGATGCCGCCGACCAGCAGGGAGATGCCGCCGATTGCGGAAAGCACCGAGGACATGATGCGGAACACGCTGGTCAGTTCCTGCAGCGACGAGGACAGGTCGATGACCTCGGCCTCGTAGGTTTCATTGCCGCGGTACTGGCGGTCCAGGTAGTCCTGCAGATCCTTCTGGAACGTGGCCGCCTCCTCCTCGCCGGAGCTGCGCACCGAGATGGACGTGAACCAATCCCCGTTCAGACCGATTCGGTCGGCCGCGGTGACGGGAATGTACGCCTCGGCGTAGGACTGCATCCCGCCGAACGCTCCGCCGCCGCCGGCGGCGCCATCCGTCTTGCCGCCGAGCACGCCGATGATGGTGAAGACAGCCGGTTGGCCTTCTTGCACCAGATCGATGCGTTCGCCCAAGGCGGAGGCGGGGTCACCGTCAAACATGGCGTCGACAAGCTCTGGGCTCACCACGGCCACCGGACGCTGGCCCTGCATGTCCTTATCGGAGATGCCGCGGCCGAACTCGACTTCGCCGCCGCGCATGTCAATGGAGTCCATGAGCGCCGGGTTGATCGTGGTGCTCACTGGGTCCTTGTCGCCGTTTTCAATCTCGCCCATGCCGGAGAGGTCGACGTCGATGCCGGTGATGCGGTCGCCGAACGCGTCGCGCATATCCTGCAGGTCCTGCAGCGTCAGCGAGTCTCGCTCGTCCGTCGGCTGCGCCTGCGACATGGCCGCAAACGGGTCGTCGGACTGTTCCTCTTCGTCGGGGCGCTCGTGCACCACGACCGGGTGCGTCGTCGTGCCCACGCCCTGCAGTCCGGACATGACCTGGTTCTCCAGGCCGCGTCCGAGGGTCATAATGATCACCACGGCCATGATGCCGATGATGATGCCCAGCAGCGTCAGCAGCGAGCGCAGTTTGTTCTTGTTCAGGCTGGAGACGGCCAGCCGGAGCGATTCTTGGATATTCACGGTGTGTCGTCTCCTTCCTTACATTCCCAGCCCGGCGGGCGTGCGCACGTTGGCAACGCGCCCATCCATCATTTCCACGACGCGCTCTGTTTCTTCCGCGAGCTCCGGGTTGTGCGTAATAAACACCACTGACTTGCCCAGGTCCTTGTGCAGCTTGTGGAACAGGTCCATCACCATGCGGCCGGTCTTTGAATCGAGTGCGCCGGTTGGCTCGTCGGCAAGCAGGAGGTCCGGGTCGTTGGCCAGGCTGCGCGCAATAGCCACGCGCTGCTTCTGGCCACCGGACAGCTCGTTCGGGTTGTGGTGAATGCGGTCACCCATCCCCATCATCTCCAGCAGCTCCGCGGCGCGCTCCTCGCGTTCCTTTCGTTCCACGCCCGCATACATCATGGGCATGGCCACGTTTTGCAACGCGTCGATGCGGCCGATGAGGTTGAAGTTCTGGAAGATGAAGCCGATGTTCTTGCTGCGGTACGACGCGAGCTCCTTATCTTCCTTGGCGTAGACCGGCTCGCCGTTGAACGCGTACGCGCCCTTGGACGGCCGATCCAGCATGCCAATCAGGTTCATCAGCGTCGACTTACCACAGCCGGATGGGCCAACGATGGACACGAACTCGCTCGGTTTTGCGTGAAAGTCAATGCCGTGTAGCACGGTCAGCTCGCTCGGCTCACCCTCGTTGTACGTCTTCACCACCCCGCGCATGTCAATGAGCAGGCCCGAATTTGCCATCGGGTTCGCAGGAGCAGGACGGTTATCGACGCCCCCACGTTCCCCACCAACGATCACCGAGCTCCCGGCCCGCTGTTTCTCCTGAGCGGAAACGGCCGACTGCTCGCCGGTGGCCTCCTCCGCGCCAAAGAAAAACGGGTCGTCGTCTTCCCCGGTCTCGGCCGGTTGACCGGGCGCTGCGTGCACTGCGTGCGCTGCGTGCGCGGTGTCGTCGTCTCTGCGGGCGTGTTTTCCTTTTCGGGAGAACTTCTTCAACGGCGCGCTCCCCTACTTTTCTTCGCCGCCCTCGGCGGCATCTTTCTGCTCGGACGTCTTTGCGCCAGCATCCTTCGCGCTGTCCTTGGCATCGCGTACCTGCTGCGGATCGAACTTCGGATCGGAGATGTCCACGGTCTCGCCGATTTTGTCGGAGTACTCGTCTGGCCAGTTGATGACGATGTCGCCGGGCTTGAGGTCGCCCCCGGTGATGGCGATGTCCACGTCGTTGGTGGCGCCCGTCTTCACGCTGCGCTCTTCAACCTTGCCGGACTTCGCGTCGTCGCCATCGGTGGCGAGCACCAGGACCTTCTTGTCATTATCGTCGCCGTACACGGCGTCGACAGGCACGTTGAGGGCGTCCGGGGACTCTTCGGTGATGATCTCCGCGCGCACCGTGCCGCCGAGCAGGAGTCCCTTCTTGTCGCCGGTGACCTCGATCTCCACGGGGAAGGTCACGCTGTTGGACTGGTCGTTGGCTCCGCCGGCCGCGTTCACGCCTCCGGCCATGCCACCTGCCATGCCGCTGCTCATGCTGCCCGACGCGCTCGGATCAGCGGCCGGGGCGATGCGCTTTACGCGCCCTTTGAATTTCTTGTCGCCGGTTGCAGTCGACGTGAACTCGACGCGGTTGCCTTGCGCGATGTTCGGCACGTCGGCCTCGCGAACCTCGGACTTGATGATCAGGCTGGAATCATCTGCCAAGCTGAGCAGCTTGCCCTGCGGGATGTCACCTTCCTGCACGTCCACCGCGGTCACGATGCCGGCGAGCGGCGAGTACAGCGTCGCCTCCTGCAGCTGGTACTCCAGCGTGCCGTCGCTCTCAGAGATGCCGGCGCTTTCCGCTTGTCGACGCGCACTGTCCACCTGCCCCTGCAGCTGCTCGCGCTCCTGCTGCGCCTGGGTCTGCGCGGCCGCGAGCGCCGCCTGGGCATCCTGCAGCGCTGCATACGCTTCATCGACGCTCATCGGCGCACTCGCCGCGGCGTCGGCCCCAGCCGCGCCTGCAGCACCCGCGCCCTGGGCGCCGGCCATGCTGGCGAGGTCCTCCGGGGAGACCGCACCGGCGCCTGCCGCGCCGTCTGCGCCGGCAGCGCCCGGTACCGCCACCGCGCCCGCGCCAGGTGCAGCTGGCGCAGCGGGTGCTGCCGGTGCAGCGGGTGCCGGAGCCTCCGGGGCGCCGCCGCTCGAGCTACCCGGCAGGTGCGAGGAGAGGTTGCCCGCCATCTGGGAAAATACGTCGGCCACTCGGGTTGCGGAACGACCGCCGTTTGCGGCGAGCGCCGCGTTGTATGCAGCCTGCGCCTGATCCACCTGAGCCTGTGCCTGGCGGATGGCCTGGTTCGTGCCGTCGTTAATGGACTGGTCGTGGGCGTTGAGCTGGGATTCTGCCTGCTGCAGCGCCTGGGTGGCGTCGGCCTGAGCGTTCGCCTGCTGGCGCTCCTGCGCGGCAAGCTGCCGGTCCAGCTGCTCGGTGTCCATAGAGACCAAGAACTGGTCCTTTTGCACGCGGTCACCGGGCTGGACGGCGATCTTTTGCACCTCGGACTGCACCGACGTGGTGATGTTCATTGCCCGAACCGGAGCAATGCTGCCGTTGACCACAACGCTGTCGGAGACGTCTTCCGCCGACGCCACGGTGTAGTCGCCCGGCTGCAAGCCGTCCGCGTCCTTGCTGTTGTCTCCTCCACCGAAGCCGCAGGCGGAAGCAAACAGCGACACGGTGGTGATTACCGCGACGGAGCGCAGCTTCAGCGACCGGCGGCGGTTGGTGGTGGCGTGCGGGGTGGCAATTCCGGATTCGGAAACCAAAACTTCTCCTCACAAACGGGCGCGCCAACGGCGTCTTCGGCAAAGCCAACTGAAGAGTCCGGGCGCTTAGGCGTGCAACTTCGTTGAACTATACACGGGCCCGGACCACTTCGGGCCAGCGCATTCCCCCGCTTGGGGCCCGAACGACGAGGCTGAATTCTGCCTACGAACTAGCTGAGTACACACCCGGGTTCCGCACAGCGATTGCGCCCCACACCGCGTCGGCGGGCAATACCTCGACTGAGCGCACGTGCGACGATTCCGCGAGGCGCGACAGCGTTGCAACGTCCGCGGTCACCACCGCGCCAGCGAGGCGCACAGGAGCCTGCGCCCAGTCCGGCCCAGCGCCTGACTCGCGCTGAACGGCCCGGCGCGCCTCGCGCTCGCACACCTCGCCCCTTCCTGCGCTCGTCTCCCCGACTGGCTCCGGGGTGTCCTTCGGCGGCAGGCCCTCCGGCACGATCGCGTTGACGCGCGGCACGTCTCGGTACGCAGCTGCCGCCGCGTCGCAGGACTGCGGCGCGTCGAACGCGACCAGGGCGAGGTGGGAGTCGCCCGGCGTGCTCTGCCTCCGCGCGGAGTCAAGCGTCGCCGCGGCGCGTTGCGAGTACTCCTCCGCTGACTCTCCCGGATCGGGGCCGAGCGCGTCGCCTTGCAGCGTCGGCGTGGCGGGCGCGTGAGACATCCCGACGGCGTACAACGCGACGATGAGCAGCGCACACGCCCCGAACACGGCGGCTGCTGCGGCAAGCGGATGGCGCATGCTAGCCCGCCCTCAGCACATCCAGCGCGTGTTGGAGGTCGGCTGGGTACGAGGACTCGACCGTCATGTACTCACCGGTGCGCGGGTGCGTGAACCCGAGCGATTTGGCGTGCAGCCATTGGCGGATCAGCCCGAGGCGCTTGGACAGGTTAGGGTCAGAGCCGTACATGGGGTCGCCCACGCACGGGTGGCCCAGCGCGGACATGTGCACGCGGATTTGGTGGGTGCGCCCCGTCTCCAGGTGCACCTCGAGCAGACTTGCACGGCGGAAGGCCTCGATGACGGAGTAGTGCGTCACGCTCGGTCGGCCGTCGTCAGTCACGGCGAACTTCCAGCCCGACGACGGGTGCCGGCCAATGGGCGCGTCGACGGTGCCCACGATGGGGTCCGGCAAGCCCTGGACGACGGCGTGGTAGGTCTTGTCCACCGTACGTTCCTTGAAGGCACGCTTGAGCACCGAGTAGCCCTGGACGCTCGCGGCGACCACCATCACCCCGGAGGTGCCAACATCCAGGCGCTGCACGATGCCCTTGCGCTCCGGGGGACCCGCGTCCGGCAGCGTGAAGCCCATGGCCTGCAGGCCGCCGAGGACGGTGGGGCCGTCCCACCCCAGGGTCGGGTGCGCGGCAACGCCGACTGGCTTGTCCACCGCGATGACGTCGGCGTCGTGGTAGAGGATCTCCAGGCCCTCGACGTGCTCCGCCACCGGTTCCGGCGCTCGCTTGGGTTCCGGGAGGGTGGCCTCGATGAGGGCGCCTGGGATGACGCGGTCGGATTTTTGGGGCGGTGTGGCGTCGATAAGCACCTGCTCCTGCGCGATCATCTCGGAGGCAACGCTGCGGGAGATGCCGAAGAGTTTGGCCAGCGCGGCGTCAACGCGCATGCCGGCCAGGCCTTCGGGGACGGGGAGGCTGCGGAAGTCACCCGGCATGCGGCGCCTCCTTGTGGTCAGAGGTCAACACCGCCAACGCGAACAGGGCGGTGCCGACGGTGATGCAGGCGTCCGCGAGGTTGAAGACCGCGAACGAGCCCACGGAGATGTAGTCCACGACGTGGCCGAACCAGAAGCCGGGGTCACGGAACAGGCGGTCAATGAGGTTGCCCAGGGCGCCGCCCGCGATCATGGCCAGACCGATGGCCTCGAAACGCGAGGTCAAGCGCGGGGCGTAGAGCAGCGCACCGACGACGAAGGCGAGCTGGATCGTGGTGAACAGCCAGGTCGAGTTCTGGCCCATGGAGAAGGCCGCGCCCGGGTTGAACAGCAGGTAGAACCGGAACCAGTCACCAATCAGCGGGACCTGATCCCCCGGCTCGAGCCACGAGACCATCAGCTGTTTGATGGCCTGATCCGCCACCGCGATGACCAGCATGACGGCGGCGACGAGCGGCAGGTACCTCCCCCGGCGCGGGCCGCGAGGCGCGGACGCCGGGTCCTGCGTATTGGTGTGACTGTTGTTGTGTTGCATCGCCTGTCAACTGTAGCGGGTCCGGCTCCGCGCGGGCGCACTGTCGCCCGGTCTGGGCACGCAGCCGTGGTTGCTTCCGGGTCGTCGCGGTGCGGTAGTTTCAAAGTGTGATGTTTCTGCCTCCCCGAGCGCGCTCGGCGCGTCCTGCTCGCCCAGCTCACCGACCCCGTTTCGCCGCCGCCTGCCTGGTGCTCAGCGCAACGCTGCTCCCGCTGACTGCTTGCGGCACCGCGGACGAGGACCCGCTCAAGGGGATTCCGGCGTTTGCCATGGACACCCCGGCCGTGGAGGTCGTTGCCGCGGGCGAGTCCCCGCAGCAGCTCTCCTACCGGCTGGGTGGCGAAGGCGGCGAGAACACCGACGAGACCGACGCATGGGACACCACCGTCGCGGTGTCCTCCGGCATCAGCCAGGACGTGCTGCCCGCGAACCAGGCGCACGAGGACCCCGGCCTGCCGAACGTGAGCAGCGTCGACGTCTCCACCACCACCCTCCCGCTCGCCGTTACGGCGGGCAGCGCCCCGGAGCCGGGCGAGGACGAGTCCCCGGCGGACGCTGCGGTGGAGTTCACCGTGGGAAAAGGCAAGCACTCCGACCTGCCGCTGAGCCAGGAGGTCGCGTCCGCGGAGGGGTTCCTCATGCGCTGGCGGGCGCAGTCGACCGGCGCCATCTCTACGCTGAAGCTCATGGCGCCGAACGAGTCCCAGGAGCGGGGGCGCCAAGCGGTGGAGCAGTCGCTGCTGGCCGTGGCGTCGATGAACGTGGTGCTGCCGGACGAACCGGTCGGCGTGGGCGGCTCGTGGACCGTGCGCAACCGCGTCACCGGGACCTCGAACATGCTGCGCACCGCAACCTATACGGTAACCCGGCTCGAGGGCGATGCGGTCGACCTTGACGTCCACGTGGAGGAGCGCCCGACCCAGCAGTCGCTGCAGATTGATAACTCTGCCGCCGGGGACCTGGACGGGCAGACGCTTGACGTGGAGAGCACGTCAACGAACTCGCAGGGCAGTATTACGCTGGACTTGAAGCACCCGCTGCCCACGTCCGGGCAGGTCGCGTCCACCACCCGCCTGGTCTACTCGGGCGAGGACGCCGCCTACCGCGTGGTGCAGGACGTCACGGAGGCCGTGACCTACGGGTCCGACGACGCGTAGCGCTCACCCCAGAGTTTTCAAGGAGTTTCCCATGGTCGCACCGCTGCACATCGGCCTCGATGGCATCTCATTTACCTACCCCGGCGGCAAGCGAGTACTCACCGACATCTCCTTCGCCGTCCCCTCCGGCTCCGTCACGGGCCTGATCGGCGAGAACGGCGCCGGCAAATCCACCCTGCTCGGCGTCATCTCCGGCGAGCTCACCGCCGATACCGGCCAGCTCATCACCCCGCCGACCACCGGCTTCATCGCCCAGGAGACGTCCCTGCCGTTCACTGAACCCGCAAGCAAGCTTATCGACGCCGCCGTGGCCGAACTCCGCGACGTCGAAGCGGACATCACCCGCCTCGGGGAGGCCATGGCCACGGAGCAGGACGACGCCGCGTCCGCCGCACTCGCCGCCGACTTTGACCGTGCGCTCGCGCGCGCGGAGCAGTCCGGCGTGTGGGAGTTGGATGCGCGCATCGCCACCGTGCTCGCCGGCCTCGGCCTGGCCAACGTGCCCCTTTCCACCCCGCTGGGCGAGATGAGCGGCGGGCAGCGGCGCCGCTTCGCGCTCGCCGCCCTCCTGCTGCTCCCGGTCGAGGCCATGGTGCTCGACGAGCCAACAAACCACCTCGACGACGAGGCCGTGGACTTCCTCATCGGCGAGCTCGAGGCGTTTAAGGGCCCCGTGCTGGTGGCCTCCCACAACCGCTACTTCCTCGACCGCGCCTGCGACGGGATCGTCGACCTGGATCCCGGCCTCGGCGCGGAAGGCGGGTTCGGCGAGGAGACCCGCCAGGGCGCCCGCTTTTCCGGCGCGTTTTCGGACTACCTCAAGGCGCGCGAGGACCGCCGGCGGCGCTGGGAGACCGACTACGCCGCCCAGGAACACGAGCGCGCACGCCTGGAGAAGGCCGCCGAGCAGGGCGAGGACGACGTCTTCCACTCCCACGAGAACAAGACCGAGACGCGCAGCGCGGCGAAGTTCTACGCCGATAAGGCAGCGAAGACGGTGGGTAACCGGCGCCGCTCCGCGCGTCTTCGCCTGGAGGCGCTGCAGCGCGAAGCGATCCCGGCCCCGCCGGCGCGGCTGTCCTTCCGCGGAGTGCCGGAGCACACGGCGACGTCGATAGGCGTGCCCGCCGTGGTGACCCGTGGCCTCGCGGTGCCGGATCGCCTCGCCCCGCTGGACCTGAAGCTGCAGCCCGGCCAGCAACTCCTGGTGGAGGGGC
This sequence comes from Corynebacterium sp. NML180780, assembly GCF_007786415.1. Taxonomy (NCBI): domain Bacteria; kingdom Bacillati; phylum Actinomycetota; class Actinomycetes; order Mycobacteriales; family Corynebacteriaceae; genus Corynebacterium; species Corynebacterium sp. NML180780. The sequence continues at coordinate 148,459 of NZ_VNKN01000007.1, read as the reverse complement.
CGAACGGGTCGGGCAAGTCGACGCTGCTGAAGATCCTGGACGGCACGCTCACCGAGTATTCCGGCGAGTGCCTCATCCCGGAGGAGTACAGCGTGGGCCGCCTTGAGCAGGACGACTCGTGGCGCGACCTGACGGTCACCGCGGCCGAGGCGTTTGCCATCCGCACGGGTGGCGGCTCCCCGGACCTCGTGGAGATGGGGCTGATGACCGAGGCGCAGGCCGCCACGAAGCTGGAGGACCTCTCGCTGGGCCAGCGCCGCAGGGTTTCCCTCGGCGTGATCCTTTCCACTCCCCCGGACCTGCTGCTGTTGGACGAGCCCACCAACCACCTCTCGCTCGCCCTGGCGGAAGAGCTCGAGCACGCCTTGCTGGGCTTCGCGGGCACCGTGATCATCACCAGCCACGACCGGTGGGTGCGCCGCCAGTGGCGCGAGCGGATCCGCACAAACGACGAACGCGCCAGGATCCTCACCCTGTCCACGATGTGGACCGGCGAGGTCTGGCGCGACGAAGTGGACTAACGGACTACAGGGCCGGGGCCTCCTGGTAATCGCCCTCCGGTGCCTGCTCAGCCGGGGCATCCGCGGCCGGCGCGTCGGCGGGGGCCTGGTCCCCGGGCACGGTCGGCGCGGCGCCGACGGTGCACATTGGCGGCACCTGCTCCGGCGGCAGCGTATTCGTCACCAGGGTGCAGGCCCACTCCTGGGACAGCTTCCACTGCCCGTCCTCGAAGACGAACTCCACGTCCTCCGCCTGCTGCGCGGACTGCTGCTCCGGCTGGGTGAAGTTCACGGTAGCCAGGACCGTGTTCGGCCCGTAGCCCGGCAGGATGGGGTCCACGACCTGGAAGTTTGCCCCGGACTGCTGCTGGGACTGCGCCATGACGTCGAAAAGCTCGGGCACGCTGTCGCCGCCCTGGACGGTGTTGACGCGCTCGCCGATCGGCAGGGCGGAGTCGGTCGCGCGGGTCAGCACGGCGTTGAGCTCCTCGGGGGTCGGCAGCTCGGCCACCGGGGCGGCCTGCTGGGCGGAGGTCTGTTCGTTGCTGGCGGACCCGTTGGTGTCCGCGCCGGACGCGCCATCATCGGAGCAGGCGGCGAGGCCCGCAGTCAGCCCGAGTGCGGCAACGGCGACGATGAGTTTGTGTGCGTTCACTGATTCTCCTTGCGGCAGCATTTGCTTCGTAGGTTCTCGTTTGCACTTTATTCCACTCAGCGTATCGCCCCGGTATCACCACACCAACAACATCATCTGGCACGCTAGGACTCATGGAACACTTCGTCCTCGTCATCTCCACCGGCGGCACCATCGCCTCCACCACCGACGCCACCGGCGCGCGCGTCCCCACCCTGACCTGCGAGGAGCTCGTCTCCCGCAGCGGCACCACCGAGCCAGTGCGCACCTACGACGCCGCGAGCCTGGATTCCTCCTCAGTCACCCTCGCCGAGGTCGATACCTTGAGGTCGCTCGTGCGCAAAGCGCTTGACGACGCCTCCGTCACCGGAATCGTCATCACCCACGGCACCGACTCCATGGCCGATACCGCGCTCGCGCTCGACCTCGTCCACGACGACCCCCGCCCCGTCGTGCTCACCGGCGCGCAGCGCCCCGCCGACGCCGACGCGCCCGACGGGCCCGAGAACCTGCGCCGCGCGATCGACACCGCCGCCGACCCGCTGCGCCGCGGCCAGGGCGTGCTCGTCCACTTCGGCGGCGACACCCTACCGGCCCGTGGCCTGTACAAGGCCCACACCGGCGAGCTGCGCGCCTTCGCGCTCGCCGCCGACCGGCCGCTGCCCCGGCCCGCTGCCGCTCCCCTGGCCCAACTGGACGGGTGCAACATCCCCGTCATCGCGGCGTGGCCCGGCGCGGACGACGCGCTCGTAGACGCCGTCGCCGCCTCCCGCCCGGACGGCATCGTCGTCGCCGCACTGGGTGCGGGCAACGTCTCCGAGCAGATGGGCACCGGCCTTGCCCGCGCCCTGGACGCCGGGATCCCGGTGGTCATTTCCACCTCCGTGCCGCGCGGCGAGGTGGCGTTTGCCTACGGCGGCGCCGGCGGCGGCAGCACGCTCGGCGCGAAGGGCGCGCTGCCGGCGGGCTTCCTGCGCCCGGGCCAGGCACGCATGGCGCTCGCGACGGCGCTGGCCGCGGGCGTCGACCCGGCGCCGTTGCTCGGCGCGCGCTAGCTAGCCGTCGCGTTCCTCGGCGTCGCGTTCCTCGGCGTCGCGCTCCTCCTCGAACCAGTCGTCCCAGTCCAGCGAGTCGAGCGGGTCCGCGGGCTGCAGCTGTTCGTCCGTCTCGCGCAGGCTCTTGATGCGCCCCGGCCCCGTCGAGCGGGTTTCAAAGCGGACGGTCACCCACCCCTTGCCCGCGCCCTGCACCCATCCGTGGCCGTACTCGGGGTGGAACACGTCCTGCGTGGCCTGCCAGATTCCCTGCTGGTGCCCGGCCTGCGTGTCCACCTCGATCTGCTCCTGAGTCACGTGGTCGCTCACCCCGGTCTCGTAGTCCGTGTCCGCCGAGGCGGGCTTCACAATCGCCTGGTCGAGCTCCGGGAAGAGCACGTCCTGGAGCGAGTGCTCGAGGCCCGAGTAGGAGACGCCGACGAGCCGTATCGGCCCGACCTCGTCCGGGTAGCGCACCAGCTTGAAGGCCGTGGCGAGCAAGGTGCCAGCGTCATCGGTGGCGTACGGAAGCGTGGCTGAGCGCGACTCGATGCGGAAATCCGCCATGCGCAGCTTGACCGTGACGGTGCGCGCCCCGCGACCGGCGCGGACCAGGCGTCGGTGCGAGCCCGCTGCCGCCCGCTCGAGCGCAGCGTCCACCTCCGCCTGCGTGGTGAGGTCCTGCGGGTAGGTGTGCTCCGACGAAATCTGCTTAGATTTCGCCCGCTGCGCGACCGGCCGGTCATCGATGCCGCGCGCCAGCGTCCACAGCTGCTTCGCCACGACGCCGCCGAGTGAGATGTCCACTTCCTTCTCGCTCAACGCGGCGAAGTCTCCAATCGTCTCGATGCCGGCCGCCGCGAGTTTCCCCTCCGTGACCGGGCCGACGCCCCACAGCTGGCTCACCGGGAGCGGGTGCAAGATGTCCAACTGCTCGTCGTGCGGGATGACAAAAACGCCGTCCGGTTTGGCCAAGCCGGAACCGATCTTGGCGTACTGCTTCCCGCTGCCGGCCCCGATGGAGCTGGGCAAACCGGTCTCTTGCTTGATCGCGTCGCGCAGGTCGTTGGCCCAAGCGCGGACGTGGTCCGGCGTGGCGTCGACAAGCTCCTCTGGCTCTAAGAACGCCTCGTCGATGGAGAGCTGCTCCATCACGTCCACGCGGCGGCGGATGATGTCAAAGACGCGTCGCGACGCCGCGCTATAGACCGGGCGACGCGGCGTGACCAGCACCGCCTGCGGGCCGATGAGGCGGGCGGCACGGTGGGTGGGCATGGCCGAGCGCGCGCCGAACTTGCGCGCCTCGTAGCTGGCGCCGGCGACCACGCCGCGCCCGGTGACCCCGGCGACCAGGACCGGGCGGCCTTTGAGGGTGGGCCGGGTGAGCTGCTCGCAGGACGCGAAGAAGGCATCCATGTCGATGTGCAGCACCCAGCGAGTCATGCCCCCAAGTCTGCCAATCATCGCTCACAAGTTCCAAATGGCAGGTTGGGGTGGGCACAGCGGTGAGGGCTAGGCGTTCTTGCGCACCCGCGCCGTCACGCCGTCGATCACCTCGTGCACGGTCTGCTCGCCGGACAGTGCGTCGGTGGTGACGGAGAAATCGGTAGCCAGGGTCTCGCCGGCGATGTGCTCGGCGTGGCGCTTGGCCCACCCCTCCTTCTCCGCCGGCACGGAGAGCACCACGGCGATGCGGTCGGAGACCTCGAGGCCCTCGCGCTTACGCGCGTCCTGCAGACCGCGGATTACATCGGCGGCCCAGCCCTCAGCCTCCAGTTCCTCGGTGACCTCGGTGTCTAGGACGACCAGGCCGGCGACACCGTCGTTGGCGTCCACGCGCGCAGTGCTCTCCGGGTTTTCGGCCACGAGGCGCTCCGTATAGAGCTCCGGGGTAAGCACGATGTCGCCGTCGACCACCACGTCGTCGCCGCGACGCTCGTAGTTGCCCGCCTTCACATTCTTGATGGCACGCTGCACGTCCTTGCCTAGCTTCGGGCCAGCGACCTTCGCGTTCACGACGACCTCGAAGGAACCCGCCGAATCTACGTCCTCGGTCAGCTCGACGGCCTTGACGTTGACCTCGTCGCGGATGACCGGGGCGAAGTCGGCCAGGTCATTCGCGTTCGGCAGTGCCACGGTGAGCTTGGGCAGCGGCAGACGGTTGCGCAGCTTGCGGGACTTGCGCACCGAGGAAGCCGCGGAGCACACCGCACGTGTGGCGTCCATCGTCGCCACGAGTGCGTCGTCGGACGGGATGGTGTCCGCCTGCGGGTAGTCCGTGAGGTGCACGGAGCGCCCACCGGTCAGGCCACGCCAGATGACCTCGGAGATGTACGGCAGCAGCGGCGCGGTGACGCGGGTGAGGATTTCCAGCACCGTGTACAGGGTGTTGAAGGCCTCCGGGTGCGCCTCCTGGCCCTCCCAGAACCGGTCGCGGGAGCGGCGCACGTACCAGTTGGTCAGGGTGTCGGCGAAGCGGCGAACCTCGTCGCAGGCATCGGCGATGCGGGTGTCTGCAAGCGCGGCATCGACAGCTGCGACCATGTCGTGCGTCTTGGCCAGGATGTAGCGGTCGAGCACGTCGGTGGAGTCCAGCGACCAGGTCGCCTCGTGCGAGCTGTAGAGCTGCAGGAACGAGTACGCGTTCCAGATCGGCAGGAGCGCCTGGCGCACGCCATCGCGGATGCCCTGCTCGGTGACGATGAGGTTGCCGCCGCGCAGGATGGCGCTGGACATGAGGAACCAGCGCATCGCGTCCGAGCCGTCGCGGTCAAAGACCTCGTTGACGTCCGGGTAGTTGCCCTTGGACTTGGACATCTTCAGGCCGTCGTCGCCGAGCACGATGCCGTGGGCGACGACCTTCTTAAACGCCGGGCGGTCGAACAGCGCGGTGGACATCACGTGCTGGAGGTAGAACCAGCCGCGAGTCTGGCCGGAGTACTCCACGATGAAGTCGGCCGGCTGGCGGGTTTCAAACTCCTCCACGTTCTCAAACGGGTAGTGGTACTGAGCGAACGGCATCGAGCCGGACTCGAACCAGCAGTCCAGAACGTCCGGCACGCGGCGCATCATTGACTTGCCGGTCGGATCGTCCGGGTTGGGGCGCACCAGCTCGTCGATGTGCGGGCGGTGCAGCGATTCGGGGCGCCGGCCGAAGTCGCGCTCGAGCTCGTCGAGGGAGCCGTACACGTCGACGCGCGGGTACTCCGGGTTGTCCGACACCCACGCCGGCACCGGGGAGCCCCAGTAGCGGGTACGCGAGATGTTCCAGTCGCGCGCGCCCTCCAGCCACTTGCCAAACTGGCCGTCGCGGATGTGCGACGGGATCCAGTCAATCTGCTGGTTCAGCTCAACCATGCGGTCGCGGAACTCGGTGACCTTGACAAACCATGCCGGCAGCGCCATGTAGATGAGCGGTTCGCCGGAGCGCCACGAGTGCGGGTAGGAGTGGACGATGGTCTGGTCGCGCACCACGCGGTCGGCGGCCTTGAGCTCGCGGATGATGTCGCGGTTCGCGTCAAACACCAGCTTGCCCTCGTACTCGGGGACGAGGCTGGTGAACTTGCCGTCGGCGTCGACCGGTATGACCAGGTCGATGTCGTACTTTTCGGTGGTGAGCATATCGTCCTCACCAAAGGCGGGCGCCTGGTGGACCACACCGGTACCGTCCTCGGTGGTGACGTAGTCCGCCAGCAGGATCATGAACGCGTTCTTCGTGTCCTTGAAGTAGTCGAAGACCGGCTCGTACTCCAGACCCTCCAGCTGCGCGCCACGGAAGGTGGCAACGACCTCCGGGTCCGTGCCCAGCTCCTTGGCGTAGGCGCCCATGAGGTCGGTGGCCAACAGCAGCTTCGCTCCGGCAAAGCCCTCGACACCGTCCTCGGCAACGCGGACCAGCGAGTACTCCACCTCCGGGTGGACCGCCAGGGCCAGGTTGGACGGGAGGGTCCACGGGGTGGTGGTCCAGGCGATCGCGGCGGCGTCGTGAAGCTCTGGGTGCTCCTCCCACGTGGTTGCGGCGGCGAAGCCCTCACGGCCACCGGTGAACGGCATGGTCACCGTCACCGTGGGGTCCTGGCGCTCGCGGTAGGAATCGTCCAGGCGAGTCTCCTGGTTGGACAGCGGCGTGTGCTCCGCCCACGAGTACGGCAGGACGCGGAAGCCCTGGTAGATCAAGCCCTTGTCGTAGAGCTCCTTGAACGCCCACATGACAGACTCCATGAACTCCGGGTCCATCGTCTTGTAGCCGTTTTCAAAGTCCACCCAGCGCGCCTGGCGCGTGACGTAGTTTTCCCACTCGTCCGCGTAGTGCATGACGGACTTTGCGCAGTACTCGTTGAAGCGCTCGAGGCCCATGTCCTCGATCTCCGCTTTGTCCTTGATGCCCAGCTGCTTCTCCGCCTCCAGCTCGGCGGGCAGGCCGTGGCAGTCCCAGCCGAACACGCGCGGCACGTGGTAGCCGGACATCGTGCGGTAGCGCGGGACGATGTCCTTGACGTAGCCGGTGAGCAGGTGGCCGTAGTGCGGCAGGCCGTTGGCAAACGGCGGGCCGTCGTTGAACACGTACTCTTCGGCGTCTTCACGGTTCTTCAGCGAGGCCTGAAAGGTCCCATCGCTGCTCCAGTAGTCCAGCACGATCCGTTCCATGTCCGGGAACCGGCTGCTGCCACCAGTCATGTCTACCTTGGGGTAGACGCCACCTACCTCGGTCATCATTCCTCCACGCACGTTGCGGTTCTCGTGCAGGGACGCGGAAAGTCGCGCGGTACCACCCTGCTTGAAGCCAACCGCAGGGCCGGCTCCCGCTTCATTTGTGGTGAAGGAAGTGACGTCTCCCCTTGTTCACGTCCGGTTCTACTTGCCGCGGCCCTGGAGCCGCGGGGTTCTTCCGAAAACGCTCCCCGGTGATGGCCGGATCAGCACGTGCGCTGTTGAAGTGCCTCGCCAGTATAACGCACTCCTGGCCGGTGCGGTGCGGAGCATGCGTATCGACGCCAACGCCCCGCCCACGAACCTCATCCCAGGTCCGTGCGCGGGGCGTTGTGAGCGCGTGCTGTGCTACTTCGCGCCGGCGTCGCCGCTCGGTGCGGAGGTGCCGCGGGTCTCCAGCTCTTCAAGCTGGGACTGCAGCAGGGTCTTCAGGCGAGTGCGGTACTCGCGCTCGAAGGTGCGGAGCTCGGCAATACGGTTCTCCAACGCGTTCTGCTGCTGCTTGACCGTGTTCATGATCTCCGTGTGCTTGCGCTCTGCATCGGCCTGCAGCTTGTGCGCCTGCTCCTCGGCCTGACGGATCTGCGCCTCGGCACGGAAGTTTGCGTCGCTGGTGGTCTCCTGCGCCTTCTTCTCGGCGTCCGCCACGAGCTGCTTCGCGCGGGTCTCCGCGGTCGTGGTGGTCTCGGCCGCGCGCTTCTTCGCGTCCTCGAGCTGGGTGTGGGAGCGGGACTCCGCATCGGCGAGCTGCTTCTTCGCCTTGGTGTCTGCGTCCGCAAGCTGGCGCGCGGCGGCACCGCGGGCCTCATCCAGCATGGAGCGGGCCTCAGCCTGCGCGTCGCTGGTCAGACGGTCCGCCATCTCCTGTGCCAGGCCAAGGACCTTGGCGGCCTGGACGTGGGTATCGGCGGAGGCAGCCTCAGCGGATGCCCCGGCAGCCGCAGCTGCGGCAGGCGCGGCGATGGAGGAGCCCTGCGTGGTGCTCTTGGCTGCGGACTCTGCGGAGCGCTTCGCCTCAGCAACACGCTTGTCGGCGTCCTGCTTTGCGGCCTCGGCCTGCTTGCGGGCCTTTTCCGCCTCGCTCTTCGCGGTGCGGGCCTCGGCCTCTGCCTTGTCCGTGGCAGTCTTCGCGTCACGCAGCTTCTTCTCGTACTCAGCACGGAGCTCCTGCTCGACCTGCTTGCGCACAGCCGCCTCGTCGACTGCAGAGGACTGCGACGCGGACGCGGCTGCAGCACCGCCGGTCGCGGCGCCGCCAGCGGCAACCTCGTCCACGCGGGCGCGCAGATCATCGTTCTCGTCCTGCAGTTGGGCGAGCGTGTCCTCAACGAGGTCCAGGAACTGGTCGACCTCATCCTCGTTGTAGCCCCGCTTGCCAATCGGAGGCTTACTGAAAGCGACATTGTGCACGTCTGCTGGAGTCAGCGGCATGGGCGTTCCCTTCGAAGTCAGTGACGTACCCGGCTACCCGGGCACAGGATTTCCTCCCACGTTACGGGAAAGCAATCCGTGTTTCTAATAATTTGTAACGCTTTTACCCGACGATTCTAGCCGATACGGAGAGCTCCGCCACGTCGAGTCAATCTATTTATACACGTGAACACGCGGTCTGTGTCGAGTGAAGCGCAAAAAGCGGGGTAAAATCGCACTTATTCAAGGATCTCTACCTCCGGTTGAGCTGCAGGTTTCCACTCTCAGACAAACGGAGTAATGAGGGTGGCGCGAATTACCATCTGCACCACGACGAGGACGACAAACAGCACGATCACGCTGAGGTCAAAACCGATGCCGTTGGACATCCGCAACGGCGGGATCATCCTCCGCAGTGCCTTCACCGGGGGATCCGTCACCACAAAGATCGCCTCCCCAGCAACCATGAACCAGTGGGGCGGGTCGAAGTGCCGGGAAAAGCTTTCCACCATTTCAATAATGACGCGGAGGATCACCACGAACGAATAGAGGCCAACGAGGGCGTACAGTATTGCTCCGAAAATTGCCACGTGAGCCACCATACCTATAGCAAAACGCGCGGGGTGCAACCGCTACCCCGCGCGTGTCACGTCCTACCGGCTAGACACCGGCTAGACCAGGTGCGCTCGACGCTGCAGGTCCTGCTCATCAACGTCAACCCCATCGGGCACGATGGCGAAGACGCGACGGTCGACGTCAAGACGCGACGTCAGGTTGTGCATCGTGCCCCGCAGCGCCATGCACAGGCCGGAGGAGAAGTCGATGAACGCCTTCGCCTGCACCTTGCTCAGGCTGGTCAGGTCCATGATCACAATGTTGCCATCACGGAAGGGCTCGCCCACCTGCTTCGCGTCCTGGTACGAGTGCAGCATCGGAATCACGACCTGGGCGTCGCGACGCACGCGCGGCTCGGCATAATCGCGGTCGGCTGCGGAGGAGTAACGGTGCGCACGCGACGGCTCAACATCGCGGACGTCCCGGACCTCATGCGCAGCGTGGGCGGACTGAGCACGGCGATCACCGCGATCGTCGCGCATGTCCGTGCCAACACGGCCATCACGGTCATCACGGTCGTATGCGTCGTCGTAGTAGGCGTCGTCCTCGCCGTAGGGGCCGAGGCCGAGGAATTCCTTCGCGCTGTCAAAAATAGACATTGATCGTGCTCCTTGATTGCGGTGCTTAAAGTGCCCCTTGTACTGCCCAATGCTGCTCAGATCGAGGCCAAACCGGGACGAAGACCGGACAAATACCGGGCGTGTTATTTGTAAGGTTCGCGCTTAGCCTACGGGCCGCGGACCAACCACAGCTGTTCCGACACGCACCACGTCTGAGCCGTGCGCAATAGCGAGCTCGAAGTCGCCGGACATCCCGGCCGACATCCGCAGCGTACGCCCCAGCTTGACCGACCACTCGTCCGTCAGCTGGCGGACAAGCGCGAAGACCTCGCCTGGTTCGGCGTCCAGCGGCGGCACGACCATGAAACCGTCAAAGGCCAGGTGTTCCGCGTCCTCGACGGCCCCGACAACGTCCGAGACCGTCTCCTCCGCGGCAACGCCGCCGAATGACGCGCCATCCAGCGCGACGCCGCCGCGGCTGGTGTCGCCGTCGGCAGACACCTGCACCAAGCAGCGCAGCACGTCTCCGGCGCCGTCCCGGCGGTCGCCGCGCTCGATCGCGAGCGCCATCCCGCGGTCCAGCCCCCGGGCGAGCTTGACCGAGTCCACCGAGTGGACCTCGGACGCCCATCGGGCCACGGCGTTAGCCTTCTTGGATTGGATTTGGCCGATCATGACTATCCCACAGTCCACGCCGTCGGTGGCGAGCGTTTCCGCCTTCGCGCGCGCCTCCTGCTCACGGTTCTCCCCCACCAGGCGGACCCCGGCGGCGGCGAGCGCTTCGACTGTTCCAGCACCGTGGAACTTGGTCACCGGCAGGAGCGCCACGCTTCCCGGCTCGCGGTTGGCTGCGCGTTCCGCAGCGCGGATCCGCTCTCGCACGGTCTCGAGGTTTGCACGCAGCTGCACCGCGCTGAGGTCGCCGTGCTGTTGCTCGGCATGTTGCCCGGCGAGTTGCTCAGTCATTTATTTCGCCCCCGTCAGCCAAATCACGCCGGCCTGACGCCCCGTCGTGCCCTCGCGGCGGTGAGAGAAGAAGGACTCGTCCGTAATGGTGTCGCGCGGGTCGGCGTCGATGTGCGTCACGCCCAGCGAGAGCAGTTGGCGCACGATACCGGCACGGATGTCCAGGCCCGCCGTCCCCTTGCTCGTGGCGCAACGGGCGCCCGGCAGGTGCGCTTCCACGTCGTCCGCCATCTCCGCGGGGACCTCGTAGGACTCGCCCGCCGCGGCCGGTCCCAAAAGAGCTTGGATATTGGCCGGCTTCGCCCCCAGCTCCACCATCTGCTGCACGGTGCGCGCCACGATGCCATTGCGCGCGCCCAACCGGCCCGCGTGGACGGCGGCGATGACGCCTGCGTCGTGGTCCGAAAGCAGCACCGGAGTGCAGTCCGCGACCAGCACGCACAACGCAAGTCCGGTCTGGGTGGTGACGAGAGCGTCGGTCGCTTCGACGGGGTCGGCCTGGGGGCCGTCGACCACGGTGACGGAGTTGGTGTGGAGCTGTTCCATCCACACGAAGTGCTCTTCGGGGAGGTCGAGGATGGTGGCGAGGCGGCGTCGATTAGCATGCACCTGCGCTTCGTCGTCCCCGACGTGGAGCGCGAGGTTGAAGCTGTCGTACGGGGACGCAGAAGCCCCGCCGGCACGGGAGGTAAACACCATGCGGACGGGGCGGGTTGTCAGGTTTTCCATGCCAACCAGGCTACCCGGCTCACGCGGCCGGGCGAGCGCTGGTGGTTAGCGCAGGAAATCGGGGACGTCGAGATCGAAGTCGTCGTCGCCGCGGTTGTCGCGATCGTCGCGACGGGCCTCGCCGCGGTCGCTGTAGCTACGGTCGGAGCTGGTGAACAGGCCGCCTCGCTGCGAATCGTAGCTGTGGCGCGGCTGGCGGTCCTCGTAGCCACGCTGGCTGGGCGCGGGCTGGTTGGTCTCCACCGCGCGGTCGTCAAAGAGCGAGCCGCGGGACGGGGCCGGGGTGGCCGAGGAGGCGCCGTCGAGCTGTGCCGCGCTGGAGCCGGACTGCGCCTGGGCGGTCTGAATCTGCGGCTCGCCCTGGCGGGCGGCCTCGGCGCGCACGTTGGCCTTCTCGTCAAAGCCGGTGGCGATGATGGTCACGCGGACCTCGTCGCCCAGGTTGTCGTCGATGATCGTGCCGAAGATGATGTTCGCGTCCTCATCGGCCTTGCCCTCGACGATGGAAGCCGCGTTGTTGACCTCCATCAGGCCGAGGTCCGAGCCGCCGGCGACGGAGATCAGCACGCCCTTAGCGCCTTCCATGGTGGCCTCGAGCAGCGGGGAGTTGATGGCCTGCTCGGTCGCGGTCATCACGCGGTTGTCGCCGCGCGCGGAGCCGACGCCCATGAGCGCGGAGCCGGCGTCGGCCATGACGGAGCGCACGTCGGCGAAGTCGACGTTGATCATGCCCGGGATGGTGATCAGGTTGGTAATACCCTGCACACCGTTGTAGAGCACCTCATCGGCGGCGCGGAACGCGTCCATCATGGACAGCTCCGCCTCGCCCAGCTGCAGCAGGCGGTCGTTCGGGATAACGATGACGGTGTCGCAGACCTCCTTGAGCGCCTCGATGCCCTCGAGTGCCTGGCGGGTGCGGCGCTTGCCCTCAAAGGTGAACGGGCGGGTGACCACGCCGATGGTCAGGGCGCCCATCTTCTTGGCAATGCCGGCGACGACCGGGGCCGCACCGGTGCCGGTGCCGCCGCCCTCGCCGGCGGTCACGAACACCATGTCGGAGCCCTTCAGCGACTCCTCGATCTCCTGCTTGTGGTCCTCCGCGGAAGTACGGCCAACCTCCGGGTTCGCACCCGCGCCGAGGCCACGGGTGGCTTCGTGGCCGATGTCCAGCTTCGTATCGGCATCCGTAAACAGCAGCGCCTGCGAGTCGGTGTTAATGGCGACGAATTCGACGCCCTTCAGGCCTTCTTCGATCATGCGGTTGACGGCGTTGACGCCACCGCCGCCGACACCGACAACGCGGATCATGGCGAGGTAGTTCGCGGGAGAGGTCATGGTGTGGTGACTCGCCTTTCAAACAGTGAGGAGTGGTTTCTTTCTAACGCGTTCCATCATGAATGACACAACGGAGATTTTTGTTTTCTCCCCCGGCGTGTCACGACCCTCAACCTCTACTTTAGAGTTTTGACCTGGGCTTTTACCGCGACGTGACGAGTTCCGGGTTCGAGATATTGAACTCCGTGCCCTCCAGTTGCAGCACGGTCTCAAGCGCGAGCGCCTTATTTATGTTGTCCCCCGCAGCACCCCACGTCACTTGCCGCCCGCCGGCCACGTGCAGCACGTACTCGTACGGCCCGCGCGCCTCCAAAGACTCGACCTCGCCACGGGCTTTATCGCTTATCGACGCCGCGATCTCCACCGCGTGCCGCTTCCCCTCCTCATCACCGATTCCGGGCCCAACCAGCTCCATCGCGCCCGCCGGGGGCTCGGCGACAATGAAGTCCTTGCCTTCGACATCGATCAAGTGCGCGCCGTCATCCTCGGTGACAAACGCGACCGGCTTGTGCTCGTCCACCACGACGTCGATGGCACTCGGCCAGTCGCGCTTGACCGTCACGGAGCTCACCCACGGGTTCCCGGCGACGCGCTGCGCGGCACCCTGCACGTCCACCCGGCCCATCGGCGTCTCCGGCTCGATCCCCGTGAGGTCCTGGACCTCGCCGACGCTGAGGTTCTGGGTGCCGTCCACGTTGATCCCGTGGACCGGCATCATCGGGGTAAACGGCATGATCGCGCCCACGACGCCGATGACCACAACGGCGAGGCCCACGGAGCCGACGGCGCGACGACGCCTCCGCATGCGCTTGGCGCGCGACGCCGCGTCGTCGACCGGTGTCGGCGGCTCCTCGGCTGCCGCTTCGGCGCGCGGCGCCGCGGTAGATTCATAGGCACGCACGCGTGCGGGACTGGTTTTCTCGCCCGGCTCGGGCTCGGGCTCCGGCTCGCTCTCGTCCCACTCCTCCGGGTCGAGCTCGCCCTCGTCCGCGGGGTCGACGGCTCCCTCGTCCGCGGGGTCAACGTCGCCGTCGACCTCCGGGATCTGCGGCTCCTCGCGCGAGTCGTCTGAATCTTGCGAGTCTTGCGGATCTTGGGCGTCTTGAGTGTCTTGGGGCTCCTCCGGGTCCGGGGTGCCGGAACTGCCGATCACGGTGGACATTTAGGCCTCCGCGCCCGGCGTCGCGTTTCCCGAGAGCTCGCGGAGGATCTCCGGCGCGAGCAGCGTCACGCTGCCCGCACCCATCGTCAGCACGAGGTCGCCCGGCTTCGTCAGGGACGCCACCGTCCGCGGCGCCGCAGAGAAGTCGGGCTCCAAGCGGACCTCGGTCCCGTCCGCGATACGGTCGGTGATGATCCGCGAGGTCACCCCCTCCACGGGGGTTTCGCGGGCGCCGTAGATGTCGAGGACGACGCAGGCGTCGGCAAGCGAAAGGGCCTTGGCAAACTCCTCGGCGAAGGCTTCGGTGCGGGAGTAGAGGTGCGGCTGGAAGCAGACGATGACGCGCGCGCCGTTGCCCTCGGTGGTCACCTTGTCGCGCGCGGCGGTGAGCACCGCGTTGACCTCGGTCGGGTGGTGGGCGTAGTCATCGTAGACGCGCACGCCGTCGAAGTCGCCGCCCTCGACCTGGCCGCGGAACTCGAAGCGGCGGCGCACGCCGGAAAAGTCGGTGAGCCCCTCCCCCAGCTTCCCCGGGTCGGCGCCGGCAAGCACGCCAGCGAGCAGCGCGGCCGCGGAGTTGAGCACCATGTGGCGGCCCGGGACACTGAGCTGATAGCGCACCGTGGCGGTGTGTTCGGGCGCGTTCAGCTCCACAGTCGTCGTGACGTAGGAGCCTTCCACCGTTTCCTCGGTGATCACGGCGCCGGCGGGGACGTCGGGGTGGGCCGCGACGGCCTCCGCGGTGCCGTAGCCAAGCACGTTCACGCCCCGGGCGGCGGCGCGCTCACCGCACTCGGCTGCGTGCGGGTCGTCCAGGCAGACCACGAGGTGGCCGCCGGGCTGGACGCGGTCGGCGAAGTCGTCGAAGACCTGGAAGTACGCCTCGTGGGTTTTGAAGAAGTCGAGGTGGTCGGGCTCGATGTTGGTAATCACCGCGACGTTCGGCTTGTAGCGAAGCAACGACGCGTCCGACTCGTCCGCCTCGGCCACGAACACGTCGCCGGCTCCGTGGTGGGCGTTCGTGCCGGCGCGGTTGAGCTGACCGCCAATGGCGAAGGAGGGGTCCACCCCGGCCGCCTGCAGCGCCACCACCGCCATGGACGTGGTGGACGTCTTGCCGTGCGTCCCGGCGAGGAGCACCTGGGTGTAGCCCTCCATGAGCTCGCCCAGCAGATCGGAGCGTCGGATCACCGGGATTCCCTCCTCGGCAGCACGCACCAGCTCCGGGTTGTCCTTGGGGATCGCAGCGAAGCTGGTCACCACGACGGTCGGGAGCTCAGCGGAAAGCTCGAGGTTTTCGCGCGCGTGGCCAATGGCCACCTCCGCGCCCTGCAAGCGCAGCGCGCGGACCGGGCGCGACTCCTTCACGTCCGAACCGGTGACCACGGAGCCGCGGTCGAGCAGGATGTGGGCCACGCCGGACATGCCGGCGCCGCCGATGCCGATGAGGTGGACGCGGGAGAGGTCGATTGTGGTCTCGGCCGGGTCGGAAGCGCCCGGGGTAGTCGTCGGCGTCATTGGAGTCTCCTTCTAATCGGGTGAATCGGCGGGGGCTACTGGTGAGCGCTGCGGGCGGCGGCCTTGGTGATGCGCCGCGCGAGTTCCTCGGCCACGTTGCCAGCGCCCGAGGTTTCGAGGGCGCTGCGCATCTCTTGGTAACGGTCCGGGCTGCCCAGGATTCCCAGGACTTCTTCGGCGAGGGCGTCGGGGGTGAGCGACGCGTCGTCGATACGCCCTGCGGCCCCGGTGGCAACAAGGTGCGCGGAGTTGAGCCCCTGCTCGCCGTTGCCGTGCGGCAGCGGGATGTAGATCGCGGGCAGTCCTGCGGCGGAGTTCTCTGCCACGGTCATGGCGCCGGAGCGGCAGACCACGAGGTCCGCGACAGCGTACGCGGCCTCCATATCGTCGATGTACGGCACGGCCGTGTAGCCGTTCATGGTCGCGGGAGCGTCGTTCTTGCGGCCGTACGCGTGCAGGACCTGGAACCCCGCGCCGGTGATCCGCTCCACCGCGCCGGCAAGCGCGCGGTTAATGTTCACCGCGCCCTGGGACCCGCCGGTGACCAGGACCGTCTTCGTGTTGGGGTCCAGGTCCCACATCTTGTATCCGCGCTCGGCCTTCGCCCCGTCCGGGTCGTCGCCCACGCCCGGGCGCACGGGGATCTCGACGACGTCGCCGACCATGCCCGAGTTCGGCACGGCGTTGAGCCCAATGCCACCGAGTCGCACGCCGAGCTTGTTCGCCATACCAGCCAGCGCGTTGGTCTCCAGGACAAAGAACGGCAGTCGCAGCTGGCGCGCGGCCAGGTACGCGGGACCGGCGACGTATCCGCCGGTGCCGAAGACCACGTCCGCGCCGCTCTCCTTCAGGATGTCCGCGGTTTGACGCACCGCACGGCGCAGCTTCAGCGGGATGCCCGCCCACTTCAGCGGCTGCTTGCGGGGCATCGGCACCGGGTCAATGAGCTCGAGCTCGAATCCTCGCGCGGGCACGATGGTCGTCTCCAACCCCTTCTCCGTGCCCAGAGCGACGACGCGCGCGCCATAGGTGTCGCGCAGGACCTCGCCGACCGCGAGCGCGGGCTCGATGTGGCCCGCGGTGCCGCCTCCGGCTACCACCACATTGAGCTGGGTGTTGAGCTCGGTACCGTCTCCGTCGTGCGTTTCAGCCATTGCCGTATTTCCGCCTTTCACGTCGCTGACCGGCAGCGTTAGCCGGCCCGGCGCTCGCCCCTGCGAGCGCTGTTTCGTGGTTCATCGTAGCGTGCCTGCTCGCGGCGCCTGCTCGGGCGACCTCGTTCGTCGTCGGTGCGGCGACCGGCCCCCGCCGCGCCGCGCGCCGTGACGGGTGTGCCGAAGCGCGCGTCGCGCTGGTTCGGTCGAACAACGCGCCCCGAGCGCGACCCTTCGCGCTTCCGCGATGCGGTCTTCGGGCGTGGGGTGCCTTGCTTATCGACGGGCCGCGGCTCCCCAATCAACAACAGTTGGTCAAAGAGCGGACGCCCGTAGTTCTGCATCGCGGAGACCGCATCCGGCTCGTGGCGGGCCACCGAGGCGAGCACACCCATGGCGCCGAACGTGATGACCGCGGACGTGCCGCCCGCGGAGAGCATCGGCAGCTGGATGCCCGTCACAGGCAGCAGGCCGACAACGTAGCCGATGTTGATGAACGCCTGGGAAACCACAGCAGCCGCCAGCGAGGCAGCCATGAGCCGCTGCTCCTGTGTCTGCGCGCGACGCGCGGCCCGCAGGCCGAAGTAGCCGAGCATGGCGAACAGGCAGATCACCAGCGCGCCGCCCCACAAGCCAAGCTCCTCGCCGATGACCGCGAAGATGAAGTCATTTTGCGCCTCCGGGAGGTAGAACCACTTGGCGCGAGATTGGCCGAGTCCGACGCCGAAGAGGGCACCGTCGGCAAGCGAAAGAAAGCCCTGGTGCGACTGGAACGCGATGCCGCGCGTGTCCTCGAAGTGACCGAGGAGCGCGTCGAAGTAGACGTGGAAGCGGTTGGAACGGAAGCCGCCCGCCGCGAACTGGCTGAAGAGAAAGATCGCGCCGATGCCGGCGAAGATGCCGATCGTGCGCCACGAGATGCCCGCGAAGAGCAGGATGAACGCGACGACGAGCGCGAACGAGACCGCCATGCCGAAGTCGCCCTGCGCAGCGATGAGCGCCAGGCAGATGACCGAGACGACGGTGAAACGCAGCGTTCCGGTTCCGGCCTGCAGCGGGCGCGTCGCGTCCTTGTTGGCCACCTCTTGTGCGCCCCAGATTGCGATGGCGATGCGGGCGAGCTCCGAGGGCTGCAAGCGCAGCGGCCCGAGCTCGAGCCAGGACTGCGAGCCCACCGATTCCTTACCCGTGCCCAGCGGCGTAAGCACCGCGATGAGCAGGAGAACCGCCAACCACATGAGCACGACGCTGAGCTTGTGCAAACGGGACGGCGGGATCTTCAGCGCAGCCCAGAAAGCGATCAGGCCGCCGATGACCATGAGGAGCTGGCGCAGTGCGATGCTCCACGGTGCCTGGTTGTTCGCCACCGACATGGCCATGGATGAGCTGAGCACCATCACGACGCCGAGGCCGGCGAGGACGAGCACCACAGTGCGGATCATGGTGTAGTCCAGCAGGGGGCGCGAATCCATGAACTCGCCCAGGCGACGCGAGGCGTTGCCCAGCCGGGACTCCTGTCGGACCGCGGCGCTGGAACGCTCGGCGGGGCGGCGCCCGCGAGTCGCCCCGGCCGGGCGCTCCGACCTCCTGTGATTGTCTGGTTTCAGCGTCATCGAATGCGTCCTGTGGCCTTTCGTCGTCTCAACCAGCGTGGTTCGTGTTACTCGTGTTAGCAGTGTCTCATTGCTGCGGCGCGAAATTCGTCGCCACGCGCTGACATTCCGGAATACATATCCAAACTTGCAGCAGCCGGGGCTAATAACACGGAATCCCCAGGCTGCGCTACGGAAGCCGCGAACTCAACCACGTTGTCCATCGCTTCGGCCGGGTCGGTGCTCTCCGTGACAAAAATGGGCACCTGCGGGGCGAGCTGCTTCAGCGCGTCTCGCAGGATTTCGCGGTCTGCCCCCATCAGCGCCACAGCGCGGAACTGCGCGGAGTGCTCATGGATGAGCTCGTCCACGCTTGCGCCCTTGAGCTGTCCGCCCGCGACCCACACCACGGTTCCCGCGCCCGAGAGCGCGGAGTGGGCGGCGTGCGGGTTGGTGGCCTTGGAGTTGTCCACCCAATCTACGCCCCCACCACTGTGGACGACGGCGCCGCGGTGGTCGGCCACGCGGTACGCGTCCAACCCGTCCTGGATGTGGGCGGGCGTCGCACCCTGGGTGAGCGCCACCGCCGCCGCGGCGGCGGCGTCGAGCACGCCCGCGGCCCCCGGGGGCTGGATGCGCGTGGCGGAAGCGAGGTCCACGGGATCGTCGCTCCTCCAGCGAGAGACCAGCCGGCCACCCTCCACGCCGACCTGGCCGGGCTCGGGGGCGCGCAGCGTGAAGCCGATGACGTCGTCGCGGCTGGTTGCCGCCACCAGTTTGGTCACCTCTGGGTCGTCTGCGCCGGCGACCGCGCTGGGCGCGCGCAGCACTTTCGCCTTGTCGGACGCGTAGTTGGCAAAGGAGCCGTGCCAATCCAGGTGGTCGTCCGCGAGGTTGAGCAGCACGCCTGCATCGGGGACGAGCTGGGTGGACCAGTGCAGCTGGAAGCTGGAGAGCTCCGCCACCAGCACGTCCACGCGTTCCTCGGCCAGCAGCGCGTCTGCGACGGCCACGCCGATGTTGCCGCAGGCCTGCGCGCGCTTGCCGGTGTCGTTCCCGCACTGCGCCATGATGGAGGCGAGCATGCCGGTGGTGGTGGTCTTGCCGTTCGTGCCGGTGACCACCAGCCACTCGCGCGGCGCGCCGAACGCGCCCGCGCGGTCGAGCCGGAAGCACAGTTCTACGTCCCCGATGACCTCGAGGCCGGCCTGTGCGGCCTGGACGAGCAGCGGGGTGTCCGGGCGCCAGCCGGGGGATGTCACCACGGTGGCGAAGTCGGCGAAGCGCTCGGCCGCCTCCGCGGTCGTGATGACGGGAGCGCCGGTGGCATCGCGGACCGCGTCGCGGCCCGACGCGCTGTCGTCCGCGACCGTGTACTCGACCCCGAGGGCGGAAAGCATGCGGGCCGCGCCGAGACCGGAGACGCCGGCTCCGGCGACGAGCACGGGGGCGTCGATAAGCATGTGCCCCTGCGTCTGGGAGGTCATTTACGCGCTCACCCCGTTCTGCGTGAGCCACTCGCCGTAGAACAACGCGAGGCCGAGCGCGACGGCCATGGCGGAGATGATCCAGAAGCGAACCACCACGGTGGTCTCGGCCCAACCGCCGTTTTCAAAGTGGTGGTGGAACGGCGCCATGCGGAACACGCGCTTGCCGGTCGTCTTGTACGACGCGACCTGGATGACCACAGAGCCTGCCTCCATGACAAACAGCGCGCCAACCACGATCATGAGCAGCTCGGTGCGAGAGGCCACGGAGAGCCCCGCGACCAGTCCGCCGAGCGCGAGCGATCCGGTGTCACCCATGAAGATCTTGGCCGGCGCCGCGTTCCACCACAGGAAGCCGATGCAGGCACCAAAGCCGGCGGCGGCGAGGATGGCCAGGTCGAGCGGGTCGCGGACCGCGTAGCAGCCGGGGGTTGCGGACAGCGAGCAGGAGTTGCGGAACTGCCAGAACGTGATGGCCACGTACGCGGACATCACGAGTGCGGTCGTGCCCGAGGCGAGGCCGTCGAGGCCGTCGGTGAGGTTGACCGCGTTAGACCAGGCCGCGAGCAGGATGTAGATGAACACGAGGAAGACGAGCGTGCCGAGGATGCCGCCGCCGACCGCCAGGTCGATCGTTTCAATGTCACGCACGAAGCTCAGCGCGGTTGAGCCGGGGGTCAGCCCCTCGTTGTCGGGGAACTGCAAGATGAGAATGCCAAAGGCGAGCGCGATGGCCAGCTGCGCTACCAGCTTCGCGGTCTTGTTCAGGCCCAGGTTGCGGTGCATGAACAGCTTGATCCCATCGTCCGCAAACCCAACGAGGCCGAGCGACAGGGCCAGTCCAAGTACGATGAGGCCGCTGGCGGTGAACGCTTCGTGCCCGGTAAACAGCGCGATCAGCGAGCTGAGAATGTAGCTGACGGTAATGGCAACGAGGATCGCGATACCGCCCATCGTCGGCGTGCCGCGCTTGCGCGCGTGGGACTGCGGGCCGTCCTCGCGGATCTCCTGCCCCATGGCCCGCCGGTGGAAATACCGGATGAGCACGGGCGTCAGGAAAATGGCCACGAGGAAGCTGATAATCCCTGCGCTTAAGACTTGAACCATTGAAGTGCTACCTTGCTAGAAATTTTTACTGTTGAGTTGTTGAGCGCTGGGCGCATGTTTATCGACGCCCACCCGCCACCTACGGCGACGAAGACAGATCAGCTACGAGGATAATTGCGTTGGTCGTCCCTTAAGCGATGACCCGCCAGAAGTTCCTCGGCGACCCTCCACAGCTTGACCGCGTTGGAGGCCTTCACCAGCACCACGTCGCGATCGGCGCGGTGTTCCCAGCCCGACTCGCCCGGCGGCGCGGCGGACAGCAGCCGTCGCACGGCGGCGGTGGCCTCCTGCGCATCCGCGACCTGTTGGGCCTGGATGCCGTGTTCTTGCGACCCGAGCAGCAGCGCCTCCATCGGCGCGGTATGTCCGACGGCGATGAGGTGGGTGACTTGGTAGCGCCCGAGTTCCTCGGCGAGGGCGGCGTGGGCGGCGACCGCGTCGTTGCCCAGCTCCCCCATCTCGCCGAGCACCGCGACGGAGCGCACCCCGGGGCGGGCGGCAGCGGTGTAGCCCAGCGCCGCGATGCCGGCGCGCATGGATTCTGGGTTGGCGTTGTAGGCATCATTGATCACGGTGACGCCGTCCTCGCGCGTGTTCACGTCCATGCGGTTGACCGACACGGAGCGGGCGGCGCTGAGTGCCTCGGCCACTTGGGCCGCGTCGAGCCCGGCCTGGACGCCGACCGCCGCGGCGGCCAGCGCGTTGGACACCTGGTGGGCACCAAAGACCCCGAGCGAGACGCGCTGGGGTTCCGCGTCCGGGCAGTGCAGGACGAAGGACGCGCGAGCGATGGCGTCCAGGGTGATGTCGGTGGCGTAGAAATCGCCGCCGCGCGGGTGCGTGGAAAAAGTGACGACTCGCGCGTTGGTGCGCGACGCCATGGCGGAGACCAGGTCGTCGTCCGCGTTGAGGACCGCCACGCCGCCTTCTTCCGCCGACGGCAGCGCCTCCACGAGCTCGCCCTTGGCCAGGGCGATGTTCTCGCGCGATCCGAACTCGCCAATGTGGGCGGAGCCGACGTTGAGCACAACGCCGATCTGTGGCGGGGCGATCTTGGCCAGGTGGGCAATGTGCCCGATGCCGCGTGCGGACATCTCCGCGACCAAAAAGTCCGTGTCTTCAGTGCAGCGCAGCACCGTGTAGGGGTGACCGATCTCATTATTAAACGACCCCGGGGGCGCTACCGTCTCTCCAGCGCGCGTGAGCAGCGTGGCCATGAGGTCCTTGGTCGATGTCTTGCCGGCGGAACCGGTCACCCCGGCGATGGTCAGGTTGTGGGTCGCGCTCAACTCCCGCGCCACGTAGGCGGCGAGCTTGCTCATGCCCTGGACGACGCCCGCGGTGGATCCGTCCGGGTCGCCGGCAGCCAAGTCCGAGTTGTCGCCCTCGCGGGGCGGGACCTCCGGCACGATGATGGCGGGGACGCCCACCTCGCGCGCGGTGAGTGCGGCGACCGCACCGTCGCGCACCGCGGCCTTAGCGAAGTCGTGGCCGTCCACCCGCGCGCCCCGAAGCGCTACGAACAGGCCGCCGGGCACCAGCTTGCGCGAGTCGAACTCGACGTTGCCGGTGACCACCGCGTCCGGGTCGGCCTCCGGGCTCAGCGTCCCGCCGGTGATCTCAGCGATTGTTGCCAGGCTCAGCGGTATCATGCGTGCTCCTTCTCGGCTCCCGCCGCGTAGCCGTGCTCGGCCAGCGCGCGGCGCATCTCTTCCCTGTCATCAAAGTGGTGGGTCGTGGTTCCCACGATCTGGCCGACCTCGTGGCCCTTGCCAACCACCACGATCGCGTCGCCGGGCTGCGCCCAGGCGACCAGCTCGTCAATGGCACCGGCGCGCGAGTCGTTCTCCCGGATCTCGGTGTCTGCTCCGGCGGCGTCCTCCGCGCCCTTGCGCACCGCCGCGCGAATCGTGGCCGGGTCTTCCGTGCGCGGGTTATCATCCGCCACCACAACAAAATCCGCGCCGCGGGCGGCCTCCGCGCCCATAATCGCGCGCTTGGACGAGTCGCGGTCGCCGCCCGCGCCAACGACAATGCCCACGCGGCCGTCAACTTGCTTGCGCAGTGTCTGCAGCACCGCGGCGATCGCGGCTGGCTTGTGCGCGTAGTCCACGACCGCGACAAAGTCCTGGCCGGCGTCGATGCGTTCCATACGGCCGGGCACCGCGGCGTTGGCGAGCCCCTGGATGAACGGCTCGGCGGCCACGCCGCAGGTGGTGGCCATCCCCACCGCCAGCGCGGCGTTGGCCACGTTGAACGCGCCCGGCATGGGCAGCCGGAACTCGTAGTCGTGTCCGTCGTGGGTCAGCGCAATGTGCTGCGCGCCGCTCTCCTCCACAGAGACCTGGCGGGCCTGCACGTCGAGGCCTTCCTGGGCGTGGGTCCCCACGGTGACGGGGTGCGCGGCGCGCTGGGCCATCCGCTCGCCCCACTCATCATCCACGCACACCACACTCTTCGCCGCCGCGATCGGCGACGCCGGGTCGAAGAACAACGCCTTCGCCTCGAAGTAGTCCTCCATCGTCGGGTGGAAGTCGAGGTGATCCTGGCTCAGGTTGGTAAACCCGGCGACGTCGAAATCAGTGCCGCCGACTCGGCCGAGCATCAGCGCGTGCGAGGACACCTCCATCACCACGTGGGTCACACCTTCGTCCCGCATCCGCGCAAACAGCGCCTGCAGCGCCGGCGCTTCCGGGGTGGTCAGCTTCGACGGGACGTCGCGCCCCGCAATCCGCGTGCCCGTCGTGCCGATCAGCCCCACCTTGTGCCCCGCAGCGGTCAGCCCGCGCTCGAGCAAATACGTCGTTGTCGTCTTGCCGGAGGTCCCGGTCACGCCGAGCAGGAGCATGCTTTTCGACGGCCACCCGTAGACCTCTGCCGACACCTCGCCGAGCACGGCGCGGACGTCCTCGACGACCAGCACGGGCCGCTCGTCTCCGGTGGCGGCGATGATGTCCAGGCCGGCGGCGTCGGTAAGCATTGCCCCCGCCTGCGAGCCCTCGGCGAACGACGCGCCGTGGACGCGGGTGCCGGGCAGCGCCGCGAACAGCCCGCCCGGCTCGATCGCGGTGGAGTCGAGGCTGATCGAGGCGATCTGCGTGTCGTCGGCGGGCGGGTTGACCACGCGCGCCCCGGCGATCTGCGCGAGGTGCTGCAGCGTGGGTGCTTCGGTGTTCATGTGGCCTCCTTGTGTTGGCGGTTGCTGCTGGCTATTAAGTTGTGTCGTGACTGGGCGCTGGGCACTAGGCGTTGGGCACTGCACCACGCACCTTACTGCTGCTGCAGCACATACGGCTTCGCCTCCGGGCTCGGCGGGATGTTCTCGTGGTTGAGCAGCCAGGCGGCGATGTCCTTGAACACCGGCGCGGCGGACTGGCCGCCGGCGCCGCCTTCGAGGGGGCCGCGCGTCGGCTCATCAAGCATGATGGCAACAACGAAGCGCGGATCGTCGGCAGGCGCGATGCCCGCGAACGTGATCCAGTACTGACTCTGTGAGTACGCGCCCGTGTCCGGGTCGACCTTCTGCGCAGTGCCGGTCTTGCCGGAGAGCTGGTAGCCCTCGATCTCGTTGCCCTGGGCGGTACCGTTTTGTACACCGGCCGGGTCGGACTGGAAGGTGGCCCGGAACATATCCACGACGGTGCGCGCGGTTTCTTCGCTGACCACGCGGTTGGTCGCTGGTGCGGGCTGCTCGATCTGCTCGCCGTCCGGGCCGGTGATCTGCTTGATCACGCGCGGTTCGACGCGCTCGCCGCCGTTGGCCAGGGTCTGGAACACGCTGGCCATTTGCAGCGCGGACCAGCTCATTCCCTGGCCGATCGGGAGATTGGCAAAGGTGCCGCCGGACCACTGCTCCAGGACGGGGACGATGCCGGCGGACTCGTTGGGCAGCTCGATGCCCGTGGTCTTGCCCAGGCCGAAGCGCTGCAGGTAGTCCCAATAGCGCTCCTCGCCGAGGCGCTGCGCGAGCTGCAGGGTGCCCACGTTGGAGGACTTACCAAAGATGCCGGCGGTGGTGTACGGCATGACGTCGTGCTGCCAAGCGTCTGCGACCGTCACCCCGGCCATGTCGATGGAGCCCGGGACCTGGTGGACCTCCTCCGGGTTGGTCGTACCCTCCTCGATCGAGGCAGCAGCGGTGATGATCTTGGCCACCGAGCCCGGCTCGAACGGGTGCGAGACCGCGTTGTTTTCAAAGTCGCGGCCCTCCTTGAGCTGCTTGTTCAAGTCGCCGTTCGGGTCGATCGTGTCGGTGTTGGCCATCGCCAGGACCTCGCCGGTGTGGGCGTCGAGCACGACCGCCTGCGCGTCCTTTGCCTCGGAGTTGCGCTTCGCCTGCTCGAGGGTCTGCTGCACGTAGGTCTGCAGGTCCAGATCCACGGTGAGCTCGACGCGTGCGCCGTCGACGGCGGGGACGACATCTCGCAACGTGCCCGGGATTGCGGTGCCGCCGGCGGCGACATCCTCTGTGGAGCGGCCGTTGATGCCGGTCAGCGCGGCGTCGCTCGATGCCTCAAGGCCGAACTGACCTTGGCCGTCCATGGAGACCTTTCCAATAATGTTCTCGCCAATCGCGCCGTTCGGGTATTGGCGGATGTCCTGGTTGTCCGCGGCAAGGCCGTGGAACGTGCGGGCCAGCGCGCCGGCAACGTCTGGGTCGACGTTGCGGACGAGCACTTCGTAGTTGGAGTCCGAGTGCAGCTTGTCCAGGATGTCCTTCGGCTTGACCGAACTTTCTTGGGCATCCGGCCCCGCGTTTTCGGCAGCATTCTGGTTCCCCGCCTTTGCGCTGGGCTTCGCGCCGCTGGACTTGGGCAGCTCGAGGCCGTCCAGGTCGCTCAGCACGTCGAGCGAGTCCTCTCCCTCCTCCGGCTCGCGGAGCACGACGCGGTGCTCAATGGCCAGCGGGATCGAGTTCGCCATCTGGCGCAGGCGGTCCTCGACGCGAGCGTCGAGCTGCTGCTCGATGTCGGATTCGGAGACGTCGTCCTGGCGCATCTTGTACGTCTCCAACTCCGCCAGCTCCTGGCGCAGCACGACCGGGGACACCGTCAGGGAGCGCGCCTGCATGGTGTAAGCGAGTTGGTTGCCCTCGCGATCAACGACGTCACCGCGGCGGGCCGGGTCGACGTAGACGCGGGCGCGCTGTGTCTGCGCCTGCTCGCGCAGCTCCGGGCCCCACATGAGCTGAACCCACGCGAGACGAGCGACCAGCACGGCCGCGACGATAAGGAATACGGCCACCACGAAACTGACGCGGGCGTTGGTCAGCTTGCGCTGATCCATCGCGCTCCGCGGCAGCTTCACGCTTCCCCCTCCCCGGCGCTTGCCGGGGCCCTTTCGCTGAGGCTGTCGAGCAGCTGAGCCACGTGGCCGTCGCGACCCCGATTCCACCACGTGTCCTCCTTGTGTTTGCAGAGCCTCCTGGCTCTCCGGCGTTGTTACCGATGAGCTGGCCGGTGCAGGTACCTCATCTTAGAAGTTTGATGCGACGTTTGGTTGGTACGGCGCGACGTTATCAATCTGCGCGTGGGCCGGGGGCGCCGACTGTCCTGCCTGCCCCTGCTGTGCCGGTGCCGCCGACGGGCGCTGGCCGGCGTTGCGGCTGCCACCCGGGGTTGCGGTGAGCGCGTCGCTGATCTCTGCGGTGGCCTTCTTGTCACTGGAAGCGCGGCCAGCGGGTGCGTTCTCGCTGTTGACGTCGATGACCTTCGCGTTCTTCTCCGGGTCGAACTCGCGGCGGGTGTTGGCCTTGCCGTCCGCCGCGACGTCGACAATGCCCGGCTCGGAGGCGACGAGCATGCCCTGATCCGCCGCGTTTTGCGCCAGCTCCGCGGAGGAGCGACGCTGCTCGAGGTCGCGGTTCAGGGTTTCCACCGAGCTCTTCAGATCGCGCTCCTGCGACTGCAGCTTCTCAATGACAAAGGACTGACTGGTGGCCAGGCCGGACAGCACCATCGCGATGATGACGCCGCCGATGAGCAGCGGCAGCCCCACCGAAGACACGACAGAGAAGCGGCGCTTCGCTGCGTCGGCCGGCGCCGCGACGCGGCGGCCGCGCACTGTGACCACCTGCTGCGAGCCGAGGCGGCCGCGCGGCTTGGTGTGCGGCACGTGCGGCTTGACCGGGTGCCCGGTACGGGTGGGGCGCTTCGTGGTCGTGCGCGCTGCGGAGCGCCCGCTCGGCTTCACGCGCGATCCCGCTCGTCCTCGCGCGACGGATTCGCCGGCGCGGCTTGGTCGTTCAAGCGTGTCGGTCGATCCTGTTGCGGTGAAGTCTCGTGCTCCCATGTTCTGATTCCTTTTCGGCCTTGTCCAGTCGAGTCAGCTACTGGTTGGGAAGTTGTTGGGTGGGAAGTTGGTGTGCGGGGCGTTGCAGTGACGGTTCCTGCGGTGCTGAATCGTTCGGTGCGGAGACAGGTGCGGCGTTGTCCGCACACAGTCTCTCTATTCCTCGCACTCGAACGGGAGCGGCGCGCGGGTTACGCTCGATTTCTTCTTTGGAAGCCTTCTCCGCACCGTGGGTAATCGGTGCGAACTCCGCGGCGGTGCCAGGCAAATCCATCGGCAGCCCGGGCGGGGTTTTCGAAGTGGTCAAATCACGGAACGCAGCTTTGATGATCTTGTCCTCGTGGGACTGGTAGCTCATAAACACCACGCGTCCGCCAGGCGCGAGCAGGTCCGTGACCACGGGGATCACGCCGCGGATCGCGTCCAGCTCTCCGTTGACCTCGACGCGAAGTGCCTGGAAGGTGCGCTTTGCCGGGTGGCCACCTGTGCGGCGGGTCGCCGCCGGAATCGTGTTGTACAGCAACTCCACCAGTCGGGCGCTGGTGGTGAACGGCTCCCGCTCACGCTCCTTAAGCACCGCGGACGCGATCTTGCCCGCGAAGCGCTCGTCCCCGTAGGTCTTGAGCACCCGCGCCAGGTCACCGTGGCTGTACGTGTTCAGCACGTCAGCGGCAGTAATACCGTGCGAGGGGTCCATCCGCATATCCAGCGGCGCGTCCACGCGGTACGCAAACCCGCGCTCCTCCTGGTCCAGCTGCATCGATGACACGCCCAGGTCAAAGAGGGCACCAGCCACGCCGACCTCACGGACGAGGTCGAAGGCGGGGCCGGCGGCGTCAGCGATTGCGGCACCCATGTCGTCGAAGCGCGCCTGCACGGGGGCGAAGCGATCACCGAACGGGGCGAGCCGCTCCGACGCTTGCGCCAGCGCGTTCGGATCACGGTCCACGCCGATCACGCGCGCATCAGGGAACGTGCGGAGGAAGTGTTCGGTGTGTCCGCCGGCGCCGAGTGTGGCGTCGATAAGCACTGCCTTCGCCCCAAGCTTTTCGACGCCCGGCGCCAGCAGTTCGGCCATACGATCGCGCATCACCGGCACGTGCCCGTGATTTGCCGCGACGGAGTAATCCATCGCCGAAAGGTTGTCATTCATCCGAGGATCCTCCCTCCGTCTCGCTTGCCGCTTTCGTATCGCCCAAATCCCACGAATGGGGAGCGCATAGAGCCCTGCCCGGGGCGGCAGTTCTGATGTCGGGGAAGTACACCAGAACGCTTCACGCCCCGGACAGAGTCCGTACACGCTCTCCGTCAGTAGTCACACGCCCACTGCCGGGTAGTCAGCCCTACAGCAGACCGGAGAGAATGTCGTCATCGTCCGCCGCCGAGAAGGCGGCTTCAGTCTCTTCTTGGTACTGAGCCCAAGACTCAGCGTCCCAAATCTCGAGAAAATCCACCGAGCCGATGACCACGCACTCCTTCGTCAGGGAGGCGTACTCCCGGTGCGCCGGCGACAACGTGATGCGACCGGAACCGTCGAGCGTCTGCTCATCCGCGCTGGCAGCCAGGTTACGAATGAACGCGCGCGCCTTCGGGTTCGTCCGGGACGCCGCCGCAGCCTTTCTGGCCCTGGCGGTGAACTCCTCCCGCGGATACACCGCGAGCGAATGATCCTGCCCCTTGGTCACCATCAACCCGTCCGCGAGCCCCTCTCGGAACTTCGCGGGCAGCGTCAGGCGCCCCTTGTCGTCCAGCTTGGGAGTGTAGGTTCCCAGAAACATCCGGCGACCCACCTCTCCTTCACCTTCGGAATCGGCTCTGAAATTTTCTCTGCGCCAATTCGTGCCGCACACGTAGTCAAGATGCACGCCACGCCTTCACGCATGGCCCACTTTAACCCACTTTCCCCCACTGACGCCACACCACGCGGGAAAATTCTTCCCGCGTCGCGCATTTTTCCTGCACAGTGGGCACGTTTAGCGGTGGGGCGCGGCCCCCTTCCCGTTGGGGCTCGGCGCCACATGGGTCGCTTTTCGACGCCCCTACCCCACCATCACCACACGCCCCTCCAGCCCCTCCACGCGCCCGAAGTGCAAAAGCCCAGGAAAATCGCTGAGCCGGGGTGCACGCAGCCGCCGCGAACGGCGTCTGTGGTGGGGGCAAGTGGCGGAGTGGGAGAAAGTGGGGCGTCCCGGTGGGGCGAAGTGGGTGGCCCCCAGGGCACGCGGGAACACCGGTAATGCGCCACCGGGGCAGAAGTCTGGCCGGCCCAGGGCGTTGCCGGGGTGAGGTCGGGCCTGTTTGACGAGATCACCATGACGAAGATGCGAGGATTTTCCTACGACTTCGTCACGGTGATCTCGTCATCTAGGTGTCAAAAGCGTTGTCAGAGCGGATGACGCGTCCTGACTCATGGCCGCCCGGGGCCGGAAAGAGCCTGAGCACCCAAAGAGAGTGCGGACATGAAAAAACGCACCCCAGAACGGGATGCGCTGAGTAAATCTGCGGGGCAACAACTTCCCCGGGCAGTGCCTACCGGCGGTCTACTGCCGATCCTCGAAACGGCGGCGGAAACTCTCCTCCATCGACGCGCCACGGCGCGACTGCGGCGCCGCGTTCGCCTGCTGCGGTCGGAGGTGCGGGGACGGGGTTGCGGGCGTACGCACCGCCATGACACCACCGAACATCATCACGCCGAAGCCCACGATGCTGATGAGCACCATCCACACACTGACGGTTGCGAGCGCGACACCGCCGAGCAGGAGCACAAGACCCAAGACCATCAGCGCGACGCTACGGAGGGTGATCTTGCCGGACGGCTGACGGCCTGCGTAGTCAGCGTCTTGCGCGACCGAGCTCCCGAACTGCGGGTCCTCAGCGAGAAGCGACTGCTCGATCTCTCGGAGGGCGCGCTGTTCCTGTTCAGAAAGAGACAATGGCTTCACTCCCCAGCTATACGGCGTGTTGACCGCACTCAATCGGTGGTTGAATCGCCTCGGCGGCGAATCATCTTATGGGTACAACGGTCATCCTACTCAGATTGTTCCCGCCGGAGAATCGGTTCAGCGAACTGTGCTGATTTGCCATTCGCCCACAGCGCACCCCGCCTCCATGCCGCCATACTAGGCCACCAGTGGAGGTTCCGCGCCAAACTCCGGCAGGGACGCCAGATAGAACTGCTCCGCCTCGTCCAGCAGGGCCGTCACCTTGTCCATCTCTGGGCGCTGCTGGATGCCAGAGGCAACGCGGCCACGCAGCGCCGAGTAACCACGAAACGTCGCCGCCCACCGCTTGCCGTCCGGACCGGTGAGCGCCAGCTTGTCCCACGCGCTACTCGGCAGCCGCTTTCGCCGGCGTATCTCCGGCGCGGTGGCGCACACCGCTCCCGCAGTACGCAGCGCGGCCAGGTACGCCTGCTCAAGAGCGAGCGCCTCATCCCCCTCCTCGAGCTCCTCGTGGGCCTGCGCCAAGAAGGCGTCCGCGGCGGCAAGGAAGCGGTCGCGCTTGGCGGTGGAGGACGCGGAGCGGGTGGTTGCGGAAATCACGCTGGCAGTGGTGGTGTTCATCGGGCTGTCCTTTCCTATTGGGATGTCGTTGGTGTTGACCTTAAGGTGCGGGGCGAACACGGTGGCGTCGACAATCGCTCAAATGTTCGAAGTTGTGGCTTTTTCCACGGCGCGAGTACCGGCATGGTTCGATGGAGACGTGACCGTAGACATTCGCCCCCTGAGCAAGGCTGAATTCGCGTACCTTGCACCGCAGCTCGTGGACATTTACCTCGACGCGATGGAGTACCCGCGCTCGATCCGCCCCGAGCGGATCCGCGTTTGGCGCGGCGAAGTCACCACCCCCGGGTTCGTTGCCTTCGCCGCCGTCAGCGGCGAGCACGTTCTTGGCGTGGCCTACGGATTCCTGGGCAGCCGCGAGCGCTGGTGGGACCGACAGCTCGTCCGCGCGATGCGAGAAAACGGCGGGCCCACCGACCACGACCGCGCGATCCTGCGCAACTACTTCGAGGTTGCGGAGGTCCACGTCTCCCCCAGCGCCCAGGGGCAAGGCATCGGCGCGCACCTCCTGCGCGCGCTCCTCCAGGCGACACCTGCGCCCCACGCGCTGCTGTCCACCCCGGAGGTCGAGCAGGAGGCCAACGCCGCCTTCCGGCTCTACCGCAGGTTTGGGTTCACCGACGTCGCCCGCGGCTTCTACTACTCGGGGGACCCGCGCCCGTTCGCAATCTTGGGACGCACCCTGCCGCTGCCGTCCGACGGGTAGGTAATCTTGCGGTAGCACGACGCCCCCACACTCATGAGATATAAGGAGTCCACACCGTGGCCGATAGGAGCACCCCGCTAGACCAGATCCCCGCGGCCGTGGAAGCACAACTCCGCCAATTCTTTGACCAGCAGCGCGAACCGGTCGCCCGCATCGGCGAGCCCGTCACCAACGCGGTAGCCCACCTGGAGCGATTCGTCCTGGGCGGCGGAAAGCGCATCCGCCCGCTCTACGGTTGGGCCGGCTTCGTTGGCGGCGGCGGGCTGGAGCGTAAAGGGTCCGGAAGCGCCGAGGACCCGGAGGCAGTCCTGCGCGCCGTCAGCGCGCTCGAGTTCATCCAGGCCTGTGCCCTGGTCCACGACGACATCATTGACGCCTCCGACACCCGGCGCGGTAACCCGACGGTCCACCGCGCCGTGGAGGCCGAACACCGGGCCGCCGGCAGGCGCGGCGACGCCGCCGCCTTCGGCGAACACGCCGCCATCCTCATCGGAGACCTCGCCCTGGTGTGGGCCGAGGACATGTGGCGCTACTCCGGCCTGAGCGACGCCGCCCTCGAGCGCGCCACGGCGCCGTGGCGAGGGATGCGCACCGAGGTTATCGGCGGCCAGCTGCTCGACATCATGCTCGAGGCGCAGGGCAGCGAGTCCATCGAACTTGCGGATCGCGTCAACCGGTTCAAGACCGCCGCGTACACCATCGAACGCCCGCTCCACCTCGGCGCAGCGATCGCGGGCGCGCCTGCCGACACCATCGAGGCGTTCCGCGGCTACGGCCACGACATCGGCATCGCCTACCAGCTCCGCGACGACGTCCTCGGCGTCTTCGGGGACTCCGCCGTCACCGGCAAGCCGGCCGGCGACGACCTCCGCGAGGGCAAGCGCACCGTCCTCTTCGCCACCGCGCTCCAGCTGCTCGACGAGTCCGACCCGTCCGCCGCGGCCGAGCTACGCGCCGGCATCGGCACCGCCACGGCACCTGAGGATCTGGCCCGGCTGGCGGAGCTGATTGCGGAAAGTGGGGCGCTGGAGGGCGTCGAAAAGCGAATTGAGGCCCTTACTACCTCGGGGCTCGCGCACCTGGAGACCGCCAACATCGACGACACCGTGGCCGACACCCTGCGGCAACTGGCCATCAAGTCCACGGAACGGCGCGCCTGATGCAGCGCACGCTCTGGCTTGGCGTCGCCGCCAGCGTGTGCATCGCGCTTGGCTCCTACGGCGCGGGCGCAACGCGCAACCGCAGCGGGCTGATGCGGGAACTCGGCCTCGACGCGCTGACCTACGGCCACGGCCGCGGACTCATGGACGGCCTGCTCACCGTGGGCATCCTGGGTCTTGTCGTGGCCTGGCTGCTGCTCGGCCGCGCCCGCCCCGGCCTACGCGCGACGCGACTGGCCACCTGCGCCTGGACCGCACCGCTCGTGCTCAGCGGGCCGGTGCTGTCGCGCGACGTCTACTCCTACCTCATGCAGGGGGCAATGCTTCGCGACGGCTACGACCCCTACACCGAGGGCGCAGCCGTCAACCCGGGACCGTACCTCTGGGAGGTCAGCCACGACTGGCGCAACACC
Source organism: Corynebacterium sp. NML180780 (assembly GCF_007786415.1). Lineage (NCBI taxonomy): Bacteria > Bacillati > Actinomycetota > Actinomycetes > Mycobacteriales > Corynebacteriaceae > Corynebacterium > Corynebacterium sp. NML180780. Next base: position 115,813 of record NZ_VNKN01000007.1, on the reverse strand, counting down.
ACCACCCCGTACGGCCCGCTCCACCTCGGGCTGGGCAAGGCGATTACCTCGGTTGTCGGCGACGACGTCACCGCCGGGCTGGTGGCGTACAAGCTCATCTCGCTCGCCGGCTTCGCCCTCATCGTGTGGGCGGTACCGCGGATCGCCCGCGAGCTCGGCGGGAACGCGGAATTCGCGCTGTGGATCGGCGCCACAAACCCGGTCATGCTGCTCCACCTCGTCGGCGGCATGCACAACGAATCTGTCATGGTCGGCCTCGTTTCCGCCGGCCTGCTCGCGTGCATCGCGCCGCAGCGCCGCCGTGTTGCCTGGTCCACCGCAGGCATCGCGCTCATCGCGCTCGCCGTGTCCCTGAAGGCCACCGCGGCGATCGCGCTCCCCTTCGTCGTCTGGATCCTGCTCGCGCGCGACAACGGCGGCGCGCACGCCAGCTGGCCGCGCCGCGTGGGCGTGTTCATCGGCAGCGGTGCGTGGACCGTCGCCGTCACGGTCGCGGTGGTCAATCTCGTCACCGTGCTTTCCGGATCGTCGTGGGGCTGGGTCGAGGAGATCTCCGGAAACTCCAAGGTGGTCAACCCGCTGGCCGGGCCGACGCTGCTCGCCGAGCTCATCGCGCCGATCGCGCAGCTGATCAACGAGGACTTCCACTACAACAGCGCCCTCGCCGCCACCCGCGCGGCCAGCGGGATCCTCATGCTCGCCGGGCTCGTCGTCGTGTGGTGGTTCTTCCGCCCCAAAGACAGGGCGCTTGCCAGCTCCACCGCCGTCGCCGGCACCACCGCCGCCTACGCCGTCGCCTTTGTCGCCAACTCGGTGACGCTGCCCTGGTATTACGCGTCGCTTATCTCACTGGTGGGCACGTTCCGTGCCCCGGCGTGGGTCGAGCGGGTCGCGGTGGGCGGCTCCGTCGTCATCGCGCTCGCGTTCACGGGCAGCGGCAACCACCGCTTCTACGACCCGTGGTTCCTCGTGCTCGCGCCGTTCGCGGCGCTTCTGTCGGTCGTGTTGGTGTGGCCGCGCGGTGGCGTCGATAAGCAGGTCGGCGCTAGAACGCCATCGCCTGCGCGCGCCTGATTACCTCGCGCGCGCCGTGGCCGTGCAGGGCGTCGATCGGACGGCCCGGGAGCGAATCGTCCGGGGTAAACAGGTATGCGAGGATCTCTTCCTCGGTAAATCCGCCGTCGTAGAGCACCGTGATCGCGCCGGTGATGAACTTGCTCATCTCGCCGTCGCTGAACAGCACGGCCGGGATGTACTTCTTGCCGTCCTTGCGGTAGACCACGAGCTTCTTGCCGTTCACGTAGTCGTGCACCTTGGTCACGGGGATGCCGAGCATCTCCGCAACGTCGGGCATGGTGAGCAGTTCTTCGCCAGCGAGAAGATCATCAAGAGTATTCACGGAACCGTAGTTTAGCGCCGAGCGGCGGGTGTGCACCATACTGGTCAGCATGCGTGTAGGAGACTACCTGGACAACCGATACGTGATCGACAGGCCGATCGCGCGTGGCGGCATGGCCACCGTGTACCGCTGCGTGGATACCCGGCTCGGGCGCGAGGTCGCCGCAAAAGTCATGCACGAACAGTACGTTCATGACCCGGTGTTCCTTGACAGGTTCCGCCGCGAGGCACGCGCCATGGCGCAGCTGTCGCACCCGAACCTGGTCAACGTCTACGACTTTTCCGCGCAGGGCGACACCATCTTCCTCATCATGGAGCTCATCACCGGCGGCACGCTTCGCGAGCTCCTCGCCGAGCGCGGCCCGATGCCGCCGCACGCGGCCACCAGCGTGCTCCGCGGCCTGCTCACCGGGCTCGGAGTCGCGCACGCCAAGGGCCTTGTCCACCGCGACATCAAGCCCGACAACGTGCTTATCAGCGCGGACCACCAGGTCAAACTCGCCGACTTCGGGCTCGTGCGCGCCGCCGCCGAGTCGCCGCAATCTACCGACCAGATCGTGGGCACCGTGTCCTACCTCTCGCCAGAGCAGGTCAACGGCTCCGCGATCACGCCCGCCTCAGACGTCTACTCCGCCGGCATCGTCCTGTTCGAGCTCCTCACCGGCCGCACCCCGTTCACCGGCGACACGCCGCTCGCCCACGCCTACGCACGCTTGCAGGATGATGTGCCGCCGCCGTCGCAGCTTATCGACGGAGTGCCCATGCTCTTCGACGAACTCGTCACCACCGCGACAGCCCGGACCCCCTCCGAGCGGTTCCGCGACGCCGGGGAGTTCCTCGATGCGCTCGACGACGTCGCGCGCGACCTGCGCCTTCCCGCCTACACCGTGCCGGCCCCAAAAAACTCGGCCGCAAACCGCGCCGCAGCGCACCCCACGCGCTTCGGCTCCCAGCCGCGCCCTCCGCACCCTCCTTATCCTCAGCGCCCCAACGGAGCAGGATCCACGCGCGCCGTTCCGCAGGCCGAGCGGCGCCTGTTCCCGGATGCCCCGGGCGCTGGGGCCGCGGCTGCGGTCCCGCAACCAGTCCCGCAACCTGCCCCGCAACCGGTGCCCGCGCCAACGCGGCAGGCTCCCGTCGCGCCGCCACCGACGCAGCGGCGGCCAACACCGGCGGCACCGCCAGCCGCGCGCGGACCGCGCCCCAAGGTGCGGCGCGTGTCCAACCGATCAGGCCTGGGGGTTGTGGTGTACGTGCTGTTCGCGATTGCAGTCACCGCAGCCGTCGCCGTCGGCGGTTGGTGGTTCGGGTCGGGCCTCTACGGCGAAATCCCTCCCCTGCTCAGTTCCGCGCTGGGTGGCTGAGGAAGGGAGGGATCGCGGGGGCGTCGAGAAGCGAATGGCGCTTAGTAGCGCAACATCTCCGCGACGAGGAAGGCCAGCTCGAGGGCCTGCTCGGTGTTCAGGCGAGGGTCGCATGCCGACTCGTAGCGGCCCGGCAAGTCCACGTCGCTGATGTCCTGCGCGCCGCCGAGGCACTCGGTGACGTTCTCCCCGGTGAGCTCGATGTGCACGCCGCCCGGGTGCGTGCCCAGCTCGCGGTGGACCTCGAAGAAGCCCTGGACCTCATCAATAATCTTGTCAAAGTGGCGCGTCTTGTAGCCGTTGGACGAGGTGAACGTGTTGCCGTGCATCGGGTCCGACTGCCAGACGACCTTGTGGCCGGACGCCTCGACCGCCTTGACAATGCCGGGCAGGACCGTGCGGACGTTGTCGTGACCCATGCGGATCACCATGGTCAGGCGGCCCGGCTCGCGGTTCGGGTCGAGCTTGTCCGCGTAGGCAACAGCCTCCTCCGGGGTCACCTTCGGGCCGAGCTTGATGCCGATCGGGTTATCAATGAGCGCCGCGAAGTTGACGTGGAAGTCATCCATCCCGCGGGTGCGCTCGCCGATCCACAGCTGGTGCGCGGACAGATCGTAGAGGTGCTGCTTGCCGTCCTCGCCATCAGCCAGGCGCAACATCGCGCGCTCGTAATCAACCAGCAGCGCCTCGTGGGACGCGAAAATCTCGGAGGTGCGCAGGTTGTAGTCGTTGACACCGCAGGCGTCCATGAACGCGAGCGAGCGAGAGATCTCGCGGCCGAGCGCCTCGTAGCGCGCACCCGCCGGCGAGTTGGTCACGAACTCGCGGTTCCAGTCATTGATGTTGTGCAGGTCAGCGGTGCCCGAAGCAACCAGGGCGCGCACCAGGTTCATCGCTGCGGACGAGTTTGCGTACGCGCGGACCATGCGGGCCGGGTCGTGGCGGCGGGACTCCTCGGCCGGCTCCACGCCGTTGACAATGTCGCCACGGTAGTTCGGCAGACCGTTCGCGTCCAGATCGGACGAGCGCGGCTTGGCGTACTGCCCCGCGATGCGGCCGAGCTTGACCACCGGCATCGACGCGCCGTACGTCAGCACCGCCGCCATCTGCAGCAGCGTGCGCACGTTCGCCCGGATGTGCGGCTCCGTGTTGGACTCAAAGGTCTCGGCGCAATCGCCGCCCTGCAGCAGAAACGCCTTGCCCAGCGCGACGTTCTTGAGGTGCGACTTCAGCTGGTGCACCTCCGGCGCGAGGACCACAGGCGGAACGGACTCGAGGATCTTGCGCACGGCGCGGGCCTGATCCGGGTCCCAGCTCGGCTGCTGCTTCGCGTCGCGCGAAACCGCGTCCTGAAATTGCTCGTTCAGGTCCCCCGGCAGCGGCGGAAGATCGGGCAAAACGTCTTTAGGGATGTCAATAGTCCAACTCACGTTCTCATTCTTAGCACACCGGTGAGGGGCACAAAATGAATTTGCGGACTTTTATGCGTGCCCAAGAGAGGGGTCACGGAACGCGGTGACCCGGCCTTTTGCATCCAGCGGCAGCACTTCCGCGCAGGCGCGGTACTTCTTGACGTTATGACGGGCGTCGACAAGCGCATCGTGGCTCCCCTTCGGAACCCGCGGAAGCTTCGGCCGGCCGGCCATCTCCCAATACTGCTTCAGCTCGTGGGTGAAGTGCGGCAGCTCGCGCGGGTACGCGCTCATGTCGCCCCACATCTGCGCGAACAGCACGTGGTCATAGCCGCCAACCCACGCCCAGAGGTGCGGCGTGGAGGAGTCGGCGGTGAGGAAGGCGAAGACCTCGTCGCGGATCGTGCGCAGCGGCTTCCAGCGAGGGTCACTCTCCGGTGGCAGCTTACGCAGCACATTGCGGACGACCCAGTCGCTGGCGCGGGTGGCGTCGAAGTCGCGAGAAACCGCGTAGTACTCGCGGCCGTCCTCGGCGACGATGCCGATGGACACCAGCTCGATCGTCGAGCCGTCCTCAATGAACTCCGTATCGTAGAAGTACTTCACCTGCGCACACAGGCCTTCCTAGTTCCAGGGTGTAAACATTTGCTACTCGCTCGGGCGATCATCCAAGCGGATCGGCAGGCGCTCCTCACGCCGAGCGCGACTGCGCGGCCAGAACATCACAACCGCGACGATGACGACGGCGATCGGTGCGGCAATTGTCGTGTGAAAGCCGGTTTGCGACGCAACAATGTAGAGCGCCACCGTGACAACCACCAGCACGATGCGGGTGAGGAGATCCTTGTCCATGCTCTTCATGCTCACCTACTTTCCCTCCGACGTTGCTTCCGGCTCGGCCCCCGGCGGGTACGACCCCGTCGCGGCGAGGGATTCCTTGACCTCGCTGGCGTAGACGTCAACGTAGTCGTAGCCCGTCAGCTCGGCGAGCCGGCGCATGAGGTAGTCCGTGAACGGACGGGCTACCTCGCGCGACGCGGGGTCGAACCCGTGCTCCGCGGCCCACGCGTGCGGGTCGATCTGCTCACTGATCTCAATGTGCACCTTCGCCGGGCGCGGGAAGTTGGTGCCGATCGGGTTGGCGTTGCGGGTGCCCACCATGCCGGTCAGCACGACGGGCGCTCCCGTTTCCATCGCGATGCGCGCAACGCCCGTGCGCCCCTTGTACACCCGGCCGTCCGGCGAGCGGGTGCCCTCCGGGTAAATACCAAAGAGCTCGCCGCTGTCCAGCACTCGCGTCGCGGCGTTGAGCAGGGCATCGCCTGCATCCGCGCTCTGGCGGTCCAGCGGGACCTGCCCCACCGAGGAGAAGAACCACTTCTGCACCGCGCCTTTCACGCCGGGCGTGGTGAAGTACTCGCTCTTCGCCGGGAACGTGAGCTGCCGGCGCACCATCAGCGGCAGGTAAAACGAGTCCATGACGGCCTGGTGGTTGGACACCATGATCGCCGGGCCGCGCTCCGGGATGTTGTCCGCGCCGTTGATCGTCGGGCGATTCCACACAATGAGGAACGGGCCGAGCACGGCCTTAAACAGTGAATACCACCGGTTTGTCATTGCGTTTGCTCCCTCATCAAGATGCTGATCAAGATTTCAGTGCTCGCCGCGCAGCATCTCGCGCGCGAGGTCAGCCACTCCGATCATACCGGCCTGGGGGCCGAGTTCCGCGCACTGGATGTCTGCTACCGGGCGGTACCCGGACCCGACCATCGTGTTCGCCATCGTTTCCCGAGCAGTGTCAATGAACAGGTCGGCGTCCTCCGACACCCCGCCGCCCAACACGATGAGGGCGGGGTCGAGCACGTCAGCGACGATTGACAGTCCGCGCCCCAGCCACGTGGCAAAGCTGTCCACGGCGGCCTGCCCCAGCTCGTCGCCGGCGCGCGCCGCGGCCATCACGTCGCGCCCAGTCGCGCGCTTGTCCACCACCTTGCGGTACAGGCCACAGCGCTTGTAGGAGCCCTTCGCCGCGCTCTCTATCGCGCAGTCCACCAGCGAGGTCCCCGACGCGTAGCGCTCGAGGCACCCTTGCTTGCCGCAGGAGCAGACCCGCCCGTCCGGGACGACGGTAATGTGGCCGAACTCCGGGGCGGTGCCAAAGGACCCGCGGTAGATCTCCCCGTGGTGCATCAGTGTCGCGCCGATTCCCGTGCCCACGGCGAACAGCACCCACGTGTCGGCCGACTTCGCGGCGCCGAAGCGGTACTCGCCCCAGGCCGCCGAGTTCGCGTCGTGCTCCAAGCGCACCGGCAGGCCAAGGGCGTCACTGAGCTCGCGGCGCAGCGGGTGGTCGTCGCGCCACGGCAGGTGCGGGGCGAACCGCACGATCTCGCAGTCAGGGTCGAGGAAGCCGGCGATCGCCAGGCCGACAGCACCGATGTCGTACGTCTCGCGCAACTGGTTGACCAGCTGCACGATCCCCTGCGTCATTTCCGGGCCGGTTTGCGGCGTCTGCGTCTGCGCCGAGTCAAGAATCCGCCCCGCCGAATCCACGACGGCGGCGCGCAAGTTCGTTCCGCCGATGTCAAAACCGAGCGTGAGCGTTTCGTCCGTTGCCATAGCCCATCATCGTAGTTACTTCAGCTGTGCAGCCAACCTGCGGGTCAGCACGTCCCAGGCAAAGTGCTTCTCGACGCGCACCCGCCCCGCCTCACCCATTCGCTTGGACGCGGCGGGATCGCTGAGGAGTGTGATGGTGGCGTCGGCAAGCATGCTCACGCTCGTGCCGTCAACGACGACGCCGGTTGCCGGCGTGACGGTTTCGGGCGCGCCGCCGGAGTCGCCGGCGATGACGGGGACGCCGCAGGCTTGCGCCTCGAGGTAGACGATGCCAAGGCCCTCCACGTCGAGGCCGCCGCCGCGGGTGCGCGCGGGCATGGCAAAGACGTCGGCTGAGGCGATGGTGTCGCGCAGCGTTGCTCGGTCGACTGCGCCGGTGAAAGTGACGCCTGCGGTGCCGCGGGCGAGGGTGCGGAGTCGGCGCTCGTCTGGACCGGACCCGACGATCACAAGCTGCGTGCCAGGCACGGCTGCGCGGATCGCGGGCAGCGCGCGGATGAGCTGGTCCTGCCCTTTTCTGGGGACGAGCCGGGACGCGCACACGATGCGGGGCGCGGGCTCGGCGTGGGCGGGCTCGGCCGGCCGGAAAAAGTCCGTGTCTACCCCAGACGGCAGCGCCACGTACTCGGGGTGTGTGCCGAATGCGGGAGCGATGCGGCGGCGCGTGTAGCCGGAAATGTAGGTGAGCACGTCGGCGTTGCGGCCGATGTTGCGCAGGACCTGGCGCGCGCCCGGGAGCATCGACCAGCCGACCTCGTGCCCGTGGGTCGTGGCCACGACGCGGTGCGCACCAGCCCGCTTGGCGGCGCCGCCAAGGACGGCCAGTGGGGCGGCCGCGCCGAACCACACCGTGGTCGCGCCGTGGCGGCGGATCAGCTGCGCCATTGCCGCCCGGACGCGCGGGGTGGGCAGCATGACCCGGTGCGGCCACCGCACGATGGTGTAGGGCTGCGCGGCGTCCCACTCGCGCGCAGCCGCCGCGTCCTGCGTGGAGGCAAACACCACCACCGAGTCGGGCCCGTTCAGCGCAACGAGGTGGGAGACGAAATCCCGCAGATACGACTGAATCCCGCCGAGGGTCGGCGGGAAGTCGTTGGTGACAAGCAGCGTCGGGGCCATGGCCTGCCAGCGTACGCGGTTAGTAGCGCACTGCGCCCTGGGCCGGCATGGAGTTGACCGGCACCACCTGGACCGGGATGCCGTAGTCGGACGCGTGGACCACCATGCCGTCGCCGATGTACATGGCCACGTGGGTCACGCCCGGGTAGTAGCCGATGATGTCGCCCGGCTGCAGCTGGTCCATAGAGACGGGCGTACCGCCGGCTAGCTGGGCCTGCGACGTACGCGGGATGCCCTTACCGTTCTGGCCGTAGGCCCACACCATGAGGCCCGAGCAGTCGAATGCGTCCGGGCCGGTCGCGCCCCACCCGTAGGGCTTGCCAATCTGCGCGAGCGCTGCGGCGACCACGCCAGAATCCGCGGCCGGCACGTTGGCACCGAGGTCGATCGGTCCGTCCTTGGCAATCCAGCGCTGGCGATCTTCCTCGTTCAGACTGTCAACCTGGTCTTCGATGTCACGGATCTGGCCGTCCAGCTCGTCGCGCTCGCGGTGGAGCGCGTCCAGCTGCGCGGCGAGCTGGTTGCGGTTGTACTCCGCTTCCGCCTTCGCAATGTTCGCGCTCCGGGCGCGCGACGCTGCCTCTTCGTTGGCGGTGTTCAAGCCATCAATGGTCATCTGCGCGTTGCGGGACAGCGAGTTGAGGTATGCGGCTCGGTCGATCGCCACCTGCGGGCTGCCCGACTCGAGCGTAGTGAGCAGCACCTCCGACTCCGAATTGCGGTACTTCGACTGCGCAATGTCGTTGACGTTGCGCTGGTAGCTCGCCTTTGCGCCGTTGGCCTCCGCAGCGGCGGTGCGCGCCGCGGCAGCCTTCTCGTCCGCCTCCGCGATCTTGCGTTCGGACTCGGCGACCTGGTCCTCGAGGGCCTTGATCTCCTCCGACTTTGCCGTGGCCTGGTGCGAGACGTCCTCGAGCCTGTCGATCAACTCATCAACGTCGTCCGCACCAGCCGGCACCTGCAGCGCGGCGACCGCCGCCGAAGAGAGCGCACCGACCGCGATGACCATTGCGCCTCGACGTCCTGAACGGCGCGCACCGCGCGCGTGGAGAGAGTGTTTGCCCACGACAAATCCCCTTGAGCTTTCAAGCCGAGTACGCCACTCGGAAAACCAATATCGGCCGTGGTCCAACTGACCGCAAGCCTTTACAAAACTGTAACTACTATAGCCAGATCAGCCGTCCAACAAAAGCACACCCGGCCAATCAGCAACGATTGACACGGGTGTGAAAGTTGGTGCGCAACGAGCACGCGAATCCGGGAGTTAGAAGCGGACCACGGAGTGGACCGGCATCATGCTCAGCGGGCGCTCGCCGACCGGGACGCCGTCGTTGAGGGCGTCGATGATCATGCCATTGCCAGCGTAGATAGCAACGTGGGAGGCGCCGCTGTAGTAGACGACGATGTCGCCCGGCTGGATGTTGTCCAGGGAGACCGGAGTACCCGCGGAGGCCTGCGCCTGCGAGGTACGCGGGATGGACTTACCAGCCTGGGCGTAGACCCAGGAGGTGAAGCCGGAGCAGTCGAACGCGTTCGGGCCCGCTGCGCCGTAGACGTACGGCGAACCGATCTTGGTGCGGGCGATGTCGACGATGCGCTCGCCCTGGGTCTTCTCCTGCACCACCGGCGCCGGCGCAGACACCGGAGCGGAGTACTGCTGAGCGACGGCCGGTGCCGGGGTCTCCGGCAGGACCTGTGCTTCGACGTTGGCGATGAACTGGTTGAAGCCCGGGACGTTGGCAATCCCCGGCAGCGCCTTCACCTGAGACAGGGCCTGACGGTACTGGCCGCCATCGGCCTTGCCCGCCAGGGACGGGACCCAAGCCTCGATGCCCGGGATGTTTGCAACACCCGGAATGTTCTCAATGCCCGGGATCTGCGCAGCAACCGGGGTGTTCGGGACGCGGACCTCAGCGGCGGAAGCCTGGGTCGGGACCATCAGAGTCGCGCCTGCGACGACGGCCGTGGCAGCTGCGACGGTGCGCACTGCGGAATTGTTCTGGCGACGGTGCTTAGCCATTGTAAGTTTCTCCATATCTTCTCTTCGCCTACCGGGTTGCCTGTCGGGCTGGGCCCTGAGAATGCGCCCTGACGTACCTCTGCACGCCATCCGCCCTTGTAGGAAAGTGCGGTTTCCCGGTTCCACATCGCTCGTGCATCTCACTCGGTCCGCGGAAATCGGCTCATATGTTCTGTTTTCGTACCTTGCAAGCAACGGCTGTTGTCGCAATGTCTCGATCAGATTACGAAACGGCAACAAGTTTGTCCAATACTGAGAGTGTTACTAATCCGTTATTGAATCTTTGCAAAGACTTTGCCCGCTTATCGACGCCACCACGCCCCTCAATTCGCGCCGCCCTTGCCCCGATTTGCGCCCATTGACCTGCACTAAACCGACAATCGCGGAAATTCCACTGATTGACTACAGCTGTACGCTGCGCCACCCCATGAGATACTGTGACGTTAGACACAGGGGTATTGTTGGCGGGTGTAACGGGCGCAGAAGGGCGTCGGCAAGCATGCTCCCCGCCGTAAAATTGGGTCTATACCGATACCCCCTACTGGAAGGACCGCCCGATGAAAGCGCTGACTTATTACGGTGCGAACGACGTACGCATCGAAGACCGCCCCAAACCCACGATTCTCGAGCCAACCGACGCCATCATCCGCGTGGACACCACGACGATCTGTGGCACCGACCTCGGCATCTTCCACGGCAAGAACCCGGAGATTGAGGCCACCGAGCGCGAGCGCACAGGCGAATGGAACGGGCGCATCCTTGGACACGAAGGTATCGGCACGGTCGAGGCCGTCGGCGACTCCGTGAAGAACTTTAGGCCAGGCGACAAGGTCCTCATCTCTTGCGTGTCGCGCTGCGGCACGTGCGAGAACTGCCAGAAGCAGCTGTACAGCCACTGCCGCAATGGCGGGTCCTGGATCCTGGGCTACATGATTGACGGCACGCTCGCCGAATACGTGCGCACCCCGTTCGCGGATAACTCGCTCTACCACCTGCCGGAGACACTGGACAAGGAGGTAGCGGTCTTCCTGTCTGATGCGCTGCCCACGGGCCACGAGATCGGCGTGCAAAATGGTGCCGTCGCGCCCGGCAAGGACGTGCTCATTGTCGGTGCGGGACCGGTAGGGATGGGCGTGCTGCTCACGTCGCAGTTCTACTCCCCCGCATCAATCACTGTGGTGGATATGGACGACAATCGTTTGGCCAAGGCCAAGGAGATGGGTGCGACGTACACGGTGAACCCGGCTAAGGAGGACGTCGCGGCCCACGTCGCTTCCATCACGGACGGTTACGGCGTGGACACTGCCATCGAGGCGGTCGGGCTGCCGGCTACGTGGGCAACGTGCGCCGAAAACGTCAAGGAGGGCGGCCACATTGCCGTCGTCGGTGTGCACGGAAAGCCGGTCGACTTTGAGCTGCAGAAGATGTGGATCAAGAACCTTACCGTCACCACCGGACTCGTGAACGCGAACACAACGGGCATGCTGCTCAAGGCGGTCCAGAACTCGGACCTGCCGATCAACTCGCTGGCCACCCACCACTTCACGTTTACAGAGCTGGATGAGGCGTGGGAGACGTTCGCGCACGCCGAGGAGCACCAGGCGATGAAGGTCATCATCGACAACGCGTAGCAGCGCACGACGAAGGCCCCTTTCCCATTCTGGGAAAGGGGCCTTCCAGCGACCGCGAATTACTGTGGCGCAGCCTAGTGGCTCGGCTCGTCGGTGGCGTTGCGGTCGGAGAGGTGCTTCGTCTCTTCGAGCTTGCGCAACGTCTCGATCTCCTCGTGGTGCTTCTGCGCCTCCGCGTCGCGAACGCGCTCGGTGACACCAAGCTCGGAGGACTTGAAAGTACCAACCGTCTCGGAGTCAGCGAAGCCAAGCTGGTTGAGCTGCTTCGGAACCGGGGCACCGGCGTACTCGAGCGGGACCGGGTGGCCGTGCTCGTCCACCGGACCGAGCGGCTGGTGGATCTCCACGAACGCGCCGTTCGGCAGCTTCTTGATCACGCCGGTCTCGATGCCGTGCTCCAGGACCTCTCGGTCGGAGCGCTGCAGGCCGATGCACAGGCGGTAGGTGATGAAGTAAGCCAGCGGCGGCAGGATGATCAGACCGATGCGGCCGAACCAGGTCATCGCGTTCAGCGAGATCTGGAAGAAGTGGGCCACGTGGTCGTTACCACCGGAGATGGTCAGCAGCAGGAAGAACACGAGCGCCATGACACCGATGGAGGTGCGCACTGGAACGTCGCGCGGACGCTGCAGCAGGTTGTGGTGCGCGTCGTCGCCGGTGATCTTCTTCTCGATGAAGGGGTAGGTGATCAGCAGGACGACCATCAGACCACAGAGCAGGGCGACCCAGAAGGCACCCGGGATCGTGTAGTTACCCAGGTAAAGCTCCCATGCCGGCATGACACGGGCGGCACCATCGGTCCACAGCATGTAGACGTCAGGCTGCGAACCTGCGGAGACCTGCGACGGGTTGTAGGGGCCAAGCATCCAGATGCTGTTGATGGTGGTCAGACCGGCCATCGCTGCGAGGACGCCAAAGACGAACATCATGAAGCCGATTGCCTTGACGGCGAAGACCGGCATGATGCGGATACCAATGACGTTGTTCTCGGTACGGCCCGGGCCCGGGAACTGGGTGTGCTTCTGGAACCAGACGAGCAGCAGGTGAGCTGCGATCAGCGCCAGGATGATGCCCGGCACGATCAGCACGTGCAGAATGTAGAAGCGATCCAGCATGAGGTCCGACGGGAAGTCGCCACCGAAGATGGCCCAGTGCATCCAGGTACCGATGATCGGAATACCGACGATGATGGCGGACATAATGCGCAGACCGACGCCGGAGAGCAGGTCGTCCGGCAGGGAGTACCCCATGAAGCCCTCGATCATGCCCAGGAGCACCAGGGTGACACCGATAATCCAGTTCGCCTCACGCGGGCGACGGAACGCGCCGGTGAAGAAGATGCGCATCATGTGGGCGAACATCGACATCATGAACATCAGCGCTGCCCAGTGGTGCATCTGGCGGACGAACAGGCCGCCGCGGACCTCGAACGAGATGTTCAGTGCAGTTGCGTATGCGCGCGACATCTCCACACCGTTAAGCGGGAGGTACGCGCCGTCGTAGATGACCTTGGTAATAGACGGGTCGAAGAACAGCGCCAGGTAGACACCGGTCAACAACAGAATGATGAAGCTGTACAGGGCCATCTCGCCGAGCATGAACGACCAGTGGCTCGGGAAGACCTTGTTCAGCTGGGGGCGAAGCACCCCAGCGATTGTGTACCGCGAATCAACATTGTCCGCGACTTGTGCAGGTTTAGTACTCATTAGGACTTACGCTCCCAGAATGCCGGGCCGACGGGCTCGATGAAGTTGCCGTTGGCGATGAGGTAACCTTCTTCGTCAACAGTCACAGGAAGCTGCGGCAGCGCACGGGCGGCCGGGCCGAAGACCGGCTTGCCGTAGTGCAGTGCGTCGAACTGCGACTGGTGGCACGGACACAGGATGCGGTTCGTCTGGGCCTCGTACAGCGAGGTCGGGCAACCTATGTGCGTGCAAATCTTCGAGTATGCGTAGTAGTCGCCGTAGTGGAAGTCCTCCTGGCCTTCGCGCTCAACGGCGCGCTGTGCGTCCTGCGAACGCAGGCGAATCAGCATGACGGAGTTACGCGGACCGTGCAGCGAGTGCATGTGGTGCTCGTACACGTCGCGGTTCGGGTCGTACTCCTTGCCGTCGTTGACGTCCTCCTCGTAGAGGGGGAAGACAGTCTCCATGGACGCGGCAGCCAAGTCCTCCGGGCGCATGCGCACCAGGCGGGAGACGCCGGCGGTGCTGTAGTGCGAACCGGTTTCGCCCTCGTGCAGCTCGGCGATTGCACCGGTGTCGCGGCCGAGGTAGACCTTGACGCCCTGGTCCTGAATGGTCCAACCGTGGGTCCACAGCGTGCCGTCGCCCATGTAGCCGAGCTCGGTGCGCGGGCGCCACGGGTTCTTGATCAGACCGCCCAGCGGGGCGATGACCATGAGACCGGCCAGCACGCCAGCGCCGCCAAGGAGGCCCTGCATGGCCTTACGACGGCCAAAGGTCGAGGTCTCCCAAGCGTCGTTCAGCAGCGCCGTCGTCGTGCGGCGATCCAGCTCGCTGGAACGGCCGTCGTGGCGGCGCTGTACCGAGATCTCCTCGGGGATGAACTTCTTCACGTACTGGATGATTGCAATGCCCAGCGTGACAAAGCCAAGACCGGAGGTCAGGCCCAACAGCGGGGTGTACAGGGTGTAGACCCACAGATCCTCGTCGCCGTGGAACTTCGGCTCCCAGGGCCAGAAGAGGTAGACGCCGAGGAACGCGATGCCGCACAGGACCGAAACCAGCAGCCAGGCGTTGATACCTGCGGCTGCGGACTTCTCGCGCGGGTCGCCCTCGACCGGGAAACGCTCCTTGCGGTAGGCAACGGTGACGTCGTCAAGCTCGGTGCCCAGCGCGGCCAGCTCCGCATTGCTCATGCGGTCCAGCTCTTCGTTTGTGTAGTTCTTCTTTACATCACTCATGAACGCGATCCAATCCAGATAGCAGCGGCGGCGACCAAGGTCACGCCAATCATCCACATAGCCATACCCTCAGAAACCGGGCCGAGGCCGCCCAGGGCGTAGCCGCCGGGGCTCGGGGTCTCCTTAGCCGACTTGATGTAGGCGATGATGTCTCGCTTCTCATCAGCAGAGAGCTGACGGTCAGAGAACTTCGGCATGTTCTGCGGGCCGGTGAGCATCGCCTGGTAGATCTCCTGCTCGTTGGCGGGATCCAGGGCCGGTGCGTACTTACCGGACGACAGCGAACCGCCGCGGCCGGTGAAGTTGTGGCAAGACGCGCAGTTCAGGCGGAAGAGCTCGGAACCGCGGGCAACGTCGGCGGCCTGAATCTTGCCGTCGTAGTCCTTACCGCGCAGCGACTCCATCGCGACGCTGCCGTCCTTGTCGTACACGAGCTCGGGGCCGCCACCGTTCGCCGCGACGTACGCAGCGAGGGCGAGTGCCTGGGACTCGGTGTAGCGCGGGCGCTTGCGCTCAGCCTGCGCGTCGTTGGACATCATCGGCATGCGGCCGGAGTGCACCTGGAAGTACACGGCGCCTTCGCCGGTACCGATCAGGGACGGGCCGCGGTCCTCAACGCCCTGCAGGTTGGCGCCATGGCAGGTGATACACGCGACGTCGTAGATGTCCTTGCCTTCTTGGATCATCGCCTGCTCGTCTCGCTCGGCGTTAGCAACCTGAGCGTTCGGGGCCAGTGCGGATGCCAAGAGGCCGGCGCCGGAGAGGCCGAGCGTGAGCGCGGCAGCACCAGCGACCGTGCGCCTGGTCTTGCGACCAATGCGCTTCTTCTTTGGTGTGTTTTCCATCTTGTTTCCTTTTAGCGACTATTCAAACGGTTACTAGGCCGGTTACTGGACCAGGTAGATCGTGGTGAACACGCCGATCCACACGACGTCCACGAAGTGCCAGTAGTAGGAGGTCACCATTGCGGCCGTAGCTTGCGCCGGGGTGAACTTCGACTTGGAAACGCGGAGCAGCACCACGATGAACGCGAGGATGCCCGCGGTCACGTGCGCCATGTGGAAGCCGGTGATGATGTAGAACACCGAGCCGTAGACGCTCGCCTGCGGCGTCACGCCCTCGTGGACCATCTCAGTCCACTCAAACGCGACGAGGCCCAGGAAGACCACGCCGAGCAGAATGGTTACGGAGAACCACTTGCGAAGCCCGAATACGTCACCCCTTTCTGCAGCAAACACGCCAACCTGGGACGTCACCGAGGAAGCCAGCAGAACGATAGTAATGATGAGGCCAAAAATAACGTTCAGGTTTTCCGTCTGGTGCGCCCAGTCTCCGGCGGCCAGGCCGTTTGCGCGCGACGTGAAGTACATCGCGAACAAGCCGGCAAAGAACATCAACTCTTGGGCGAGGAACGCCATCGTGCCAACGCTGACCATGTTGGGTCGGTTCAGCACTGGGACACGATTCTGCGGTGTCGCCATACCTTGATTAGTAATTGCGGTCGTCACGCATGTGATTATGGCGCGTTTCCGCCTTAAAGTCACCTCGAATACCCCCGGACTTTCTCTGACAGGCACGCCCCAACCTGCCGTTTCAGCGCGAACGACAGTTACGGAAAAACTTTTTGGAAAACTCGGGAACTTTTTGCCCGCGCTTTACGACGCCCATCTCCCCTGGTCACACCAACGGCCCGCCAGCACGCATCGCACGACACCGATTTTCACAACGCCGCTCCCCTCCCCGAACGCACGTCCTGCCGTCGCACGGCGAGTTCCCCGAGTTCCCGATTGTGTCGCTTCTCACATTCCCTCCCAGGGGATTTGGCGCGCGGACCTACTTTCGGTTGACCCCTGGGCGGGTGGGCGTCGCTAAGCAAAAAGCCCCGGCACCGAAGTGCCGAGGCTTGCGGACCCGCGAAGGCAGCGGGGCGGAGCAGCTAGTGCTTCTCGCGCGGGATGCCGTACTGCAGGTTCAGCTGGGTGGTGGTCCAGATGAGGAACACTGCACCGAAGGCGATCAGCCACAGCTGGTAGAAGGCGATACCCAGGCCGAGGAAGAGCACGGCGCCGGACATTGCGAACGGCCAGATGGAGTGCGGGGAGAAGAAGCCGAGCACGCCCGCGCCGTCTTCGATCTCCGCCTCTTCCCAGTCCTCGGGGACGACGTCCATGCGTCGCTCGGTGAAGTCGAGGTACACACCCATCATGAAGCACAGGGCCGTTGCCAGGACGAGGGCAACACCGCCGACCCACTCGAGGCCGAACAGGTAAGCATCTTCACCAATCCAGCTCGTGGCGAAGATGTAGATCACCGCCATCAGACCCAAGAAGGTGCCGATTGCGTAGAAAACTTTTGCGCCAGGACCCATAGTTCTACACTTCCTCTTTCTTAGTTGTTGGCAGCGACAACGGCGTTATCGCCGTCGCGGGTTGCGGTGCGGTCAGTGACAAACGGGTGGGTGGTCGTTGCGAACGGCTCCTCGCCGATAGCCTTCAGCGCGTCCGAGTTCGGCGCCTCCGGGTTGGCTTCGCGGAACTCCATGTAGTCCTTGAACTTCTCCGGCGAGACGGCGCGGAGCTCGAAGTTCATCATCGAGTGGTAGGTACCGCACATCTCGGCACAGCGGCCGACGAATGCGCCTTCCTTCTCAATGCGCTCGATCTGGAAGCTGCGCTGCTGCTGGTTCGCCTCCGGGTGTGCGTAGACGTCGCGCTTGAACAGGAACTCCGGAATCCAGAACGCGTGGGAGACGTCGCCGGATGCGAGACGGAACTCGATCGGCGTGTCGGTCGGCAGCACCAGCACCGGGATTTCCTCGGTGGAACCGATGGTCTCGATTTTGTTGAAGTTCAGGTACGACTGGTCGCCCTGGGACATACCGTGAATCGGGTTCGCGTTCGGCATGTCTTCCGGATCGTGCTTGGTCTCCTCGGCGAGCGCCTGGCGCTCCTTGTCCACACCCTCGTACTTCTGGCCGTTGTTGGTGAACTCGCCGTCGAGCTCGGCGTAGCCGAACTTCCAGTTCCACTGGAACGCGGTGACGTCCACGGTCACCTTCGGATCCTTGTCCAGCGCGGTGACCTTGGTCTGCGACTGCACGGTGAAGAAGAACAGGACCATAACGATGACGATCGGCACGATGGTCAGCGCAAGCTCCAGCGGGACGTTGTACTGCAGCTGCTTCGGGAACTCGCCCTCACCCTTCTTTTCCTTGGCCTTGCGGTTCCACTTGAACACAGCGGTGAGGAACAGGCCCCACATGATGATGCCGACAATCCAGGCGGCAACCCAGACCCACACCCAGAAGTTGTACAGCTCAGTACCCTCCGGCGTAATCGGGTCCGGCCAGCCCATGTCCAGCACGTTAGCGAGGGCCTCCGGGGGAGCAACGCTGCAGCCAGCGAGCGCGAAGCCACCGAGCAGGAGCGAGCCTGCTACACCGAGCTTCCGGGCAAAGCTGCGCTTTGTTTCCTTTTCCACGTGTGTCTGCCTTCCTGTCCACACTTCAATTCGTTGAAAACGATGAACGTTCATAGAAATGCCAGAGCATTCCTACCCATTCCTACCCAGTCAGAATAGTTCATCCAGCGGGCAGGCACGGAATTGCAGATTGGAGCCGCAACGCGCCGAGCTTTCGCTTCTCGACGTACACCCGCCACCCTTGGCTTTTCCCCATCACCCACTCGGCGCGTGGTCTGCGTCACCCAAAAAACGGATTTTTCGCCAAAAAGTTCATCCGAAAGTTGGCCCCCAATCGGGGACGGGCTAAAGGTTGAACCACCGCGGCCACGTCTGGTTCGCCGTTCCAGCCCTCGGAACCTTATCCTGGAACACATCATGACGCGCCCCGGCCGATGCTTGCGGCGCACCGTATATATAAGGAGAAGGTTCAACTTACGATGTGTGGCCTGCTTGCAATGCTTACCGCCGGATCCAACGCCAGCACCTTCGTCCCAGCTGTGGACGACGCGCTGCCGTGCATGTACCACCGTGGCCCGGACGCCGCCGGCACCTGGCACGACGACGACGCAGTGTTCGGCTTCAACCGCCTGGCCATCATTGACCTCGAGCACTCCCACCAGCCGCTGCGCTGGGGCCCGGCCGAGAACCCCGAGCGCTACGCCATGACGTTCAACGGGGAGATTTACAACTACATCGAGCTGCGCGAAGAGCTCCAGGCCGCCGGCTACACGTTCAATACTTCCGGCGACGGCGAGCCGATTGTGGTGGGCTACCACCACTGGGGCAAGGATGTGGTCAAGCACCTGCGCGGCATGTTCGGCATCGTGATCTGGGATACCGAGACCAAGACGATGTTTGCCGCCCGCGACCAGTTTGGCATCAAGCCGCTGTTCTACGCCACGACCAAAGCCGGTACCGTCTTCGCCTCCGAGAAGAAGTCCATCCTGAACATGTTCGAGCAGTTGGGCCTTGCCCTCTCCGGTCAAGACAACGGCCTGGACCGTCGCGCCATCGAGCATTACGTGGACCTGCAGTACGTCCCTGAGCCAGAGACGCTGCACGCCGGAATTCGCCGCGTAGAGTCCGGCTGCACCGTCACCCTGACCCCGGGCGGCGAGGTCCACGCGGAGCGTTACTTCAAGCCCGATTTCCGCACCACCCCGGTGACCAAGGACAAGGAGCAAGACCTCTACGACCGCATCGCAGCGGCGCTTGAGGACTCGGTGGCGAAGCACATGCGTGCCGACGTTACCGTCGGCTCCTTCCTCTCCGGCGGTATCGACTCCACCGCAATCGCCGCGCTGGCAAAGCGCCACAACCCGGACCTGCTCACCTTCACCACCGGCTTTGAGCGCGAAGGCTACTCGGAGGTCGACGTGGCGGCCGAGTCCGCCGATGCGATCGGCGTAGAGCACATCGTGAAGATCGTCTCCCCTGAGGAGTACGCCGACGCCATCCCGAAGATCATGTGGTACCTCGACGACCCCGTCGCCGACCCGTCGCTCGTGCCCCTGTTCTTCGTGGCCCAGGAAGCGCGCAAGCACGTCAAGGTCGTGCTGTCCGGCGAGGGCGCCGACGAGCTGTTCGGCGGCTACACCATCTACAAGGAGCCGCTGTCGCTCGCTCCGTTTGAGAAGCTCCCCTCTCCCCTGCTGCGCGGGCTGAACAGGCTCGGACAGGTCCTACCGGAAGGCATGAAGGGCAAGAGCCTGCTCGAGCGCGGCACCACACCGATGGAAGACCGCTATTACGGCAACGCACGGTCCTTCAACTTCCAGCAGCTGGAGCGGGTGCTTCCCTGGGCGAAGCGCGAGTGGGACCACCGCGAGGTCACGGCGCCGATTTACGCGGCGTCGACAAGCATGGACCCGGTGGCACGCATGCAGAACCTTGACCTCTTTACCTGGATGCGTGGCGACATCCTGGTGAAGGCGGACAAGATGAACATGGCGAACTCGCTCGAACTGCGCGTGCCGTTCCTGGACAAGGAAGTGTTCAAGGTGGCGCAGACGATCCCGCATGAGCAGAAGATTGCGAACGGGACGACCAAGTACGCGCTCCGCCGCGCGATGGAGCAAATCGTGCCCGCGCACGTGCTCAACCGACGCAAGCTCGGCTTCCCGGTGCCGATGCGCCACTGGCTCGCCGGCGAGGAACTGTACGGCTGGGCGCAGGACACCATCAATGAGTCGCAGACCGCGCACATCTTTGACAAGAAGGCCGTGCTGGAAATGCTCAAGGAGCACCGCGACGGCATTTCGGATCACTCGCGACGCCTGTGGACCGTGCTGGCTTTTATGGTGTGGCACGGCATCTTCGTCGAGCACCGTATCGACCCGCAGATCGAGCACAAGGAGTACCCGGTCAAGCTGTAACCGGGCGGCCGCGTTTGGGGGTCCTGCGTGGGCTGGCGGCTCCGGTGCGCACGCGGGGGCTGGGTGCACAAAGGGGGCGCTGGGTGCGCAAAGGGGGCTGGGTGCACACGGGGCAAATGGAGCTAGCTCCCTTTGGGCGGCGCCGGGGCCGCGACCAGGCGTTTTACGGGCAGCGTCCGTCTGATGGAGCTAGCTCCGTTTGCACCTGGCAGCACCAGCCGACCGGGCGTTTTACGGGCCACGTGCGTCTAGATGGAGCTAGCTCCGTTTGCACCGGGCGGCCCCAGCCGACCAGGCGATTCCCCGACACACCTATCCACATGGAGCTAGCTCCGTTTGCACCTGGCAGCACCAGCCGACCGGGCGTTTCCCCGACACAGCTATCTACATGGCGTTAGCTCCATTTGCACCGGGCGACCCCAGCCGACCAGGCGTTTTGCAGGCAGCATCCGTCCAGATGGAGCTAGCTCCATTTGCGCCAGGCAGCACCAGCCGCCGGCGAAGTAGCTGCGCGAGCTCAAGGGGTAGCGCTAGCTCTACCCAAAGACTCCGGTTGCCACCATTGTCCGAGCCCCGCCGCCACGGTGGAATGGACACCATGAGTACAGCAAAGAAAATTCTTCTCGTCCTCGGCGGCGTCGTAGTCGCCATCGGCCTGGCCCTCGCGGCCGCCTGCTACGTCTGGGGGCCGACACTTTCCGCGCAGATGACCGGCCAGGCAAAGTTCCTGGGCAAAGATTCTCCGCAGCGCTACGCCCGCACGGTGCTCGACCTGTCTGAGTCCATGGGGGTTTACGGAGACTCGGAGGAGTTCGCCGCCGCTCGAACCAAGGCAGAGGAGGCTGCGAAGGACGCAGAACACCAGGCCGAGCTACAGGACGTGCTCGACCAGGCCGTCCACGCCGCCGGTGGCAAGCACTCCAGGCTCATTCCGGCGGAAACCCAGCAGCCCGACGCCGAAGAAGGCAGCCCTACTGCCCAGGTCGGAGTGACCACGGTGGGAAACGTCGCGGTCGCAACTGTGCCGGGCATCGGCCGGAACGATGAAATCCAGCAGTACGCGGACACCCTCACCAGTGGACTGCTCGAGGCCCGGGACGGCGGGGCGTGCGGCGCGGTCGTCGACCTCCGGGGCAACGACGGCGGCGACATGGGCCCCATGATCGCCGGGCTGTCCCCGCTCCTGCCCGACGGCACTGCGCTCGAGTTCGTCAACCGCGTCAACACGTCCCAGGTCACGGTCGACGGCAACGCGGTCAGCGGCGGCGGCACACCGCTGGAAACTGCAGGCGGTAAGTGGGAGGCGCCCACCGCAGTGCTTGTCGACGCCACCACCGCCTCCTCCGGCGAAGCGACCATGCTCGCTTTCCGCGGCCTGGACGACTCACGCTCGTTCGGCACTCCGACCGCCGGCTTTGCCTCGGCCAACATGGTGTATGACTTCCCCGACGGCAGCGAGCTGATGCTTACCGTCGCAAAGGACAAGGCCCGCACGGGCGAGGAGTTTTCCGAGGATCCGGTCGCGCCGGACACTCCTACGGACTCCGGTGATGCGGCGCTCGACGAGGCGAAGGCGTGGCTGCACGCCGAGCACGGTTGCGAGGCGTAGCCGGCCAGAAAAATACCCCGTCCGCTGCGGAAAGGATTCGCGCAGTGGACGGGGTATCGGAGGCGTTGCGACTTAGTTGAAGGAGTCGCCGCAAGCGCAGGAACCACCGGCGTTCGGGTTGTCGATGGTGAAGCCCTGCTGCTCGATCGTGTCGGCGAAGTCGATGGTGGCGCCCATCAGGTAGGGCACGCTCATCTTGTCCACAACGAGACGGACACCGCCGACCTCGTCGGCCTTGTCGCCGTCCAGGTCGCGGTCGTCGAAGTACAGCTGGTAGCGCAGACCAGCGCAGCCACCCGGCTGCACGGCGATGCGCAGGGACAGGTCGGTGCGGCCTTCCTGGTCCAGCAGCGCCTTGGCCTTCGCCGCGGCGGCCTCGGTCAGGTTCACACCAGTTGCAGAGGTAGGTGCAGTCATTGAAATCTCTCCTTATATATGTGGCCGGAGTTTGCCCCATCATACTGCCCGCGCAGCATCGGTGGGGTAGGTGGGGTTTCCTCACGCCTCGCAACGCGGGGCCGTGGGCGATTATTCCCGGCAGCGCATTGCTCCTTTCCGGGCGGCGCCTTGTAGCCTAGAGTGCGTGAAACTCCCATGGCAGAAATCTGAGCAACAGTCCGAGCAACGGGCCGGGGGCGGCTCGACCGCCATCTCCGCCGCGGAGATCGGTGGGGCGTCCGGTGGGGACGAGGGGGCGTCGACAAGCGATGCACACGACGAGCCCAAGTACCCGAAGGGCTACACGCCGCCGAAGGGGCGGCCGACCCCGAAGCGCCACGACCAGGAGGTCAAGCGCGGCGTCTTGCGCGACCCTGACAACATGACGCAGGCGCAGCGCGCGCAGAAGAACAAGGAGCTCAAGGCCTCCATGTCGAAGGAGGAGTGGAAGGCCTACAAGAAGGAGCAGCGCGCGGAGAACCGCCGCGCGAACAAGGAGATTCAGGCGCGCATCGACGCTGGCGACGAGCGCTACCTCATGGACCGCGACAAGGGCGAGGTGCGCCGCTACGCGCGCGACTGGGTCGACGCGCGCCGCTTCTTCAACAACTACGTGATGCCGGTCGCGCTTGTGCTCGTGGTGGTCCTGTTCATTGGCACGTGGCTGCCCGAAGTGTCCGCGGTGCTCTCCGGGCTGACCATGCTGTTTATCCTGGCCATCTTCATCGAGGCCTTCGTGATTGGCAAGCGCGTGAACAACGCGGTGCGCGCCAAGTTCCCGGGCACCACCGAGACTGGCTTCGGCCTGGGTATGTACGCGTTCTCTCGCGCGTCGCAGCCGCGCAACTGGCGCTCGCCCAAACCGCAGGTGAGCATCGGCGAGAAGGTCTAAGCCATGACCGAGCCCCATCTGGCCGGCGTCGACTTCGCGCCCGTGCAATCCCCCGATCTTGGCCGCGCGCGGAACGTGTTCCGCCTTCTCGCGCGCTCCGTGCCGGGGCGGAACCTGGGCCGGTTGGCCGACATCGGCGCGTGGGTCGCGGGGGTGCAGGGGGCGTCGACGCCCGCGCCGTTCGCCCACCCGCGCGCGGTCATCGTTGCCGCTCGCCACGGCGTAGCCCAGCGCGGCGTGTCCGCGTGGGAGCCGGACGCAGGCGCGACGCTGCTGGAACAGCTTGAGGCCGGCGCGGGTCCGGCGCACATCGCGGCGCGCGCCGCGGGGGCGTCGGTGCGCGTGGTAGACGAGTTCGACGAGGTCACCGGCGCGATCGACGTGGAGCCCGCGATGACCGCGCAGCAGTGCGTCGCCGCCATCGCGCGGGGCATAGAGGTGGCCGACCACGAAGTGGATTCCGGCACCGACCTCATCATCCCCGGCAACGTGGGCGTCGGCGATACCACGGTCGCCGCCGCAGTGTACGGCACGCTCACGCGCACGGAGCCGGTCAAGGCGATCGGCCGCGGCTCCGGGATCAACGACGAGGTGTGGAAGGTCAAGGTTGCCGCGATCCGCGACGCAATGTTCCGCGCCCGCGCCATCGCCGACGACGTCGAGCGCGTGCTCGCGGAGATCTCTGGCCCCGACATGGCCTTCCTCGTGGGCCTCGTCGCCCAGTCCGCGGCGCGCAGGACGCCAGTGCTTATCGACGCCGCGCTCCCCTCCGTCGCCGCCTACACAGCAGAGCGACTCGCCCCCGGCACGAAGCGCTGGTGCATCGCCGGCGGGGTAAGCCCAGAGCCGGCGCACATCGGCTGCCTCCAGGCGCTCGAGCTGACCCCGGTGCTTGCCCTGGACATGACCACGGGCCAGGCGGCGGGCGCGCTGGCCGCGCTGCCGCAGGTCAACATGGCCGCGGAGATGGCAGCCGAGGCGCTCACGCAGCTGCGTGCCACGAGCCGGCCGGAGCCGCGCTAGGCCGGGTGAGGCGCACTACGCCTCAACCAGCGTGACGTTCCACCCGTGGGTGTCCTCCACGCTGCCGTTCTGGATTCCCCGCAGGCGCTCGCGCAGCGACATCGTGATCGGGCCGGCCTCATTGTTGTTGATGGTGAACTCGCCGTCCGCACTACGCACGCGCCCCACCGGGGTGAGCACCGCAGCGGTGCCGCACGCCAGCGTCTCCGTGATCGTGCCGTTTTCCACCCCCTCGCGCCACTGTTCCACGGTGATCTTGCGCTCCTCAGTGCCCAAGCCGGCGTCTTCCGCGACCTGGAGCAGCGACTTGCGGGTGATGCCGGCGAGCAGCGAACCGGACAGCGCCGGGGTGACTAGTGTGGCGTCGTCCCCGGAGCCCTCGACGAACATGAGGTTCATGCCGCCCATCTCCTCGATGTACTTGCGCTCGATGGCGTCGAGCCAGACCACCTGGTCGCAGCCCTTCTCCTGGGCCTCCGCCTGCGCGAGCAGCGAGCCCGCGTAGTTGCCGGCGAACTTTGCGTCGCCAGTGCCGCCCGGCGCGGCGCGGACGTACTCCTTAGACACCCACACGGAGACCGGCTTCACGCCGCCGGAGAAGTACGCGCCCGCGGGCGAGGCAATGACGTAGAACGTGTACGAATGGGAGGGCTTGACGCCCAGGGTCTCCTCGGTGCCGATCATGAAGGGACGCAGGTACAGCGCGGCCTCGCCGCCCGCCTCGGGCACCCACGCCTTATCGATGCTCACCAGCTGGCGCAGCGACTCGATAAACAACTCCTCCGGCAGCTCCGGCATGGCCAGACGGTGGGCGGAGTGCTGCATGCGCTTCGCGTTCTGCTCCGGCCGGAAGGTGCTGATGGAGCCGTCGGCGTGGCGGTACGCCTTCAGGCCCTCAAAAATGGCCTGCCCGTAGTGGAAGACGTTGGTCGCGGGGTCCAGGGAGATGGGCCCATACGGGCGCACCTGCGCGGCGTGCCAGCCCTTGTCCTCGGTCCACTCGATGGAGACCATGTGGTCGGTGAACTCTTGCCCGAACGCCGGGTCGGCCAAAATGGCTTCGCGCTCCGCGTCGGTTGCGGGGTTCGGGTGTTGCGAAATGGAGAAGTCTAGCATTGTCATGCGCCCCACCCTACTCGGGCGGTACCCCGCCGGAGCCCGAGTACGCTGAATAGGGCTGGAATTTATTCAGCAGAGCTTATCGACGATTCCCTGATCGAAAGGTAACCCAACATGACTTTCACTTGCGCACTCCCCGCCCGCGGCACCACCGCGGCGCTGACGTTGGCGGATTCCGCCCCGTTGCAGGCCGCGCGCCTGATCCCGGTCGCTGCGGGCCAGGACGGCGTCGAGCTGCCCGTGACCGCGCTGACTGCGGACGGCGTCCTCGACGCCCTGGCGAAGGTGGGCGCAAAGGGCGCGGCCGGCGAGCTGCACCACGTCGTGGTCGACGGCACCCTGTTTATCGCTTACGGCTTGGGCCCTGCCGACGAGGTTGACGAGGAGTCCGTGCGTCGCGGCGTCGGCACGGCGGCGCGCAGCCTCTCCGGCATCGAGGAGGTCGCGGTGAGCACGGAGTTTGGCATGGGCCCGATAGTGGAAGGCCTGCTGCTGGGCTCCTACTCCTACCAGGGCTTGAAGTCCGCGGAGGAGGACGCCCCCGCCCCGGTCGCGGTGACGGTCGTCGCGGGCGACGAGGAGCGAGCTGCGTTCGACCGCGCGCGCATCATCGCGGAGTCCGTCAACCTGGCGCGCGACCTGGTCAACACGCCGGCGAACTACCTCTACCCCGAGGCGTACGCCGAGATCATGCGCGAGGTCGGCGAGCAGGTCGGGCTGAGCGTCGAGGTCTTTGACGAGCAGTACCTGGAGGACCACGGCTTCGGCGGCATCACCGCTGTGGGCAAGGGCTCGGCCCGCCCGCCGCGCCTGGTGCACCTGTCCTGGTCGCCGAAGGACGCGCAGGACGGCGAGGCAGCGAGCGCCGCGTTGGTTGGCAAGGGCATCACCTTTGATACCGGCGGTATCTCCCTGAAGCCGGGCGCGCACATGGAGGACATGATCAGCGATATGGGCGGCTCCGCGGCCCAGCTGGCCTCCATCGTCGCCGCGGCACGCCTCGAGCTGGCCATGCCTATCGACGCCTGGCTGCCCCTCGCCGAGAACATGCCATCCGGCTCGGCGACCCGCCCGGGCGACGTGATCACCCACTACGGCGGGCTGACCTCGGAGATCCTCAACACCGACGCGGAGGGCCGCCTGGTGCTCGCCGACGCGATGGCGCGCGCAGCGGAGGACAAGCCCACCTACCTCATCGAGACCGCCACGCTCACCGGCGCGCAGATGGTGGCGCTCGGTACCCGCACCGCCGGTGTGATGGGTACGGAGGAGCTGCGCGACCGCATCGCGGAGAACGGACGCACCGTCGGCGAGCCGGCCTGGTCCATGCCGCTGCTCGAGGAGCAGGAGGCGCAGCTGAAGTCCCCGATCGCGGACATCCGCAACACCCACAACGCGCGCACGGGCGGCATGCTGTTCGCCGGGCTGTACCTCTCCAAGTTCTCCGGGGAGGACAACGGCACGCAGTGGGCGCATATCGACGTCGCGGGCCCGGCCTTCAACACCGACTCGCCATTCGGCTACACCCCAAAGAGGGCAACCGGCGCGCCGGTTCGCACCATTGTGGAGACGCTCACGCAGCTTGCGGGTGAGTAGGTGTGGCCGGGGGCGGTGGCGTCGATAAGCGATGAACCCCTAACTGTAGGGGTCCTCGCCGCGCTCGAACTTGGCGCGGCGCTGCCGCTGCTCCTCGCGCTTGCGCAGAATGCGCTCCTGCTCCATCTTCTTGCGCATGCGGTCGGGGTAGCCGGTCTCTTCGACGTCGTAGAGCGAGATGCTCAGCAGTTTGGCCACCTGGTCGATGCCTTTCGGCCCGCCGATGCGGCGGCGGGTGTAGTTGCCCAGCTCATCGACGAGCACGACCGACATTTCGTTGACCATGGTCTCCGGCTCGATGTAGCCCTCGACAAACTTGCGGCCGCGCACCCACTGCTTCAGGTACTCGGCGTCGTCCGGGCGAATTGTTCCGCCTGGCGCGCGCGGGGGTTTGAAGCTGGAGGACTGTTTCCGTTTGCCGAAAAGGTTAAACACGCGCCTTATCTTACGGAACCGGCGCGCGGGCGAGGCGATGCCGCCCGGCTGAGGCCCCCACCGATGGTGCCCCCAAACGCGACGAATACGGGAGAATGCGGGTAGCCTGTTTTCTGTATAGCTTCCGTTACAACCTTGAACTACGAGGAGACTGAGAAAACATGGCGCACTCCGTAGAGATGCCCGAGCTGGGCGAGTCTGTCACCGAAGGCACGATCACCACGTGGCTGAAGGAAGTCGGCGATACCGTCGAGGTAGACGAGCCCCTGCTCGAGGTCTCAACCGATAAGGTCGACACCGAAATTCCGTCTCCAGTCGCCGGCGTCCTCATTGAGGTCAAGGCTGAGGAAGACGACACCGTCGAGGTCGGCGAGGTCATCGCCATCATCGGCGAGGAGGGCGAGGAAGCCGCTGGCTCCGCCGACTCCGCCGACAAGGCCGAGGAAAAGGACGAGGCCGCAGAGGAAAAGCCGGCCGAGAAGCAGGAAGCCAAGTCCGCACCGAAGGCATCCGGCTCCGCGACCGACGTCGAGATGCCGGAGCTTGGCGAGTCCGTCACCGAGGGCACCATCACCACCTGGCTCAAGGAGGTCGGCGACGAGGTCGAGGTCGACGAGCCGCTGCTCGAGGTCTCCACCGACAAGGTCGACACCGAAATCCCGTCCCCGGTCGCCGGCACCCTGGTTGAGGTCCTGGCCGATGAGGACGACACCGTCGAGGTCGGCGAGGTCATCGCCCGCATCGGCGACGCGGACGCCGATGCCGCTGGCGCGGACGACGCAGCCGACGAGACCGAGGCTGAGGAAGAGGCTCCGGCCAAGGCAGAGGAACCGAAGCAGGAAGCTCCGAAGCAGGAGAAGAAGTCCTCCGGCTCGGGCGCTGGCACCAAGATTGAGATGCCGGAGCTCGGCGAATCCGTCACCGAGGGCACCATCACCACCTGGCTCAAGGAGATTGGCGACGAGGTCGAGGTCGACGAGCCGCTGCTCGAGGTCTCCACCGACAAGGTCGACACCGAAATCCCGTCCCCGGTCGCCGGCACCCTGCTGGAGATCCTGGCTGAAGAGGACGACACCGTCGAGGTCGGCGGCGCCATCGCCGTTGTCGGCGACGCAGACGCCGCTGCCGCTGGCGCGGACGACGCAGCCGACGAGGCTGAGGAAGAGGCTCCGGCCAAGGCAGAGGAGCCGAAGCAGGAAGCTCCGAAGGCTGCCCCGAAGCAGGAGGCACCCAAGAAGGAGGCCCCGAAGGCGGGCGCTTCCGAGAAGCTGGCAGACCGCGGTGGCGACGTTCCGTACGTCACCCCGCTGGTGCGCAAGCTGGCCGACAAGCACGGCGTTGACCTCAGCACCGTTGAGGGCACCGGCGTTGGCGGCCGCATCCGCAAGCAGGACGTGCTGGCTGCCGCCAACGGCGAGTCCGCAGCTGACAAGGGCGCTTCCGCAACTGACAAGGGCGCGGCCGAGAAGCCGGCCGCCAAGGGTGCTCGCGCAAACTGGTCCACCAAGTCCGTGGACCCGGAGAAGCAGAAGCTCATCGGCACCACGCAGAAGGTCAACCGCATCCGCGAGATCACCGCTGCGAAGATGGTCGAGTCCCTGCAGACCACCGCCCAGCTCACCCACGTGCAGGAGGTCGACGTCACCCGCGTCGCAGAGCTGCGCAAGAAGGTCAAGCCGGCCTTCGTGGAGAAGCACGGCACGAACATCACCTACCTCGCCTTCTTCATCAAGGCGACGGCCGAGGCGCTGGTCTCCCACCCGAACGTCAACGCGTCCTACAACGCGGAGACCAAGGAGATCACCTACCACTCCGACGTCAACATCGGCATTGCTGTGGACACCCCGCAGGGCCTGCTCGTGCCGGTGATCAAGAAGGCGCAGGACATGGACCTGGCCGAGATCGCCAAGGCCATCAAGGACCTGGCCGAGCGCGCCCGCAACAAGAAGCTGCGCCCGGACGACCTGACCGGTGCCACCTTCACGGTGACCAACATCGGCTCCGAGGGCGCCATGCTGGACACCCCGATCCTCACCCCGCCGCAGGCCGGCATCCTGGGCACGGCGACGATTGAGAAGCGCCCCGTCATCGTCACCGAGGACGGCATCGACTCCATCGCGATCCGCCAGATGTGCTACCTGCCGTTCAGCTACGACCACCAGCTGGTCGACGGCGCAGACGCAGGTCGCTTCATCACCACGATCAAGGACCGCATTGAGGTCGGCGACTTCGAGGCAGACCTTGCCCTGTAATTTCGCCTACTGATCCGGCGCCGGATCAACGGCACAGCGACGCAGCGGCCCGGTCCCCCACGAACGGGGGCCGGGCCGCTGTGTGCGTTCTGGGACTCCCCCACAGTTCGAGTCACCTAAGGCCCAGACCGTATACTGACAGTGTTTGGCACCACTTTCGACCAAGGAGCACCTGTTGGATTACATCTCCCGTCATATTGGCCCCGACCAGAGCGAGCAGCGGAAAATGCTGGACGCGCTGGGTTACGAGTCGCTGGACGCCCTGATCAGCGCGGCGGTGCCGAAGGGCATCCTCGCTGACGGGCCGCTGCAGCTGCCGCAGGCGCTCACGGAGTACGAGGCGCAGGACCGCCTGCGCGAGATCGCAAGCCAGAACACCGTGCTCAAGGCGTTCTACGGCCAGGGCTACAACTCCACGCTCACCCCGCCGGTGATCCGCCGCGGCGTGATCGAGGACGCCGGCTGGTACACCGCCTACACCCCGTACCAGCCGGAAATCTCCCAGGGACGCCTGGAGGCGCTGCTCAACTTCCAGACCATGGTGCAGGACCTCACCGGCCTGGACATTGCCAACGCTTCGCTGCTGGACGAGGCCTCCGCCGCCGCCGAGGCCGTCGGCCTCATGTCGCGCGCGGTGCGCAAGGGACGCAGGGTGCTTCTCGACGCCCGCCTGCATCCCCAGGTCATCACCGTCGCCAGCGAGCGCGCCCGCGCCATCGACCTTGAGGTCGAGGTCGCGGACCTGTCGCAGGGGGTCGTCGGCGAAGACCTCGTCGGCGCCGTGCTGGCCTACCCGGGCACCGAGGGCGACATCGCGGACCCGCGCCCGGTCATCGAGGCGATCCACGAGCGCGGCGGCCTGGTCACCGTCGACGCCGACATCCTCGCCCTGACCGTCCTGGAGTCTCCGGGCGAGCTCGGCGCGGACATCGCGATCGGCTCCACCCAGCGCTTCGGCGTCCCGCTGTTCTACGGCGGCCCGCACGCCGCCTTCATGGCGGTGCCGGAGAAGCTCAAGCGCCAGCTGCCGGGCCGCCTGGTGGGTGTGTCCAAAGACGCCGAGGGCTTCCCCGCCTACCGCCTCGCACTGCAGACGCGCGAGCAGCACATCCGCCGCGAGCGCGCCACCTCCAACATTTGCACCGCCCAGGCGCTGCTCGCCGTCGCGGCCTCCATGTACGCCGTCTACCACGGGCCTAAAGGCCTGACCGAAATCGCGCGCACCGTCCACGACTTCGCCGCGCGATTCGCCGCAGGTGTGGAAGCCGCCGGCGCGCGCGTCAAGCACGCGCACTTCTTCGACACGGTGGCGGTTGAGGTTGGGGACGCGCAGGGGGTCGTCGAGAAGCTTGCGCAGGCTGGGTACCTTGTGCGCGCCATCGACGCGACCACCGTGGGCGTGTCGTTCGGCGAGGACACCTCCGAGGCCGACCTTGCGGCACTCCTCGAAGCGTTCGGCGCCACCGCGCCAAAGGACGCCGAACCGCGCCTGCCCGAGGCGCTGGAACGCCGTACCGAGTTCCTCACCCACGAGACCTTCAACGCGATCCACTCCGAGACGCAAATGATGCGCTACATCCGCACCCTCGGCGACAAGGACCTCGCGCTGGACCGCACGATGATCCCGCTCGGCTCCTGCACGATGAAGCTCAACCCCACCGCTGGCCTGGAGACCATCACCTGGCCAGAATTCGCCAACGTGCACCCCTTCACCCCGGCCGAATACACGAAGGGCTGGGCCACGCTTATCGACGACCTGCGCACCTGGCTCATCAGCATCACCGGCTACGCCGAGGTGTCCCTGCAGCCCAACTCGGGCGCGACCGGCGAGCTCGCCGGCCTGCTCGCGATCCGCCGCTACCACGTGGCAAACGGCGATACCGAGCGCGACATCTGCTTGATCCCGGCGTCGGCGCACGGGACGAACGCGGCGTCGGCAAGCTTGGCCAACCTGCGAGTCGTGGTGATCAAGACCGCCGACGACGGCTCGATCGACCTGAACGACCTCGACGCGCAGCTGGAGAAGCACGGCGAGCACGTCGCCGCCATCATGCTCACCTACCCGTCCACCCACGGTGTGTACGAGGACACCGTGCGCACCGTGGCCGACAAGGTTCACGCGGCCGGCGGCCAGGTCTACATCGACGGCGCGAACATGAACGCGCTCACCGGCATCGCGCGCCCCGGCGACTTCGGCGGCGACGTCAGCCACCTCAACCTGCACAAGACCTTCACCATCCCGCACGGTGGCGGCGGCCCGGGCGTGGGCCCCATCGGTGTGGGCGAACACCTCATCCCCTTCCTGCCCGGTGACGCGAACGTCTCGCTTGAGCAGGCCTCGGCGCCCGTGCCTGGCGACGCCGGCGTGCCCGTCTCCGCGAGCCTCTACGGCTCCGCGGGCGTGCTGCAGATTTCCTGGGCCTACATCGCCATGAGCGGCGCCGACGGACTGAAGTCCGCCACCCAGCACGCCGTGCTCGGCGCCAACTACCTCGCTCACCAGCTCAACGAGTACTTCCCGGTGCTCTACACCGGCGACAACGGCATGGTGGGCCACGAGTGCATCCTGGACCTGCGCGAGCTGACCGACAAGTCCGGAGTGACCGCAGCGGACGTGGCGAAACGCCTGGTGGACTACGGCTTCCACGCGCCGACGCTGTCCTTCCCGGTCGCTGGCACCCTCATGGTCGAGCCGACCGAATCCGAGGACCTGGCCGAGCTGGACCGCTTCGTCGAGGCGATGCGCTCCATCCACGGCGAGATCCAGGAGATCATCGACGGCCGCGTCGCCTACGAATCCTCCGTGCTGCACCACGCGCCGTTTACCGCCCACTCCGTGGTGCGCTCCGACTGGCCGTACGAATTCAGCCGCGAGCAGGCGGCCTACCCGGTCGACCGGCTCGTGCACGCGAAGTACTTCCCGCCGGTGCGCCGCATCGACGAGGCGTACGGCGACCGCAACCTCGTCTGTGCATGCCCGCCGCCGGAAGCCTTTGGCATCAACACCGGCGAATAGTCCCCTCCCACTGAAAGCGAGAACCCTCATGGCTACCTCTCCCCTGCACGCAGCCCACGAGAAGCTGGGCGCCACGTTTACCGATTTCGGCGGCTGGAACATGCCGCTGAAGTACGGCAACGAGCTCGACGAGCACCGCGCGGTGCGCAGCGCCGTCGGCATCTTCGACCTCTCCCACATGGGCGAGATCGACGTCAAGGGCCCCGACGCCGCCGCGTTTTTGGACTACGCCCTGATTTCCAACATGTCCATCCTGAAGGTGGGCAAGGCGAAGTACTCCATGATCGTCGCCGAGGACGGCGGCATCCTGGACGACCTGATCACCTACAAGATGGCCGACGACCACTTCATGGTCGTGCCCAACGCTGCCAATACCGCCACCGTGTGGGCCGCATTTGAAGCGCGCAAGGGCGACTTCGACGTTGAGCTGCGCAACGACTCCGAGGCCTTGGCACTCGTCGCGGTCCAGGGCCCGAATGCGCTCAAGGTCCTCGAGCCTTTGCTCAGCGACGACGCCGACACACTCGCCTACTACTCCGGTGCCTGGATGACCCTGCACCCGGCAGGCGGCGGGTCCGTCGAGGTGTTCGTCGCCCGCACCGGCTACACCGGCGAGGACGGCTTCGAGCTGTTCTGCGCCAACACGGACGCCCAGGCGGTGTGGGACGCCGTGATCGGTTCCGGCACCCCGTGCGGGCTCGCCTCGCGCGACTCGCTGCGCCTCGAAGCATCGATGCCGCTTTACGGCCACGAGCTCACCACCAACATCACCCCGGTCGAGGCCGGGATGGGCCGCGCCTTTGCCAAGAAGGAAGCGGACTTTGTGGGCAAGGACGCGCTGACTGGCCGCGAGCCGTCTGTAGTCATCGCCGGTCTGACCTCCGAGCAGCGCCGCGCCGCGCGCGAGGGCGCGGAGGTGTTCCTGCCGGGCGCGGAGGAACGCATCGGTGTGGTCACCTCCGGCCAGCCTTCGCCGACGCTGGGCTACCCTGTTGCTCTGGCGCACATCGCGCCCGAGCACGCAGAGGTTGGCACGGCTGTGGAAATTGACATCCGTGGACGTCGCTATCCGTTTACTATCGTAGAGACCCCGTTTTACTCCCGAAAGGACGCCTAACATGGCACTGAAGAAGGACTTCTACTACTCCGAGGACCACGAGTGGATCAACGCCACCCCGGACACCGCCGTCGGCGCCACCGTGCGCGTGGGTATTACCAACGTGGCCGCTGATCGCCTGGGCGAGATCGTCTTCGCCGAGCTGCCGCAGGTGGGCGACACCGTCACCGCCGGCGAGCACTGCGGTGAGGTCGAGTCCACCAAGTCCGTCTCCGACCTGTTTTCCCCGGTCACCGGCACCGTGACCGCCGTCAACGAGGACATCGACGGCGCGTACGAGGCCATCAACAATGACCCGTACGGCGACGGCTGGCTCTTCGAGGTCGAGGTCGAGTCCGTCGGCGAGCTTATGACCGCCGACGAGTACGCCGCAGAGAACGGCGTCGAGGGCTAAACAGGGCTAAACACCCACCACTTCACGCGGGGCTAGAATGCGAAAGCATGACTGCCCCGCGTGACCCATTTTTCCCCGCCGACAAATCCATCCGCGCCGACGCCGCCACCCCGCTCGAGGTGCGCGAGCTCGGCGTCGTGCCGTACCAGGAGGCGTGGGACCTGCAGGCGGAGCTCGCGGCGAAGCGCGCCGCGGGCGAGGTCGGCGACACCGTGCTCGTCCTCGAGCACCCCTCCACATTCACTGCGGGCAAGCGCACGCAGCCCGAGGACATGCCCGACGCCGACTACCCCGTCCCCGTGGTCAACGTGGACCGCGGCGGGCGCATCACGTGGCACGGCGAGGGCCAGCTGGTGGTCTACCCCATCATCAAACTCGCCGAGCCCGTCGACGTGGTCGACTACGTCCGCCGCCTGGAGGAGGCGCTCATTGAGACGGTCCGCGAGGCGGGCGTGACCACCGCCGGCCGCATCGACGGGCGCTCCGGCGTCTGGGTCCCCCACACCACGCGCGCCGCCGACCCGTCGGCACCGACCCGCGACCGCAAGATCGCGGCCCTAGGAATCCGCATCACCCGCGGCGTCACCATGCACGGGCTGAGCCTCAACTGCGACAACACGCTCGCCCACTACGCGCACATCGTCGCCTGCGGCATTGACGACGCCGACGTGACCACCATGAGTCTGGAGTTGGGGAGGGACACGCGGGCGTCGGCAATCGCCCCAAGGCTTCTCCACCACCTCGACCGCGCGCTGTCCGGCGAGCTCACGGTGGCAAACCACACCTTCGCCTCGGCGCCGGACCCCACGAAGGGGCTGAAGAAGCGACCGCGGTAACGCAGTGCTTGACACGTCCGTTAACGTAGGGGGCGTGACTGTAGCACCAGAAGGCCGAAAGCTCCTCCGAATCGAAAAGCGCAACGCGGAGACTCCGATCGAGTCGAAACCGCGCTGGATCCGCAACCAGGTCAAAACGGGACCTGAGTACGAGGACATGAAACAGAAGGTGAAGGGCGCAGGCCTGCACACCGTGTGCCAGGAAGCCGGCTGCCCCAACATCCACGAATGCTGGGAATCCCGCGAGGCGACCTTCCTCATCGGCGGCTCCCGCTGCTCCCGCCGCTGCGATTTCTGCGACATCGCCTCCGGCAAGCCCGACCCGCTGGACCGCGACGAGCCGCGCCGCGTAGCCGAAGAGGTCCGCGGCATGAACCTGAACTACTCCACCATCACCGGCGTGACCCGCGACGACCTTGAGGACGAGGGCGCGTGGCTCTACGCCGAGGTCGTGCGCAAGATCCACGAGCTCAACCCACACACCGGTGTGGAGAACCTCACCCCGGACTTCTCCGGCAAGCCGGACCTGCTCCAGGAGGTCTTCGAGGCCCGCCCCGAGGTTTTCGCGCACAACGTGGAGACCGTGCCGCGCATCTTCAAGCGCATCCGCCCCGCGTTCCGCTACGACCGTTCGCTGGACGTGATCCGTCAGGCGCGCGACTTCGGGCTGATTACCAAGTCCAACCTCATCCTCGGCATGGGCGAGACCCGCGAGGAAATCCTCGAGGCCTTGCAGGACCTGCACGATGCCGGCACCGACATCATCACGATCACCCAGTACCTGCGCCCCGGCCCGACCTACCACCCGATCGACCGCTGGGTGAAGCCGGAGGAGTTCATCGAATACCGCGACGCCGCCTACGACATGGGCTTCGCCGCCGTCATGTCCGGCCCGCTCGTGCGTTCCTCCTACCGCGCCGGCAAGCTCTACGTCCAGGCGATGGAGCACCACGGCCGCGAACTGCCCGAGAACCTCAAGCACCTCAAGGAGACCTCGCAGGGCGAAACGACGCAGGAGGCGTCGACCCTGCTGAAGAAGTACGGCCCGTCGAAGGACCACCCCGTGGTCACGCGCTAAGCGCTGCTTCACGCCCGCCTCACCGGCGGGCGTTTCTTTTTGCTTGCCCGGGGCGTGCCATTAACATTGGCGACATGGCGAAGCAGGATGACAAGGCCGCAGCGAAGGCCGCGAAGAAGGAAGAGCGCGCCGCGAAGCGCGCGAA
This sequence comes from Corynebacterium sp. NML180780, assembly GCF_007786415.1. Taxonomy (NCBI): domain Bacteria; kingdom Bacillati; phylum Actinomycetota; class Actinomycetes; order Mycobacteriales; family Corynebacteriaceae; genus Corynebacterium; species Corynebacterium sp. NML180780. Next base: position 79,537 of record NZ_VNKN01000007.1, on the reverse strand, counting down.
GAGCAAGCAGACGCGCAGCCAGGTGTGGCAGGCGTTCAAGATGCAAAAGGAGCGCGACAAGGCGCTCATCCCCATCATGCTGGGTTCGGTGCTCGGCGTGGGCCTGCTGTTCTTCCTCATCGGCCTGCTCTGGAGCGGCCAGTGGTTCATGCTGGTCATCGGCCTGCTGCTGGGTGCTGTGCTGGCGATGTGGCTGTTCTCCCGCCGCCTGGAGAAGTCCATGTACGACGAGGTTGGCGACACCCCGGGCGCAGCGGGCTGGACCCTGGAAAACATGCGCAACACCATGGGCATCGTCTGGCTGACCAAGAACGGCGTCCAGGCCAACACCCACATGGACACCATCCACCGCGTCGTGGGCAACCCCGGCGTCGTGCTGGTTGGAGAGGGCAACCGGAACCGCCTCAAGCCGATGATGGCGAAGGAACACAAGCGCGTCGACCGCCTCCTGGCCGGCGTGCCGATCCACGAGGTCTACGCCGGCGACGGCGAGGACCAGGTTCCCGTCCGTGACCTGCAGAAGCACCTGTTGAAACTGCCGAAGAACTACAAGAAGGACGAGGTCTACTCCCTCAACGCCAAGCTCGAAGCGATGGACACCCGCAAGGGCCCTGGCCAGGTCGCCGGCATGCCGGGCGGCCCAATGCCGCGCCAGGCGCAGAACATGGCGGGCATGAACCGCCGCATGCGCCGCATGCAGCAGCGCAAGGGCAAGTAGAGCGACCGGGCGGCAACCGGATACGAACATGCGAATCGACCACACGCACCACGGCAGCGACGATCACTTCGGTATGGGCGTAGAGGCCAGCACGGCGCTGCGCTTCGGCTCAATGCTGCTGACCTCCGGCGCGCCCGCCTACCGAGTCATCCGCGCCGTGAAGCGGTGCGCCCGCGCGCTCGGCTTCGACCACGCGGACGTCATCGTCGGGCTCGACACGCTCACCTGCACGTTCCACCGCGGCGAGCGGTTCCGCACCCTCGCCGCCGTGCTCCCGGTGCCCGGCGTGAACGCCTCGCGCATCGAAGCGCTGGAGAACTTTAGCCGCCACGAACTGCACCACTACGCCACCGCCGAGGAAGTCAACGCGCTTCTCGACGACATCGAGCACATCCACACCCCTCGCTGGAGCCCCCTCGTGGCGTCGCTCGCCGCGGGCCTGGCGTGTGGCGGGTTCGCGATCCTCAACCGCTTCTCCCTGCTCACCGCAGTGCTGGTGGTGATCGCTGCGGGCGTCGGCCAGTTCGTGCGCCAGCGCCTGGCGCACAAGCGATTCCTCCAGCTCGGCGTGGTGATGATCGCCGGCGCCGTCTCCACCATCCTCTTCCTGCTGTTGTCGCTCCTCGTGCCGGGCGCGGACACGCAGCTCTCCGCCGGCTTCGTCGCCGCGATCCTCTACCTCATCCCCGGCTTCCCGCTGTTCGTGGCGCTCAATGACCTGTCGCGCTTCGACTTCAGCGCCGGCATCCCCCGGCTGTTCTACGCGCTCGAAGTGATCGTGGCCATGATGCTCACCGTCGCCGTGATCGCCATGATCACCAGCGCTCCCCCGCCGCCGCACATCGCCGCGGAGCCGGAGCTCGGGTTCTACCTCGCCGCAGCCGTCGCCAGCTTCTTCAGTATCGGCGGCTTTGCCATCATCTTCAACGCCTCACGACGCATGGCGCTCCTCGCCGCGACGCTCGGCACGGTCGCCAACATCCTGCGACTCGTCCTCCTCCACGCCGACATGCGGTACTTCCTCGCGTGCTTCCTCGGCACGCTCACCATCGGCATTCTCGGCCGCTGGCTCGGCCAGCACTTCCACGTCCCGCGCTCCACGGTCACCATCCCCGCGACCGTCGTGATGATCCCCGGCACCACGATCTACGCCGCGATGCAGGAGCTGACCAGCGGCGACGTCACCGGCGGCATCAGCGCCACCACCGAGGTCGTCCTCGCGGTGCTCTTCCTCTCCGGCGGGCTTACCGTCGCCCGCCTCATCACGGACCGCAATTGGGCGTTCCAGCACCACATCGACTTCCGCGAAAACCTCGGCGGCACGCCGGGCTAGTCGCTTATCGACGCCCCCACTTCCCCCTTCTCAGCCGCGGATCACCGTCGTGTTCGTCGCCCGGTCGTGCATACCGCGGCCGTCCGCGTCCACGATCGCGGCCGGGAATACGAACCCGGTCAGGACGGTGCGCAGCGCGGCGCGCCAGAGGCCGACGGGCTCGGTGGCGTCGACACGCGCGATGCCCATGCCCAGCATGGCCATCCCGGGCGTGCGGGCCATGAGCCATCCGGTGAGGATGCCCAGGACGATCCAGACGAGGTAGGTCAGTGTGGCGGTGTCTCCCAGCGCATCCGTGGTGGCGGTAATCAGCGTCGCGATCGCCCACGCGAGGACCCAATCGATGAGGACGCCGCCCGCGCGCCGCATTACCGACGCCTGCGAGCCCGGCCCCTCCGCCGGCAGCCCTAACGTCTGCCCTGGGTACTCCGGTGTGCCGCCGAACTGGTTCGGCATTTCCGGGCCTTCGCGCCAACTCTTCGATCCTGCCATGGTGACCAAGCCTAGCTGCGCCGCGCGAGCCACGAAAATGGGCGGGGTCCACGACCGCGGCGGGGCATTCGACTAAACTTGGTGTGGTTCACATTGTCGCCGTAAGGAGATAGCACGTGTCTTTCGAAAATATCGAGGACGTAACAAAATTCATCAAGGACGAGGAAGTCGAATTCGTCGACGTCAGGTTCACCGACGTTCCCGGCCGCGAACACCACTTCTCCATCCCGGCGTCCATGTTTGATGAGGATGTCATGGAAGAGGGCCTCGCATTCGACGGCTCCTCCATCCGCGGCTTCACCACCATTGAAGAGTCGGACATGACGCTCATGCCGGACCTGGCCACCGCGAAGCTTGACCAGTTCCGCGAGGCGAAGACGCTGAACGTGAAGTTCTTTGTCAACGACCCGTTCACCCACGAGGCCTTCTCGCGTGACCCGCGTAACGTGGCGCGCAAGGCGGAGGACTACTTGGCGTCGACAGGCATTGCGGACACCTGCAGCTTCGGTGCCGAGGCCGAGTTCTACCTCTTCGACTCCATCCGCTACGAGGCCGAGGGCCACCGCGCGTTCTACGAGATCGACGCGGAAGAGGGCTGGTGGAACCGCGGCAAGGAATCCGACGCTGACGGCAACCCGAACCTGGGCTACAAGAACCGCTACAAGGGCGGCTACTTCCCGGTCCCGCCGTACGACAAGACCGTCGACGTGCGCGACGCGATGGTCCGCAACCTCGACCAGGCCGGCTTCCACATCGAGCGTTTCCACCGCGAGGTGGGCAACGGCGGCCAGCAGGAGATCAACTACCGCTTCAACACCCTGCTGCACGCGGCCGATGACCTGCAAGACTTCAAGTACATTGTGAAGAACACGGCGACCCAGTTTGGCAAGACGGCGACGTTCATGCCGAAGCCGCTGGCCGGCGACAATGGTTCGGGCATGCACGCCCACCAGTCGCTGTGGAAGGACGGCGAACCGCTGTTCTACGACGAGTCCGGCTACGGCGGCCTGTCCGACCTTGCACGCTGGTACATCGGGGGCATCCTCGAGCACGCCGGCGCCGTGCTCGCGTTTACCAACCCGACGCTGAACTCCTACCACCGCCTGGTCCCGGGCTTCGAAGCGCCGATCAACCTGGTGTACTCGCAGCGCAATCGCTCCGCCGCGATCCGCATCCCGATCACCGGCACCAACCCGAAGGCTAAGCGCATTGAGTTCCGCGCGCCGGACCCGTCGGGCAACCCCTACTTCGGCTTCGCCGCGATGATGATGGCCGGTATCGACGGCATCAAGAACCGCATCGAGCCGCACGCCCCGGTGGACAAGGACCTCTACGAGCTCCCGCCGGAGGAGGCGAAGGAGATCCCGCAGGCACCGACCTCGCTCGAGGCCTCGCTCGCCGCCCTCGAGGCGGACCATGACTTCCTCACCGAAGGTGACGTCTTCACCGACGACCTGATCCAGACCTACCTCACGCTCAAGCGCGAGGACGAGATCGCGCCGGCCCAGCTGCGCCCGACGCCGCTGGAGTTCGAGATGTACTTCGACTGCTAGCTCGCGCGCGTAAGTCAAAACCCCGAGGGTGTTCCCTCGGGGTTTGCTTATGCTCGGATTCCTAAGTCGAAGTCATCGACTCCGGAAAGGCTCCGCGGGTCAAGGCGGGTGGTGATTCCGATCCTATTCCAGGCGTTGATCGCCACGATCGCCATGAGCAGGTTTCTCGCACCCTTCGCCCCGTGGATTCGGGACACGGCGTCGGTGAGCTCGAGCGCAGCGCATTCTTCGTCGGTGAATTGCTCCTTGAAGTCGGTCCAGCGCTCGGTGCTGCTGATCTTCTCCTCGCTCCAGCCGTCCTTCTTCGCCTCACGACGGTGCATGGCCAGGCAAAACACGCACTGGTTGAGCGCGGAAACCCGCAGCTGCATCAGGTGCTGATAGCGCTTGTCGACGCGCGCTCGGACGTACGTTTCCAGCCCGAGCATTGGCGCGTAGGCGACTTTTGGAATCGGTTTTCTGTGTGCAGTCACAGGGTAAAGCTACGCGGCCCGGACCAAAGTGGCCCGGGCCGCGAGTGCATCGTTTCTCGTGGGTCGCGTTCTTAGCCTTCCTGCGGCTCGATGATCGTGGCCTTCGCCTCCACGAATTCGATACCCTGCCCCTGGCTGCCCAGGGCAATGGTCTCTCGGTCGATGAGGTAGACCGCCGGGTTGGCCTGCAGAATCGTCTTCAGGTCCTTGGCGGCAGCCTCTGCCGCCGGGTCGCACAGCGCCTGGGTCTGTGCAAGATCGCCGACGTGCAGCTTGCCCTGCTCATCGAAGTGATAGGTCCCGTTGCCTGAGTTGCATCCGTCGCCGTAGGAGAAGGTGCCATCCGGGCTGAATTCGATGGTCACGTTCTCGTTGGCCTTCGCCTGCAGCGGGCGCTCGACGGAAGAAGCCCACAGGTGCTCGGGAGCCTGCTGCGCGTACTCGGGCAGCGCGGTGATCAGGCCGCCCTGCTCGGCCGGATCACCCGGCTGCTGAGCGCTGGAGCCCGGCAGCTGCGGTGCGCCGCCGAGCAGGGTGGAGCTCAACCCGACTGCGGTCTCGACGATCGCAGGGTCAGACGACAGGCCCTGCGGCAGCTCCTGCGCGTGGGCGGTGCCGGTGGCACCACCCATCAGGGCGACGGCAATGGTAGCGGTGGACAGTTTCTTCATGATCTTGGAAACCATGTCCCTCAACCTACCGAGCAAAACCGCCAAATCAACCACCTTGAGGGAACTAGAACGGTATCCCCAGGGCGCTCCTAACCGCGGCGGCCGAAGCTGAACATCGCATGAAAATTAACGCGAACAGTTGACAATCCGTTGTGTTTATACAACACTCTGAGTCATGTCCCCAAAGAAAAGACCTGTGGATCCGATCTTCAACCGTATCCGCGTGCTGCGCACCGAACGGGACATGTCGCGCGGGCAACTCGCGGAAGCGGTTGAAGTCAATCCACAAACCATCGGAGCGCTCGAACGCGGCGACCACTACCCCAGCCTCGACCTCGCTTTCAAAATCTGCGACGTCTTCGGGCTGCCGGTGGAAGCCGTGTTCTCCCGTACCGAGTTCACGCCAATGTCAACCGAGATCTACCGCACACCCTAAAGCCCCGAAAGGACTCCCCATGGCACCGAAAGATGTTCACGCGAGCGTCGTGAAGCGAAAGCGACTCACTCTGGCCACCGACGTCGGAATCGCGATCGTACTGCTCGCTGCGGTCCTCCAATTATTCAACCCCACCGTGTCCACTGCGCTGTGGCTCGGCGGGGGTGCGCTCGCCGCGGTCGGACTCTTGCTGCTTCGCAAGTCCATCGGCGGGGCCGACCTGCCGCGCGCCGAGCTCGACGAGTATGAAACCCAGCGGCACATCGAGGCCCGCGACGAGGGACTAAGCTGGTCCATCTTCTCCTCGACCGCCATGTTTGTCCTAGCAGGATTCTTGGCGCTCGCGACGCGCCTCGGATTCGAACCTTCAAACGTGGACGTGGCGCTGTTCTTTGCCAAACTGCTCTTCTGCCAGATGCTCTGGATCCCGTTCGTGGTGGCGCGCTCGCTGGCGGGCAAGATCAACCGCGACGCGCTCATCGCCGCCGAGTAACTACTGCGCGGCGACCTTGGTAAACTCGATCGCCTTCGCCTCACTCCCGAGCGCGACGCCACCGTTAACCTGGTACACGGCCGGGGCGGATTGCAGCACCGACTTCAGCGCGGCGGCGTTGTTCATCGTCGCGGAATCGCACATGACGCGGGTCTCCGAAAGGCCGCTGACGTGCAGCGCGCCGGCGTCGTCGATGGTGTACAGGCCGTTGCCGGAGTTGCAGCCGTCGCTGTAGGTGAGCGTGCCGTCGGCGCGCAGCTCCACGGTCATCGCCTGGCTCTGCTTCGCCTCAAGCAGCCCGGTCACCGCACGCTGCGCCTGCGACTTGGGCAGCGGCTGCGCGTCGGCGGGCAGGGTGGTCACGACGGAAGACTGCGACGCGCGCTGCTCCGCCGCCTTCCCGCTCGCGCCGCCAAGTACGGTGGCGTTGAGCTCGCCAAGGCGGTCGGTATCGACGTAGTCGGTCACGTTCAGGTTTGCGACGCTCGGCACAGACGACAGGTCCTGCGCCCCCGCCGTACCGACGCCGCTGAGCGCCAGCGCGCCGATCGCTGCCGCGGCAGCCGTCTTGGTGGTCAATTTCCGTACGATCTGGTTAGCCATGCGGACCAACGTACCGGCGCCCAGGCGCGATCTCCCGCGGAACGAACACGTCTCATGAAAGCGTTACGGTCCTGCCACCGCGCACCAAGGTCGAGTGTGGGGTGGTCTTTGCTACGCTTGAGGGACTTTTACGCTACGTCGATAAGGAGCCCCCATGCCGTTCCGTTTCCGCCGCTCCAAGAAGTTCGGGCCGTTCCGATTCACCCTGTCCGGCTCCGGCCTCTCCGCGTCCGTCGGCTCCGGGCCGTTCCGCTACACGTTCAACTCCAACGGCGGCCGCACGCGCACGATGCGCACCGGTATTCCGGGCTTGCGCTACGAGGAGCGCGACACCCCGAACCAGGTGCGCAGGAAGAAGCGCGCGAAGCAGCAGCGCAAGCAGGTTGGCAAGGAGCAGACTCGCTTCAACGAGATTTCGCAGCAGTACCGCTAGCCACCAGCCACCAAATCGCTGCGGTGGCAAGCACGGTCGCGCCTATCGACGCCACCGCATCCCCCACCGTCGCCTCAGCCAAGCCCGCAACGGGCACGTGGAAGGGATCCGGTAGGATCGCGAGCGTGTTCGCCACGGCGTGCACTGCCAACGACGCCTCTAGCCCGCCCGTTGCCCACGTGAGGAACGCGCCGCAGAGCGCGAACGTCGCGACGCTGAGCTGGCCTCGCCAGCCGTAGTCGTGGACGGAGACGAACATCAACGCGGGGACGAGGTAGGCCACCCACGGCGAGCGGGTCCACTGCCCTACTGCCTGCACCAGCGAGCCGCGAAACACCAGCTCTTCCGACAGCGCCTGCAGCGGGATGAGCGCGACGAGGATGCACAACGCACCGAAGTTCTCTGCGGTGAACGCACCGTCCGCGGGTTCGCTCCGCCACAGCGTGTACCCTAGCTCCGCACCGAACGCGACGAGCGCCGGCACCAGCGCGATGCCAAAGATGCGCCACCGGAAGCGGCGCTCCACCGACCACAGCGCGGACGGGCGCCGGCCCCGCAACCACGCGGCGATGAACGCCGCGGGGATCGTCGCGGCCTCTATTGACCCCGCCGCGAGCGCGAGCCAGGGCGTGTCCACGAACTCGAACTCGCCCATCGCTTTGACCGACGGGTTGAAGAACTGATCCGCCGCGCTGAAAAGCGCGAGCATCGCGGCGTAGATGCCGAAGAAGAGTATGAGGACGACGACGAACTCGAGAAGCGGACGCCACCAGGCAACGCGCGGCGCCCCGTCGCGGCCGAGCATATGATAGGAACCCATAACTTCATGATACGCCGCTGGGGTGGGGTAACGTGGCGTCGTGAAGCAATAGGGATTACCATAAGCCCGTGACTGACAAATTTCGCCAACTCCCGCCCCCGGGCCCCGCGTGGGGCGGCAGCCTCATGGGCACCTCAATCGTCGCGCGCCTGCTCGTCGAGGAAGACCTCCTCTTCCTCGCCGGCGTCTTCGCCGCCATCGCGTGCGTGATCCTGGTCGTGCTCACCGTAGGCTTTGCGCGCTACCGCCAGCCCAGTTTCGAGCGCACCACGATGGCCGAGTGGTCGATGTACTTTATCGGCATCCTCGCGCTCGGCGCCGCGCTGTCCGGGCTCACCGGCGACGGCGTGTACAGGCTCATCGGCTTCTGGATCGGCGGCCCAGTGACCGTCATCACCTGGGCGATCCAGCTCACGCGATTCGACGGCGAGCCCCGGTTCACCTGGGGCCTGCCGCTGGTCGGGCCGATGATTTCCGCGTCCGTCTCCGGCTGGCTCGCGCACGACTACGGCCCGCTCTACCACGTGATGGGCACCGCCCTGTTTGTCATGTCGCTGCTTACCGCGGTGCCGACATTCGCCCGCGTCTACTGGGCCGCCTGGCACGGGCGCGTTGACTTCGAGGGCGCGAAGTCCGCCACCGCGTGGGTGCCACTCGGCGTGGTCGGGCAATCCACCACCGCGATGCAGATCCTCTTCCCGGGCACGGTCTCCATCTACTACGGCCTGGTCGCGCTGATCATCGCGATCCCGCTCGCGATCTACGCCATGATCACCTTCTACCCCAACGCCGCGCGCTGGGTGCCGTACTCGCCGGCGTGGTGGTCGTGCACCTTCCCGCCGGGCACCGTCAGCATGGGCGGACACCAGATGGCGATGGTCAGCGGGTCGCAGTGGCTGGACGCGATCGCACTGAGCATCCCGGTGCTGCTCGTCGCGCACTGGGCGCTGTGCTCGAGCCGGTTCGTCAGTTGGGTGGCGGAGGGGCGCACGAGCTAGGCGCGCACCGCGAGCACCGCGTAGGTGTAATCCAGCAGCGGGGTGGGCACGCCCGCGGCGGCGGCCTGCCGGCGGATCGCGCCGACCTGCGCGTCGAGCTCGCTGGGCAGTCCGTCCGCGATGTCGCGCTGCATCGAGCTCGTCGCGCCCGCGTACTGCTGGTCCGCAAACGCGAGGGTTTGCGAGACCGCGCCCGCCGGCAGCCGCACGCCAAGCCCGCGGGCTGCGGCCTCGACTTCTTTCATCAGGGCGCGGAGTTGGGGGCGCAAAGCGTCGCGAAGCACGCCCATCGGCACGCCGGCAACCGCGCCGAGCGCGCCCGTCGTGGTGACAAACATGGCTTTTGACCACACGTCCGTAAGCACGTCGCCCGGCGCGTACAGCTCGCCGCCGATCCCCGCCTCATCCAGCGCCGCGCGGAACGCCCGGGCAGTTTCGCTTATCGACGCCCCCGCCACCGGCCCAAAGCTCAACGCCAAAGGCCCGGGATTGAGCACGATCTCTGCCGGCCCGACGCGCGTGGCGTAGCAGCGCGCCACCCCCGCAAGCACCCGGTCGGCGCCGAAAATGCGCGCGGCGGTGTCGTGGACTTCGACCGAGTTCTGGGTCGTAACGATGGGCACGCCGCCAAGCTGAGGCGCGTCCGCGAGGTCCGCGAACGTCGGGTTATCCGGCAGCGCCTTCGTGGCGACAACCACGATGTCCGCCCCACCCATCAGGTCCGCGGCCTCCCCGGCGTGCTCCGCCGCGTGGACCCGGACGGCGCGCGCCGGCTCGTCGCCGCGGCTGAGCAGGACGCCGCGCTGCCTGAGCGCCGCGAGCGTCTTCCCGCGCGCGACAAACGACACCTCGTGACCAGCCTCTGCGAGCATGCCGCCGAAGTACCCGCCGATCGCGCCCGCACCAATGCACACCACCTTCATGGTGCACAGTCTATCCGCGCGCACGCCGCCGCGTGCGCCTTTACTCCGGTGGCGACGGACCCGCGTAGGTGGGCTCACCGGCCGGCGCGCCCTGGGCCGGCCCGCCGATCACTGCGCCGGTATCGGCGTAGGCCCGGCCGGTGAAGCGCGGCGCGGCGTACTTCGGACCGACCCACGCGATGCGCCCGTTGATGCGGGTCATGCGGCCGCGCTTCGGGTCGCCATTGACGGCATTGTGGTGCGGGCACAGCCAGCACATGTTCGCCGGGGTGGTCTCTCCCCCGTGCGCGTACTCGGTGAGGTGGTGGGCCTGGCACTTGGAAATCGGCGCGTTGCAGTCGGGCCAGCAGCACGTCGGCGAGTCCACCTCCAGCGCGAGCCGCTGCACCCGGGACGCGAGGCGCATGCGGTGGGTGTTGATCGGGCCAAGGTGCTCCGCGGCGAGCGTGATGTAGCCGTCCGGCAGGATCCGGCGCTTGAGCAACTGGCTGGTGGTCATGCGGACCCCGGTGTTGGTGATCACGACCGGCTCGGTGTCGTCGCTGTCGTCGGTGCCGGCGAGCACGTGGTCGATGTCCTTGTCGGTGACAATCGCGTGCACCGCCACCGGTGCCTGCACAATTCGCCGGTTGTTGACAATCCAGTCAATCGCATCGATGGGCTTGCCCCGCTCGTCGGGTGTTTCGAACGTGGTGACCACGTCCTGCAGCCGGTTGGTAGGGCCGGTGAGCCGGATGATGAACTTGTCGTTTTTCATGTCGCGCTGGATCCGCACCCCGTCCTCGGGCACGCGCGGCGCGATGAAGTCCTTGCGCAGCCGGGCGGCTTTCTTTGCGATGGTGGCGGTATCCCCCTGCGCGGCGCACAGCTCGGCGGTGTATTCCCAACGCTTGGTCGGGTTGCTGATGCTGCGAGCGGTGCGCTCGATCAGCTCCAGCGTTTCAATGCAGTGACTGTTGGCTTCCGCCGCGGAACGTGCCTCGGCCTGGTAGCGCGAGTGGTTGGTCGGCCGAAAGAACCGCCGCGCGAGCCGCACCAGCGTATCCGCGTAGTCATCGGCCGCGCCCATCCCCACAAGCGCGGGCGCGTCGAGCCCGGCCTCGTGGACGAGCCGGAGCGCGGCAATACCCCCAGCGCGGAAGGCCAAAAAGGCCCGTAGTTGTTCCTCCCCCATAGGCCCACAACCTAGCCCACCCCCACGCACCCCGCAACCGCAAGGTTCAGATCCACCGCGATCCCACCGACGCGCCCGCGGGACGTGAACTGCCACACCTGCGGTGCCGGGAACCCGAGCGGCCGCGGCCACGGCCCGAGGCGCGCGGGGTCGGTCACCGAGTTGTCGCCCCACTGCGCCAACCACAGCGCGCCGAACTCCGCCGGGTTGGCAAGGCACATGTGCCGCCGCCAGTAGCGGGCGGTGGTGTAGATACCGGCGACGGGGACGTCGGCGGCGCGGAAGGCGGTGGCGGCGGCGCGGACGTCGGCAAGAGAAAGCCCCGCGGGTGACTCCACGTCGAGCCACATCGGCAGCCGCCTCCCACCCAACACGTCGAGGGCGGCGCCGACTTGTTCGGCGACGGTCGTGCCCTCCGACGGGCTGCGCAGGTAGTGGTAGGTGGACAGGGAGCAGTGGGACGAGTGGGCGTCGAGAAGCAATTGCTCGAAGCACGGGTCCTGGTAGGTGCCGTCGGTGGTGCGAAGGACCGCGAAGTCGAAGCCGGCGAAGTCGAGGCCGGCCTGGTATTCGGAGCAGTCGACGCCGAGCCTCACCGCTTGGACAGCCCCATCCGCGGAGTGAACGACTCGGGGTGGCGGCGCTGGGCGGCCGCGTCCGCGATGGCCAGGCGCCACTTCGGGTCCGTGACGGGCATGCGCGAGATGGGGAACCAGCCGACCTCGGTCGACTCGTCGTCGCCCACCACCGGCTCCGCGGCGGGGTCTGCCGGCTCGAGGCGCAGCTGCACCGACATGTAGCTGGCCTGATCGCCGTTCGCGTGGGTGATCGGGCCGACGGACCCCGCGCCAAGGATCGCGGCGGGCGTGGCCTCGATGCCGGTCTCCTCGCGCACCTCGCGCACCGCCGCGTCGTGCGGCTGCTCGCCCGGCTCCGCGATCCCGGTCACCGGGGTCCACTCGCCGTTGTCCGCGCGGCGCACGAGCAGCACGTCCGGCACCGCCCAGGCGGACTGGTCGGCGGAATCGCGCAGCACGATCGCGGCGACCGACGGCAGCCAGAGCGGGTCGTGGCCGATCTTCTCGCGGATCTGCACGATAAATTCCGGGATTGGCACGGCGTGTCCTTTCGTTCGTCGTTCGCGTGCCCACGAGTCTACGTCGGCTAGGATGAGCTGCGATGCACACCCTGAAGCGCCTCCCCAAAGCCGTATTTATCACCGTCTACGGCGCGGTGCTGATCGCGCTCGTGGTCATGATCGCGGCGCTGACCAGCTACCAAACCAACGCGCGCACCACGCAGACGACGCCGGCGCCGCCGGTTTCCGCCTGGAACCCCGCGCCTGCCGACGCCCCCAACGTCGCCGCCAGCGTCCGCCCCAACGTCATCGCCGACGCGCAGGTAGGCGCCACGAAGACCGGCGTGATGCTGCGCGGTGACCTCACCCCCACCGCCATGGTGAGTGCGGAGACCGCCGGCCACATCTCGCGCCTGCTCGAGCAGAACTGCCTGGACACGCTCACCCTCGAGACACCCGACAACATGCGCTTCGAGCTGCTGGGCTTTTGCTTCACGACGCTCCCACCCCAGACCATCGCCGACCTCCTCCACTTCGGCGACGAGCACGGTGCCAACTCGGTCACGGTGACCAACAACCTGGAGCGCCAGGGGGGCGGCCAACTCGCGCAGCTGTACTGGCTCGACGCGACGCACGAGCAGGTGGAGGCGCTGCAGCCGGCATGGGAGGAGTTCGGCCTGCGCCCGTACCTGGACCGCGCGACTTTCGAGGCGTTCACGGACGACGAGCTCACCATCATGGAGGCGAATCCCTCGCGGCCGCACACCTACAAGCACGAACCGACCGGCGCGGCACTGCGCGAGAAGTGGGGCATGCCGGAGCCTGGCGAATCCTGGTAGCTTCGCAGCGCAGCGCTACCAGCGCTGCGTCTCCCACTGCGCGTCCGGCACGACCTGGTCGATCACGGTCATCATCTGCTCGACGTTTGAGTAGGACATGAGCTTGGGGTTCTCCATCCCCTCCCAGCAGTCCTCGCCGCTGCGGCCGGCCTCCGTGCCGGAGACGATACCGATGATTACGGCGCGGCCGTTGACGTGGGTGAACACCGGGCCGCCCGAGTCGCCGGCGGCGGCGCAGACTGCGGCGATGTCGCCGAAGGTTTCGCGGTCTTCGTCGTCACCCGCGTTCACGATCTGCACCCGCTGCGTGTCCTCAAACTCGCCGCAGGTGTAGCCGGTCGTGGCGCCGGTTTTGCAGACGTGCCCCACTGGCGGGACTTCGTCGGCGATGCCGGTGGGGATTGGGTCACCAATCACGTCCATGTAGCGGTCCGGGTCGGTGATCTTGATAATGCCAACGTCGATGCCGTCGGAGGCGCTGGCGTCGTGAGCAAACAGCCCCGAGTAGACGAACTGGCCGACCTCGTGCGCGTAGTCGAAGGCGCGCGAGGCGTTCGTGGGCCACACGAGGTCGCCGGCGTGGCCGCAGTGCCCCGCGGTGACGGCGTAGTGCTGGCCCGACGCGTCGCTGAAGCTGAACGCGACGGTGCACGACTGCGCCGTGAAGCTCTCGCCGGGCTGCGGCTGGTGGTCCGTCGTCTGGATGCGCGTACCGGGCGCCCACAGCGCGAACGCTGGCACGCGGACCTGGTTGGCCTGGCCGTCAGACTCGGCGGCCTCCGTCTCCAGCGGGGTCTGCACCGCCTCGCGCGCCTGGCGCTCCTCGACGGAGCCGGTGGGCAGCTGCGAGGTGGTCAAGCCGAGCCACACCACGGAGGCGACGAACAGGGCGACCGCGACGATGCAGACCACCCAGCTCACGGTGCGTGCCGTGGTGCTGCGGGGGGCGGGTGCGGCGTGGTGCTGCGGCGCGGGCTCCGGGAACGTCCAGCGCTCGCCGTAGGTCGGCTGGTACTTCCTGGCGTGGTTGCCGGTCGATGAATCGTTTGGGTGGGTCACGCTACTCGGCGTCCGAGTGCTCCTCCGCGTCGTTTTCCGGCTCAGCGTCGCCGGATGCCTGGATCTTCAGGTCGCGGATGAACTTCTCCGGGTCGAACTCGGTGAAGTAGTCGGGGCCGGCGAACTGTTCCTGTGCCATGGTGTGCTCCTTTTCGTGCTGGGGCTTACTGCCCGAGGGTATCGACGATAAACTGCTTGACGCGCTCCGCGTCGTTGGGCAGGTCCGTGACGTGGCGGTCGGCGGCCAAGATGGAGGCGAAGCGCTCCGGCACCTCCGGCTCGCGGCCGGTTGCCTCGACGATTGTGTCGACGAACTTGACCGGCAGCGCGGTCTCCAGGACCACGATGCGGGTGTCGGTCTCGCCGGCAAGGCCGCGGGCGACGTGGATGCCGTCGGCGGTGTGCGGGTCCACCATCACGCCGTGCTCCTCCCACGTCTGCTTGATCGTGGCGAGTCGGTCGGCATGGGTGGACGAGCCCGAGACGAAGCCGAAGTCGTTCCGGATGCGGTCCAGGACCTCCTGGCCGCCCAGATCGTCCAGGTCGAAGCCGCCCTCCTTCACCTTGGTACCGAAGAGGCGCTTGGTGGCGGAGGCGTCGCGCTGGAGGGCGTCGAAAAGCATGCGCTCGAAATTGGAAGCCTTCGAGATGTCCATGGACGGCGAGGAGGTGGCCTGGGTTTCCGCCGAGGAGCGCGGGCGGTAGTTGCCGGTGCGGAAAAACTCGTCGAGCACGTCGTTTTCGTTCGTGGCCACGATAAGGCGGTCGATGGGCAGGCCCATGCGCTTGACGACGTAGCCCGCGCACACGTCGCCAAAGTTTCCGGTCGGGACAGCGAACGAGAGGGCTTCGTCGTTCGACTCGGCCACGCGCAGGTAGGTCGAAATGTAGTAGACGGTCTGCGCGAGCAGGCGCGCCCAGTTGATGGAGTTCACCGCACCAATGGAGTACTTGGCCTTGAAGGCGGCATCCGCGTTGACCTCCTTGACCACATCCTGGCAGTCGTCGAAGACGCCGTCGAGGGCGATGTTGTGGATGTTCGGGTCATCCAGCCCGAACATCTGCGCCTGCTGGAACGGGGTCATGCGGCCGGCCGGGGTGAGCATGAAGACGCGGATGTTGTCGCGGCCGCGCATCGCGTACTCGGCCGAGGAGCCGGTGTCGCCCGAGGTTGCGCCCAAGACGGCGAGCGCCTCGCCGCGGCGGGTCAGCTCGTACTCGAACAGCTCGCCGAGCAGCTGCATCGCCATGTCCTTGAACGCGGCGGTGGGGCCCTCGGACAGGTGGGCGATGGAGAGCGTTTCGTCCAGCTCCGTGACCGGCACGATGTCCGGGTGGGCGAACTTGGGCGTGCTGTAGGCCTTGGCGGTGAGTTCCTCGATCACCGCTGGCGGGATGTCGTCCACGAACAGCTTCACAACCTCGGCCGCGAGGGCTGCGTACCCCTCGGCGGCGAGGAGGTCACGCCAGGCGTCGAGAAGCGAAGGCTCCAGGCGCGGATACGTGGCCGGCATGAACAGGCCGCCGTCGGCGCTCAATCCCCCGAGCAGGATGTCGGTGAACTTGTGCGGTGAGGCGGTCGTATCGCGAGTTGAAATGTAATCCACGGGCGTCGAGTTTACGGGACCGGGTTGAGATTCGTAGATATTTTTGCGGCGCATCCGGCTGTGCAACGCGCACGAGTTCCCCCAAAGGTAATCTCAATTAAACATTACGGGCGTTAGGGTATTACCATTCATTGCCATGGCAAACAATCATCCACGCGAACAACTGACAACCAAAGCCCTCATCGTGTGGTTCGGCGCAGTCGCTGTGTATGCCGTAGCCATCCTCGGCCGCACCTCCTTCGGTGTGGCAAGCGTGGAAGCTATCGACAGATTCAACGTCGACGCATCACGAATCGCAGTTTTTACCGCAGTCCAGGTCGGCGTCTACGCCTTCGCGCAGATCCCCACCGGGCTGCTCATCGACAGGCTCGGCCCCCGCTTCATGCTCGTCGCCGGCGCCATCATCATGGCCGTGGGGCAGATCGTCCTCGGCCTGACCACGTCGTACGGCGTGGCCATTGTCGCCCGCGTCCTCATCGGCGCCGGCGACGCCACCGCGTTCCTGTCCGGCATGCGCATCCTGCCCTACTGGTTCCCGCCGCGGAAGACCCCGCTGTTCACCCAGCTCACCGCGGCGCTCGGCCAGCTCGGCCAGTTCCTCTCCGCGGTCCCCTTCCTCGCCCTGCTCACCGCCAAGGGCTGGACCGTCTCCTTCGTCTCCCTCGGCGCGCTCGGCCTGCTCATCGCGCTCCTCGCCGCGATCGCAGTCGCCGACACCCCGGAATGGGCCGAGATGACGCCCGGCCAGCGCCGCGAGATCAAGCAGCAGCGCCAGGACGATCGCACCCCGATGAAGGAGGTGCTCGGCGTGGTCCTTCGCTCCCCCATCGCCTGGGAGGCCTTTTTCATTCACGGCTGGGTCATCTTCTGGATGTTCAGCTTCTGCCTCCTGTGGGGCCTGCCGCTCATGACGCTCGGCATGGGCCTTACCGAAAGCCAGGCCGGCACCGTGCTCATCCTGTTCACGGTGGTCAATATCGCCTCGGCGCCGTTCGTCGGCGCGGTCTCCGCCCGCATGGGCTCGAGCCGCGACCTCGGCGCCCTCATCCTCGGCGGCGTCACCCCGCTGGCGTGGATCATCTTCTTCCTGCCCAGCGAGCCGCGCAGCTACGCGGCCATCCTCACTATGTCCATCATCATGGGCCTGTGCGTGCCCACGTCAAACTTCGGCTTCGACGCCGTGCGCGAAAACCTGCCCACCAACATGGTCGCCACCGGCACCGGCCTGGGCAACATGGGCGGGTTCGTCGCGACCATGATCGGCGCGCAGACCGTCGGCGTGCTGCTCGACCACTCCTCGCACGGGCAGGCCTACCAGTGGCACGACTTCCAGCTCGCCTGGATCGCCTTCTACGTCACGGCCGCGGTGTTGCTCATCGGCCTGCTCGTGTCGCGCCGCAAGGCACGGCGCCTCACCGCGGCACCGCACGTCAGGATCGTCAATGAGGCGCCCGCCGAGCGGCAGAAGCTGCAGCAGGCGTAGCCCCTACCGTCGGGGCGGCTCCTGGCGCCCGGTCAGGATGTCCACGACGGAGCGGATGGCGGCGTCGCCAAGCTGCGGCAGCTGCCCGCCCGTCGCCGGCGCGTGCTCGCCTCGCTCGGCCCGCACTTCGGGCTCAACCTCGAGCGACAGCGTCGTATCTTCAAGGTGCAGCGCGGCACGCTTATCGACGCCCGCCACACGCGCCCCCTCCACCAGCGCCACCAGGTCGGCGTAGGTCGCATCGGTCAGATCAATGGAAAAGTGAACAGCCATGCCCCCCACTCTACGGGCGCGAGCGGGAGGCGGCGCTAATCAAACTCGCGGGTGGGCTTTTCTCCCCAGAACACCTCTTCAATCACCTGGTGAGCCCGGCGCGTAATGCGCAGGTAGTCCTCCAAGAACTGCTGCTGGTCGTCCGGGTCGTAGCCGGCTGAGCCCGCCACCTGCGCCAGGTGCGGACCCGGCGCGGGCAGCTGGTCGGTGCGCTTGCCCGCGACCAGCACGAGCGCGCTGCGGGCGCGCGTGGCCGTGAGCCACGCGGTCCGGAGGATCTCCGCCTTCGACGCGGCCAGCACCTCCGGGTCGTCTAACTCCGCGAGGAAGTCCAGCGCGTCCAAGGTGGACGTGGTGTGGAGCCCTTGGTGCTCGTGGGCGTGCATCATGGTGAGGAGCTGGACGGTCCACTCGACGTCGGCAAGGGCCCCGCGCCCCAGCTTGGTGTGGGTGGCGCGGTCGGCACCGCGCGGGAGGCGCTCGTTGTCCACGCGAGCTTTGATGCGGCGTATCTCGCGGATGTCGGCGCTGCTCGCCCCGCCCTTGGGGTAGCGGAACTGGTCAATCATGTGCAGGAATTGCTCGCCGAGCGGCGCGTGGCCGGCCACTCCGGTGGCGCGCAGCAGCGCCTGCTTTTCCCATACCTCGCCCCACTCGCGGTAGTAGCGCTCGTAGGAGGCGATCGTGCGCGCGACGGCGCCGGAGCGCCCCTCGGGGCGCAGCCCCAGGTCCACCTCGAGCGGCGGGTCACCGGACGGCTTGGCCAGGCGTTTGCGCATCTGGTCCACGATGCGCGCCGCCCACGCGGTGGCGTCGGCCTCGGAGGTCTCCCCCACGGGCTCGGCAACCACCATGACGTCGGCGTCGGAGCCGTAGCCCAGCTCCGCGCCGCCGAGGCGGCCCATGCCGATGAAAGCGATGCGCGCCGGCTGCTCGGCCAGCTCCTGGTCCTGCAGGTCGGCGTGGATTTCAGATTCCAGCGCCGCCTGCAGCACCGCCTCCCACACGATGGTCAGCTCGGTGCACACCTGGCGCACCTCCATCAGGCCCAGCAGGTCCGCAGACGCGATGCGCGCCAGCTCCGCGCGGCGCAGGGAGCGCGCCACCGCGACGGCCTTGTCGGGGTTGCCCCGGTGCCGGTTGGCGGAATTGATGATCGCCTTGTACACCTGGTCCGGCGCGGGCTCGAGCAGGCGCGGCCCGCTGGAGCCGTCGCCGAGCAGCTTGACCACGTCGGGGGCGGAGATGATGAGGTCGGAGGTGTACGGCGAGTTGCCCAGGATGTGCATGAGGCGCATGCCGACGACGCTTTCGTCGCGAAGCATGCGCAGAAACCAGCTGCGATCCAGCGCGGCGTCCGAGAGTTTGCGGTAGTTGAGCAGGCCCGCGCCCGGGTCGGCGGTACCGGCGAGCCAGTGCATGAGCGTGGGCAGGAGGATCGCCTGCAGCTTCGCCTTGCGCGAGGTGCCCTTGACCAGCGCGTTGAGGTGGTCGTAGGCGCGGGCGGGGTGGCGGTAGCCCAGCGCGGCCAGCTGCGCCTTGACCGCGTCGGCGGAGAAGGTCGCCTCGCCGATGGACAGGTCTACGACGGCCTCCAGCAGCGGGCGGTAGAAGAGGCGCTCGTGCAGGTTGGACACCACCTGGCGCAGCTGCGACAGCGCCCGCTGCATCTCCTCGACCGCGGTGCGGCGCGCGGTGGCCTGAAACCCGGCGGCGCGGGCGAGCCAGCGCAGCCGCTTCTCGTCGTCCGCGTCGGGCAGCTGGTGGGTCCGCTTGAAGCGCTGCAGCTGCAGGCGGTGCTCCAGGAGTCGGAGGAACTCGTAGGCGCGGATGAGTTTGCTCGTGTCTTCGCGGCCGACGTAGCCGCCGTCGCGAAGCGATTCGAGCGCCGCGACCGTGTTGGGGTTGCGCAGGTCGGCGTCGATGCGCCCGTGCACAAGCTGCAGCAGCTGCACGGCGAACTCCACGTCGCGCAGGCCCCCCTCCCCCAGCTTCAGCTCGCGCTGCCGCAGCGACTCGGGCACGTTGGCCAGCACGCGCCGCCGCATCGCCTGCACGTCCTCCACGAAGGATTCGCGCTGGGAGGCCTCCCACACGAGCGGAGCAAGCTTATCCACATAGCACTGCCCCAACTCCAGCGACCCCGTCAGCGGCCGCGCCTTGAGCAGGGCCTGGAACTCCCACGTCTCGGCCCACCGCTTGTAGTACGCCACGTGGCTGTCCAGGGTGCGCACGAGCGCGCCGGCCTTGCCCTCGGGGCGCAGGTTGCCGTCCACCTCGAAGAAGCAGGCGGTGCCCAGCTGCATGAACTCGCTGGCGGTGCGGGTCGCCTTGGCGGTGGCGTCGTCGGCGACGAAGATGACGTCCACGTCGGAGATGTAGTTCAGCTCGCGGGCGCCGCACTTGCCCATGGCGACGACGGCGAGCCGTGTATCCGGTTCCTCGTCGCCGTAGACGTGGCGGACGGCGACGGCGAGGGCGGCGGTGAGGGCGGCGTCGGCAAGCGCGGTCAGCGTCTCGGTGGTGCGGGTGTAGCCGAGCGGTTCCGTCCCGCCGTGGCCTTTCACCGGGGCGAACGTGCCCGCCAGGTCCGCGGCGGCGACCCGCATCATGAGCGTGCGGTACGCGTCGCGCAGCGCCTCCTTCGCGGCGTGCTTGTCGTCGAAGCGCGCGCCGGCGCGGTACGTCGCTTCCGCGATCGGCGCGGCGTCCACGGCGGCGAGCATCGCCTCACGCATCTCCTCGGCGGTGGGCAACTCGCCCGCCAGCGCGCGCCACTGCCCCGGGTTGGCCACCAGGTGGTCCGCCAGCGCCGTCGAGCCGCCGAGCAGCGCGAAGAAGCGCGTGCAAAACGCCGGATCGGCCGCCAGCTGGTCGCGCACCTCGGCCCACTCGCCCGGCGCGTGCTCCTGCAGCGCCTCGGCGAAACGGTGCGTGTTGTTCAGGGCCAGGTCGGGGTCACCGGTGCCGGCGAGGGTCCAGAGCGAGGGGGCGTCGACAAGCGAAAGCTCCTCGATGTCCTCCGCGGCGCGCGGCGAGACGAGGCCGAGTTTTGCTGGGGTGGGAAGCGCCATATTAAAGGTCCATCCCGCTCTCCAGCTCCCACGGGGTGACCTGGCAGGTGTAGTCGTGCCACTCGTCCCACTTGGCGCGCAGGAAGTACTCGAAGACCTGCTCGCCGAGCACTTCGGCCATGAACTCGGACTGCTCGAGGTAGCGCAGCGCCTGGTCGAGCGAGTTGGGCAGGTCGCGGTAGCCCATCGCGCGGCGCTCGCGGCGGGTGAGCGAGAAGACGTCGTCGCGGGCGGGCTCGTCCAACTCGTAGCCCTGCTCGATCCCGCGCAGGCCGGCGGCCAGGACCGCCGCGTAGGCCAGGTAGGGGTTCGCGGCGGAGTCCAGCGAGCGGACCTCCACGCGGCGCGACTCCGCTTTGTGCAGTCGGTAGGTGGGCACGCGGACCATCGCGGAGCGGTTAGACACGCCCCAGGTCGCGGCGGTGGGCGCCTCGGAGCCGAACTGGAGGCGCTTGTAGGAGTTAACGTACTGGTTGGTCAGCGCGGAAATCTCGTTGGCGTGCTCGATGATGCCGGCGATGAACTGGCGGCCGGTGCGCGACAGGCTGATCTCATCGTCCGGGTCGTGGAAGGCGTTCTCGTCGCCCTCGAACAGGGAGAAGTGCGTGTGCATGGCGGAGCCGTCCATGTCCCGGAACGGCTTGGGCATAAAGGTGGCGTGCACGCCGTTGGCCTCCGCGACCGTCTTTACGATGTAGCGGAACGTCACCACGTTGTCCGCCATGGTCAGCGCGTCGGTGTGGCGCAGGTCGATCTCCTGCTGGCCGGCGCTGGCCTCGTGGTGCGAAAACTCGGTGACGATGCCCATGTACTCCAGGGCGCTGATCGCCTGCCGGCGCAGCTTCGGCGCCTCGTTGCGCTTGGCCTGGTCGAAGTAGCCGCCCTTGTCGGCCGGCCGCGGATGCTCGCCCGGTTCGAAGGGCTTGACCACGTAGAACTCGATCTCGGGGCTGGCCAGGAACTCAAAGCCCATGTCGCGGGCGTTCTGGATCTGGCGGCGCAGCACCTGCCGCGGGTCCGCGTAGAGCGGGTCGCCGTCCGGCATGGTGATGTCGCAGAACATGCGCGCGGTCTGCAGCCCGGAGTCCTCGTCGAACGGCAGCGCCTGGTACGTCGACGGGTCCGGTTTGAGCAGCGTGTCGGACTCGGAGATGCGGGTGAAGCCCTCGATGGAGGAGCCGTCAAACCCCGCGCCCTCATCAAACGCGGATTCCAGCTCCGCGGGAGACATCATGACCGTCTTCAGCGAGCCGAAGATGTCGGTGAACCAGAGCCGCAGAAACGCGATGTCCTGCTGCTCTACCTTGCGCAGGACCTCTTCCTGTTGAGTGTTCATACGGCCCACTGTAGCCGGGCTAGACTTTATGCCAGCCGAAGTGAGGAGAGAAACGCATGCCACAACCACAGGAATTTCTGGAACTCGAGGTCAAGCTCGCCGTCGACGCCGAGACTAAGCCACCCAGGCTTTCGCTTATCGACGCCACACTGTCCCCCATCTCCACCACCACCCACGAACTTTCCGCCATCTACTTCGATACCGCGGACCTGCGCCTGACGCGCTCCAAGATCACCCTGCGCCGCCGCACCGGCGGCAAGGACGCAGGCTGGCACGTCAAGCTGCCCGGCGAGTCCGGCGGGCGCCGCGAGCTGCAACACCCGCTGTCGGACGGCACCGGTACGAACAGCGACGCAGACACCGTCCCCGAGCCGCTGCTAGACGCGGTCCGCGACGTCCTCGGCCCCGTCCACCCGCCGCTGAAGCCGATCGCGCGCGTGGACAACCGACGCGTGGAAACCGTGATCGGCGTGCGCTACCCGGACCCGGCCGACTCGCTCGCGGTGGCGGAGTTCTGCGACGACCACGTCTCCGCCGAGTCCTACCTGCCCGGCGGCACTGCCTCCGAGTGGCGCGAATGGGAGCTTGAGCTCACCGACGCCATCGCCGGCACCCCCGCCGGCGAGCGCCTGCTCAGCCGCGCCACCGAGGCCATGCTGGCCGCGGGCGCCCGCCGCGCTGACTCGCCGTCCAAGCTGGCCACGGCGCTTGGCGACAGCTTCAACAACGCGCCCCTGCCGTCCGCGGGCACCGGCGACGCGGCCGCCGACGCGGTGTACGCCTCCCTGCGCGACAAGCGCGACGCCATCATGAGCTGGGAGCCGCGCGTGCGCGCCGACGAATACGACTCGGTCCACCAGATGCGCGTGGCCACCCGCGAGCTGCGCTCCCTGCTGGAGACTTTCGACGGCGTCATTACCGCCGGCGACCTCGCCCACCTCGAGGCGGAGCTCAAGCACGCCGCGGCGGTCCTCGGCATGGCCCGCGACGCCGAGGTGGTCGAGCAGCGCTTCCACGACCTGCTGGCCAGCGACCAGTCCGACAAGATCGACGTGATCACCGCCGCCCACATCAACCGCGACATGCGCGGCGTCTACGAGGAGGCCCATGCCGACATCGTCGACATGTTCGACTCCGAGCGCTTCACCGCCCTGCTCGCCGAGGTCGACGCGCTGCTTCACGACGCCCACACGCCCCACCTCCCCGGTGAGGTTGATGAGGATGAGGGTGGCGTCGACAAGCATGAGCCCGAGGAACCCGCCGACGCGGTGCTCTACGCGCACCTGCGGGCGGCGTACAAGAAGCTGAAGAAGCGCAACGCGAAGGTGGAAAAGTACTACGGCGACACCTCCCTGCCGCTGCTGCAGCGCGAGTCGTACGTGCACGACGTGCGCAAGACGGCGAAGAAGCTGCGCTACGCCGCGGTGGCCGCCAAGGACGCGGGCCTGAAGACTGGGCCGCTGGCCAAGGCGTGCAAGCGGCTGCAGACCATCCTCGGCGATTTCCAGGACGCGGTGACCGCGCGCGAGCACATCGAGCGCCTCGCCCGGGCGGCGCGCGACCGCGGCGAGGACACCTTCGCGTACGGCATCCTCTACCAGCGAGAACTGGAGATCGGACGCGCGGCGCTCGAGGGCTACCCGAAGGCGATCAAGGACATCAAGAAGGCATTCAAGCAGGTGTAGAGCCGTGGGGCTCGCGTCCTAGTCCTCCCAGGCCTCGTCCTGGTCGTCTGCGACCTGGTTGCGCTGCGCCGCGGTCTCCAGGGCGCGCTCCGCCTCCTCGCGGGTGTCGTACGGGCCCATGCGGTTGTCCCAGGACGCAACCTTGCCCTGGGTGACCTCGCCGGTGGACGGGTTGAAGTAGAACTTTTCGTCTGCCATGGTCGGCTCCTTCGTGTATTCCGGGGGTTCGCGGTGGGCCGCAAACGGTGGACATTTTGCCCCACCATACCCGCCGACGGCGGTTGGTAGTCTGGAGTTTCCTCGTACCAATCCCCCTTTGCGCAGAGTGGAGAACGCTTTATGTCTTTGTGGCCTGCCCCCGACGCCCAACCATCCGACCTGGTGGAACGCGCTCGCAAGGAGCACGAACGGCGCGTTGGCGCGCAGCCGACACACGTCGCATCCGCCCCGGCAACGTGGATCCTCGCCGGGGAAAACGTGGACCACTTCGGCGGCGCCACGCTCATCGGGCTCGGCGGGCTGCGCGCCGCGGTGGCGGTAAGCCCGCGCGACGACCATAAGCTCCGCTTCGCGGCCTCCGCGCCGGGCTCGGAGCCGGTCCTGACCACCGCCCCGCTCGGCGACCCCGACGGCGCCGACCACCCCCTGGGCAAGCGGTGGGCCGGCCTGGTCCACCAGCTGATCCAACGACAGGTGCTCTCGCGAGAAACGGCGGGCCTGGACGTGACGGTCGTTTCCGACATCCCGCTGGGCGCCGGGCTCGGGGCGCTTTGGGCCGCGGACTCGGCCATGTGCCTCGCCCTCGCCGCCGGGCACGGCGACATCAACGACGCGCCCTTCCGCGCCCGCCTCGCCGACATCGCCGCCCACGCGGTGGAGACGTACTCGTCGCTCAACGGCCTGCGCTCCCGCCACACCGCGGCCCTGCGCGCCACCGGCAACGGCATCGCCGTGATCGATTACGCGGACGGCTCGCTCACCGAGGCGCCGCACCCGACCCGCGAGGGCGTGCGCATCTTCTCCGTCGCGGAGACGTTCGGTGAGGCGGACGCGGGCCAGGTGGAGGGCATCGCCACCCACCGCGCGTTCATCAGCGCGGCGTGCGCCAACTTCGGCGTCCACTCGCTGCGCAAGCTGCCCGACGCCATCGAGCGCGTCGTCGAGTGGGTCCAGGCGCGCCACACCGTCGGCGACACCACCGCGCCAGCGCCGGAGACGGCACGGGCGTGGGTCCACTTCTGCGAGGCGGAGACGCTGCGCAGCATGGCCGTAGCCAGGGCGCTGCGCTCTCGCCACACCAACGACCTGTTCGCCCTGGTGAACTCGCCAACCGAGCTGCGCGGACTCACTGTCCCCACCGAGCTCGTGGCCCTGTGCCGCGAGCGGGGCGCGCTCGCGGCACGGCCCGCGGCCACCGGCACCTCCAGGGCGGTGCTCGCGCTCGTGCCGCGCCGGGACGCGGACGAGTTCGCCCGCCGCATGGCCGAGCAGTTCGACGTCGTCGAGATCACGCCGGGCACCACCGCGCGCCTCGAGGACGCCCCCGCGTCCTAGCCGGCAAACCTAGTCGGCAGACCTAGTCGGCGGGCCAGGCGAAGGAGACTTCGCGCTGGGTGGCGTCGGCAAGCACGAGCGAAAACTTCGTCTCCGTGCCCTCCCCCGGCGCGCCGACGGACGGGGCGAGCACCGGCGGGTCCGCGATGAAGATGCGGGCGCGGTCCTCCTCGTTGACCGTGAGCGTCACGCCCTCGAAGTTGTGGCCGACCCACGGCTCGAGCACGGTCGCCTCGGTCAGGTTCAGGCACGCCTTGTCCACGGTGTTGGCCAGCTGGGACGTCCGCCCCATCGTCTTCATCACCCTTGGTGCGTCCTCGCGCACCCACTCCGGCACCTCCGTGCCCGCGCAGATAGCCAGGCAGACCTCGGTGGCGTAGCGGTCGACCAGCCGGCGCAGCGGCGCGGTGACGTGACTGTAGTAGCCGCCGATGCCCGCGTGTACCTCCGGCTCCTTCTCCGACAGGTCCACGTAGCCCGCGCCGCGCAACAGCTTCTGCGCCTCGCGCATCATGGCCATCCCGCGCGGGGTGTCCGCGTCGATCCCGGCGAGGAACTCACCGATGTTGCTGCCGACCTCGTAGCCCAGGTTCGACGCCTCGCGCCGGAACTCGGCCTCCGCCTCACCGGTCGCGGGCCCGAGCGTGCGCAGGAACCCGACGCCAGCCTCCACCATCATGTTGCCCGCCACCATGCCGGTGAGCAGGGAGATCTCCGAGTTGTAGTCCATGACGGGGTGGCGCGGCTCGATGACCAGCTCGAAGGTCCCGCCCTCGCCGACCACGCGCACGCTGGGCAGCCGTAGGTTGATCGCCTCGCGCCGCAGCGAGCTGCGCTGCCGCAGCTGGCCGACCTCCGGGAGCAAGCGTATCGACGCGTGCGGCTCCCCCCGCGCGAAGTCCTCGTGCACCCCGTCGTAGTCCAGCCGGGCCACCGAGCGCACCAGGGCGCGCTCGACGTGAGCGCTGTCCACCTCTCCGTCCTGGTCCAGCTCGAACGTCCACAACACCGCCGGCCGGTCCACGTCCGGCAGCAGCGAAGCGGAACCCTCGCTCAGGCTCGGCGGGTGCAGGCGGGCCGGCTCGTCGGGAAGGTAGATGGTCTGGCCGCGCTGCAGCGACTCATCCTTCACCGCCCCGCCCGGCTCCACGAAGGCGGCGACGTCCGCGATCGCGTACGTGACGGTGTAGCCGCCGCCTCCCTCGCCGCGCTCGGCGATGTGCACCGCCTGGTCCAGGTCGCGGGAGCCGACTGGGTCGATGGTGACAAGGGGGATCGAGCGGGCGTCGATACGCTGCCCGGCGAACCGATCGGTGAGCTGCGTCGCTTCCTCGAGCACCTGCGGCGGAAAATCGGTGGGGACGGAAAATTCGCTCGCGATAGCGCGAAAGTTCAGCGGCGCGGCATACAGTTTCATACCCCGCCATCGTGCCAGAGTCTGCGGGAGCGCGCAGTGCGAATGAGCCGGCCTATGAGCCGGATTCTGTGCCCCGGACGGGGCGGTGACCATCCATCTGGGCCACCCATCGCTGGGCGCCTCAAGCAGCTACCTTCGAACATGGGCGGGCAGCCTCATCGCGTCCGACGACCCCTGCGCACGCGCAGCGGTTCTTGCCTTGCTCCCGGTGGGGTTTACCTGGCCGCCGATGTCACCACCAGCGCCGGTGCGCTCTTACCGCACCCTTTCACCCTTACCCCGCGACAAGCGCGAGGCGGTCTACTTTCTGTTGCACTTTCCCGCGGATCACTCCGGGTTGCCGTTAGCAACCACCGTGCCCTGTGGAGTCCGGACTTTCCTCGGCCACCCGCCAGCCCGCATGCGCGGCGGTTCGGGCGGCCGCGGTCACCCGGCCGACTCATTCGCAAGCCGTCATTGTACCTTACCTGTGGTGCGCGACATCGTTGACGCAGCGTACGACACCAAAATCGTCGTAGAAATCCACCACGGACACGCCGGCCAGGTCCAGGTAGGTGTGCTTGAACACCTCCGCCCCGGCGCCGAGCCCCTGCCGGATCACGCTCTTGATCGGCATCATGTGGCTGACCACCAGGATGGTCTGCCCGGCGCGCTCCTCCTGCAGCTTCAGCCGCGCGCGGGTCACCCGTCGGTGCAGCGCGGCGAGCGATTCGCCCCGCGGCGGGGCCTTGCTTACCGACGCCTCCCATTCCCCAAACTCCTGCGGAAACTTCCCCCGGGCCTCGTCCCTCGTCAGCCCCTCGAAGTCGCCGAAGTTGATCTCTCGGAATCCGTCGTTGGTTGCAAACGCGTCGAACCCGAGCGCGTCGGCCGCAGCTTCCGCGGTCTGCTGGGCGCGCGCCTGCGGCGAGGCGACGATCGCGTCGATGGGCCCAAACTGCGACTCTTGCGCCAGCGCGGTGAGCGCCCCGGCGGCCCGGCGCGCCTGCGCGCGGCCCAGCTCGGTCAGCTCCGGGTTGGAGGTGCCGGAGAGGCGGTGCTCTGCGGAGTGCGCGGTCTGCCCGTGGCGCAGCAGGATGAAGCGTGTGCGGGTTGCGCCGCTGTTGCCGTAGACCAGCGCGCCGGGGTGACCGGCGGCCGCGGTGGCGGAAGCGGCGCGGGTTTTCGGCGCCTTGGGGGTGGCGGTGGCGTCGGCAAGCGGCCCGCTGTGCAGGCTTGCGTCCTCCACGATGCGGGGCGTGCCGTCCTTCGTGGCGGCGTCCATCGCCTTGTTGGACAGCTCGTCGGCCTTCTTGTTCTTCGCGCGCGGCACCCAGGTGTAGGTGACGCGGTCGAAGCCGCCGGCGAGCTTGCGGGCCTTGACGGCGAGCTTCTGCATGTCAGGGTGCTTGATCTTCCAGCGGCCGTTCATCTGCTCGACAACGAGCTTGGAGTCCATGGACACCGCCACCTCGGTGGCTCCCAGCTCGGCGGCGGCCTCGAGGCCGCGCAGCAGGCCGTGGTATTCGGCGACGTTGTTGGAGGACTTGGAGCCCACCACGTAGACGATCTCGGCGAGGGTCTCCCCGCCCTCGCCGTAGACAACTGCGCCGGAGCCGGCCACGCCGGGATTGCCGCGCGAGCCGCCGTCAGTAAAGACGCTGACCTTCATCGGCTCCCCTACTCCTCGATGGTCAGGCCGGTGCGGGCCGCAGCCTCGTCTGGGGTGAGGCGCACGCGCACGAGCAAGGCGCCGCAGTTCGGGCAGGTGGGAATCTCGTCGGCGGGCGTGCCCATCACCGCGGCGCGCTCGGAGGCGGGCAGCTGGATGAAGCAGGCGTTGCAGGTGCGGCCGTTGAACGCGGCGGCGCCCATCTCGTCGTAGACTTCGAGGACGTCGTCGGGGAGCTTGTGGCGCAGCGCGGCGGTGTCCACCTGCTCGCGGTCCGGCAGCGCCTCAACGGCGCGGCGGGCGGCCTCCACCTTGCGGTCCGCCTCGTCCAGGCGCGCGCCGTGGTTGTCGCGGTTGTTGCGCAGCGCGGCGATCTCGTTGTGCGCCTCCTTGAGCTCGGAGAGCAGGTCCGCGATGCGCGACTTCGCCGCGTAGCGGTCGTGCTCCAGGTCCTTGCGGCGCTCCGGGTTGGTCTCGGCGCCGAGCTGGCGCTTGTCATCAATCTCGCGCTTCTTCAGCTTGCGCTCGTCCTCCTGGATGCGCAGGATCTCCAGCTCCATGTCGTCCACGGCCATCTGCGCGGCGGCCGACGCCGCTTGCAGGTCCTTGCGCTCCTTGAGCAGCCTCTCCAGCTCCTGCTCCTCCGGCCGCGCCGAGTCCGGGTGCGCGGCCACGCGGTCCGCCTTGGCCAACTCGAGCAGGATCGGCTGCTCCTCTGCGGAAAGCTTCACGGGTACTCCTCCCTTGTTTTACTTCTCTTCCCCGGGGCGTCCGGGGTGTGCAGACACCGTCCACGGATCGGTGCGGATGTCCAGCACCTGCGTCTGCACGCCTAGCGGCTCAACGATACTCGCCGCCTGCTCCGTCCACGGAAACTCGCTCGCCCAGTGCGCCGTATCAATCACGGCGGGCCCGCCCGCGCGCAGGTGTTCGTCCACCGGGTGGTGCCGCAGGTCCGAGGTCACGTATACGTCAACGCCAAGCTTTGCGACGTCACCGAGGAACCCATCCCCCGCCCCCGAGGACACCGCGACGCGCCGCACCAGCAGGTCCGGGTCCCCCGCAGCGCGCACGCCCCACACCGTTTCCGGCAGCGCGTCGGCCACCTGCTGCGTGAACTCGCGCAGCGTCATCGGCTCAGGCAGCTCGCCCACGCGGCCGAGCCCGTAGGCGTGCTCCAGCTCGCGCGTGCCCGCGGGCTGCGCCATCTGGACGATGTCGAAGGCGGGTTCCTCGTAGGGGTGGGAGGCGCGGAGGGCGTCGATAAGCGAGGCGCGCAAGCGCGTGGGGGCGACGAACTCGACGCGGACCTCGGGCGCGGTGAAGTGCGCGCCCACC
This sequence comes from Corynebacterium sp. NML180780, assembly GCF_007786415.1. Classification (NCBI taxonomy): domain Bacteria; kingdom Bacillati; phylum Actinomycetota; class Actinomycetes; order Mycobacteriales; family Corynebacteriaceae; genus Corynebacterium; species Corynebacterium sp. NML180780. Next base: position 50,023 of record NZ_VNKN01000007.1, on the reverse strand, counting down.
TCGCCGTCGGTGGGGTCGGCGCCCTCGACGGGGGTGAACTCGCCGGTGCCGTCGTGGCTGAACGCGCACTCGCGGTAGTTGCCAATCGCGCCGGCGCCGGCGTCGAACAGCGCGCGCTTGACGCTGTCGGCGTCGGCGGGCGGCACGTGGACGCCCCAGCGGTCGGTGCCGTCGAGGAAGATGGGCTTGATCGGGCGGCCCGGGGTGATGCCCACCAGCTCGGCGAGCTTATCGGACACGCCAGGCCGGGCGGAATCCGCATTCGTGTGTGCGGCGAACAGGGCGCACCCGCCCGCGATCAGGGTGTGGACCACCTTGCCCTTCGGGGTGTTCGCCGCCACGGAGCTCACCCCTCGCAGCAGCAGCGGGTGGTGGACCACGAGGAGTTGCGCGCCCGCGTCCACCGCGGCCTGCGCCACCTCCAGCGTGCAGTCGAGGGCGAAGGCCACCTTGGACACCTCCGCGTCCGGGTCCCCGCAGACCAGCCCCACCTTGTCCCAGCTCTCGGCCAGCTGCGGCGGGTAGGCGGTCTCCAGGGCGCGGACAACATCAGCTACAACAGTCATGGCACCCAGCCTACAAATTTGCCATGCTGGGGTCCGTGATTGATACAGCAAACAACGGCGGGCAGGACACCATCCTGCTTGACGTGGACGGCACCATCATCGATTCCTATCCCGGCATCCGCGAGGGATTCCTCCGCGGGCTCGACTCGGTGGGCGCGGCGCGCCCCGCCGAGGACTTCATCCGCCGCATCCCCGGTCCGCCGATGCGCGACTCCATGGCGGCAGCAGGCCTGGGACCCGACCAGGTCGAGCGTGCCATGCAGGCGTACTCCGACTACATGAGCAGCGAGGGCTGGCAGCGCTTCACCGTCTTCGACGGCATGGCGGAGCTCATCGCCCGGTGGAAGGACGAGGGGTGGAAGGTGTGCACGGCGACGTCGAAAAGCGAGCACTTCGCGCGGCTGGCGCTGGAGCGCGCGGGCGTGCTTGAGCACATCGACTTCCTCGGCGCGGCGAACTGGGACGCCGGGCGCAGCACGAAGATCGAGGTCATCCAACATGTGCTGGACAACGCGGACCCGTACCACCCGGTGATGGTGGGCGACCGGATTCACGACTTCGCCGGCGCGGCCGAGTTCGGCCTGCCGTCCATAGCCGTGACCTGGGGCTACGGCGCCAAAGAAGAATGGGAACAGGCCACCTACGTGGCGCACACGTCGACTGAACTGGAGGACATTGTCCGTGAGTACTGCTAACCCCTTGCACATCGACTTCGTCTGCACCGGCAACATCTGCCGCTCGCCGATGGCCGAGGTCATCGTGCGCGACGCGCTCACCGCAGCGGGACTGGGTGGCGATGTCCGCGTCACTTCCTCTGGCATCGGCGGCTGGCACGTCGGCGGCCCGGCGGACGAGCGCGCGCAAGCCGAGCTCGCCGCACACGGCTACAACGGCTCGCAGCACAGAGCCGCGCAGTTCGGTGGCGACCGCTTCGACGCGGACCTCATCGTCGCCCTGGATACCAACCACGTCTCCGAGCTCGTCGCGCGCGGCGTACCGGAGCAGCGCGTGCGCCTGATCCGCTCCTTCGACCCCGCCGCGCCCGAGGGCGCCGGGGTCGCCGACCCCTACTACGGCGGCCCGGCCGGCTTTACCACCACGCGAGAGCAGATCGAGGCCGCCGCCGACGGCATCGTCGCCTGGGTCCGCGACCGGGTTCAGTCCCAGCCCCGCACCGACTAAACTAGGCCAGCGTGAAGGGCGAACAGGAACGAGAACAGAAGCGAGACGGCACGCGCGGAACCGTCGAGAAGCGGTGGTGGAAAACCTTTCTCACCCCGGGCTGGATCATCGCCGCGATCCTGATCGCCCTGTTCTCCTACTACGCGTTCACCTTCCTCGCCCCCTGGCAGCTGGGGAAGAACGAGGCGCTCGAGCAGCGCAACGAGCACATCAGCGAAGCGTTCGACCACGACCCGGTCCCGCTTTCTAACCTGCTCGGAGCGGACGGCACCATCAGCCAGGACAGCGAGTGGGCCCGCGTCACCGCCACCGGCCACTACCTAGACCGCACCGTGCTGCTGCGCCTGCGCCCCGTGGACCGCAACCCCGCCTTCCAGGTCCTCACCCCCTTCGCGCTGGACAACGGCCCCACCATCCTGGTCAACCGCGGGTGGGTCCCCGCCGAGAACTCCACCCAGGTGCCCGACATCGCGCCTGCCCCCACCGGCGACGTCACGCTGGAAGCCATGCTCCTGGCGGGCGAGCCCACGCACTCCAAGACGCCGATGCAGGACCAGGGCTACGACATGGTCTACTCCATCGCCCCCGCCCAGGTCGGCGAGCTCACCGGCACCGAGCCGGTCGCCCCCTACCTGCAGCTGCTCTCCGGCCAGCCCGGCGAGCTCACCGCCATCCCGCTGCCGGTGCTCGAGACCGGCAACCACCTCTCCTACGGCCTGCAGTGGATCGCGTTCGGCATCATGGCGCCGGCGGGCCTCATCTACTTCATCGTCGCCGAGACCCGCGAGCGCCGCCGCTTCCGCGAGGAGCAGGAGCAAATGCTTCTCGACGCCCCCGCCTCCGGCCCCGGGCCCGACCCCGAGTCTGCGGATGAGGAGGGTGAGGGTGGCGTGGAAAAGCATGCCCCAATGCCCCCGGCCCCTGCGCGGTCGCGGGCGCGCTACGGCGACGGTCGGCGCAACCCGTGGCAGCGCGCCTACGATAGGCAGGAGGAACGCTGACCCCGGCGCAGGAAGGATCCCGATGCCACCGCAACTGACCGTCACCGACCACGACATTCTCGCCGCCCACCTGGACCTTTTCCGCCGCGCCGGGCTCACGCTCGCCCCCGGCATCGAGATCGCCGACGTTGAGGACGGCGTCTGCGACGACCTCGAGGGCTTCCGCGTCGCCCCCGCGACAACGGTGCTCTCGCTTATCGACGCCGACGCCCACCCCTTCTTCACCTCCGTCACCTTCTCCGACGGCCTCGACGGTCCCCGCATCCCCACCACGCACGCGCAGCTGCCGGCCTACGTGCACGCGATCTGCGACCCCGCCGGCACGGACCTACGCGACGTCGCCGTCGTGCCCGACCCGGGCTCCGCCACCGCCGGCACGCTGCGCCTCCAGTTCGGCGAGTGGGACGTGGTCGATGTCTCCTACGACCTGGCGAACGGCGGCTGGGAGCCGGACCGTGTGAACGGGTCGCGCGGGCTGGTCCCCGACCTCATCGCCGCCGCACTGCCGACGGGCGGGGAGGCCGCCCTCTTCGCCACCGCCGACGGCGACACCGCGATCATCTACCTCACGCCGGAGACCGGCACGGATGCGGGCGTTGCGCACGGCCGCCCCGCGCCGCACACCTCCCCGGATGCAAAGAAGCCGGTCACCGCCGCCGCCGCGCGGGCGGCGGAGCGCAACACGGCGATTGACAACCTGCTCACGGTCCTGGCTGCGGAGTCCGAAGCAGACGCGTAGGGTTGGTGACATGACAATCACCAGCAAAGTCCTGCAGAAAGTCAGCCCCGACGCACCGTTCAAGGTCGTCGAGATCGAGCGCCACGACCCGCGCGAAGACGACGTGGTCATTGACATCAAGGCCGCGGGTATCTGCCACTCCGACATCCACACGATCCGCAACGAGTGGGGCGAGGCCCACTTCCCGCTCACCGTGGGCCACGAGATCGCGGGCGTGGTCGAAGCGGTGGGCAGCAAGGTGACCAAGTTCAAGGTCGGCGACCGCGTGGGCGTCGGCTGCCTGGTCAACTCCTGCGGCGAGTGCGAGCAGTGCAAGAACGGCCAGGAACAGAACTGTCTCAACGGAAACGTGGGCACGTACAACTCCGAGGACGTCGACGGCACGATCACCCAGGGCGGCTACGCCGAGAAAGTCGTGGTCAACGAGGGGTTTGTGTGCACGATCCCCGACGGGCTGGATTTCGACGTCGCCGCGCCCCTCCTCTGCGCCGACATCACCACCTACGGGCCGCTCGCCCGCTGGAACGTGAAGGAAGGCGACAAGGTGGCCATCGTCGGGCTCGGCGGGCTCGGCCACATGGGCGTGCAAATCGCCACCGCGAAGGGCGCCGAGGTCACCGTGATCTCGCGCTCGCTGCGCAAGGAGAAGGAGGCGTACGAGCTCGGCGCCCACCACGTGCTGGCCACCGGCGAGGACGAGGACTTCTTTGCCAACCACTGCGGCGAGTTCGACGTGATCCTGTCCACCATCTCCGCGCACTACTCGCTCGATGACTACCTGCAGCTCCTCAAGCCGCGCGGCATCATGTCCGTCGTCGGCCTGCCGCCGGAGCAGCTGGGCGTACACATGGGCAGCCTGGTCGGAGGCGGCAAGGTCCTGACCGGCAACAACATCGGTGGCATCGCCGAGACCCAGGAGATGCTCGACTTCTGCGCGGAACACGGCATCGGCGCGGTGATTGAGAAGATCGGCGTGGACGACGTCGACGCCGCCTACGAGCGCGTCGTGGCGGGCGACGTGAAGTTCCGCTTCGTCATCGACACCGCGACGTTCGCGGGGGCTACTTCCGCAGCAGTTTAATCACGGCGACGAACCCGGACAGGATCGTGCTGAGCGCCGCCCCCATGAACACGAGCGCGACCGTAATCGCGACCGGGTGCTCGCCCGGCATTCCCAGCCCGGCACCGAGCACGATGATCAGTACGGCGGTCACGGCCATCGTGATCGCCGACCACTTGCACACCCGCGCAGCGCCGTTCCGCTTCTTCGCCGGCGGCGCCTCGTCCGGCACGGCCACCGCGCTAGGCGGGGCGCTCGCCGGGGTGCTTGACGACGCCAACGGGTCTTCAAACAACTCATCCGCAGCCGAGTACGCGTACGGACTCCCCGGCACCGGGGTGGCCACCGGGCGCGGGAGCGGCTCCGGCGCTGGCTCTTTCATCGCTTCAGGCGCCGCCGGCTCGGGCGCGCCGTCGGCGGCGAGCTCCACGACGAGCTCTACGAGCTTGTTGCAGCGCTTCTCCCCCACGCCGCGCAGCTGAAGCAGGTCGGCGGCGCTGGCCTTGAGCATCAGCGGATGCTGCTCGCGCCAGGCATCGAGGTACTTGTCAATCCCGGTGCCCGTCGCCTCGGGCCGGTGCTCCGGGCGGAGGTGGGCGGACATCTCGTACAGCGGGCGTTCGGGGTTGCGTGCGATCCACAGCGCCGCGATCTGCGCCGGCGACGCGCCCGTCCGTTGCGTGTCCTCGGGGGTGAGCCAGGAGAAGGGGGCGGTGGCGGTGGCGTCGATAATCGCCCCCGCACCGCCTGAGTCCATTACGGCAATGAGCTGGGCAAACCTCGCCTCCTTCACGATGGGCACGCCGTACTCGCGGGCCTTGCGCGCCTTGCCGCTCATGGAGTCGGGGTTGGCGGCGACGAGCACCGCGCACGTCTTGGTCACCCCGCCCACGTCCAGGCCCGCGGCGGTGGCGCGCTCGGTCCACGCGTCGCGCGGGATGTCCAGCGCGCCGGTGAGCGCGACCCGGTCGCCGGGCTTGAGCACAACGCCGTCGTCGTCAGATTGCGGGTCTTCGAGCAGGCCGGCTGTGTTCACGCCCAGGGCTTCGGCGACCGCGAGCAGCTCCGCGCGCTCATCGTCGGTGATCGCCCCATCGGCCCAGGCCTCGACGACGAGCTGCCGGGTGAACTCCTCGTTGATCGCCTCGACGTCCTCCGCCGCCAACCCGGTCGCGGCGGCCTCGAGCAGGCGGGCTTCAGCGCGGGTGATCTCCTTGTCCTTGAGCGCGTGCGCCAGCCTGCGCCGATACGCCTCCTCGCCCCACTCGCCGCTCGACGGCAGTGCGCGCGACAGTTGCTCAATCCGCGTGCCCGCCTGCCGCGCCTGCTGGCTGTAGAAGTACCGCAGCAGCTCCGCCGTGGCCTCGGCGTCCGCCAACGCGGAGTGCGCCCGCTTGTTCGTGATGTTCGCCAGCGCGAGAGCTTCGCTCAGCTTGCCGACGCCCATATACTCCCTGGCCAGCCGCATCGTATCGACCCACGCCTCCGGCACCCAGTTGGCCATCCCCGCCCTGGCCAGCTCGGTCTGCAGGAACCGCTTTTCAAACGACGCGTTGTGGGCGACCGGCGTGCGCCCCTGCAGCAGACCGCGCAATTCGTCTGCGACCTGGTCGAACGTCGGCGCGTCAACCACATCGGTCGCGGAAATGCCGTGGATGTGCGTGTTGGGGATGTCACGCATGGGCTGCACCAGCGTCCGCCACGTCCGCTCCGCCGACAGGTCCGGCCCCAGCTGGACGACGCCGATCTCCACGATCCGGTCGAACTTGCCAAACCCCGTGGTCTCGAGGTCGATGACCGCATACCCGCTGCCCTGGCCCATCGCTGACATCCTCCTCCGCGTCGCGCGACTGTTCCCTCCAGGCTAGTGGGCGGCCTGAGCGCGGAGTGCGCGTGGTCCGGGTGGGGCTGCCGGCGCGCGCCTGGCGCACCTCGGTTGCGCCCTGATGTGCTCCGGTTGCGCCCCCCGCTTCGCCAAATACCGATACCAGCATGACGAGAACGCAGCCCTAAAGCAACGAAATCGGGGTCTTACTATCGGTATCTGCAAAACTGAGCGCCCCGAGGACCTGACCGCACCGCCCCCGCCCCGCGCCCACCGGCACGACGAAAGCCGCCTCCCGGCCCCGGGATGGGGCGGGAGACGGCTTCCAGGCTGTGCGCCATGAGGGGCTCGAACCCCCGACCTACTGGGTGTAAACCAGTTGCTCTCCCAGCTGAGCTAACGGCGCGCTAGCGGTAAAGGTTAGCAGAACTTGCCACGGCCGCCTAACGCGCAGGTCACGCCGTGACTCGACGCTACTTCTTGGTGCCCGCGGGGGTGAGGCAGGAGCCCTGCCATTCGCCGAAGCGGTCGGCCTTGGTCTGCATTAGGCCGGCGAGCTGGGCGGACTCGGAGATCTCGCCCGGGTGGACGCCGCCGGGCTTGGAGGCGCCCGGGGTCATGAGCCAGACGCGGCCGGAGTCGCCGAGGTTGCGGATGGCATCCATGAGCGCGTCGACGAGGTCGCCGTCGTCGGAGCGGAACCAGAGCAGGACGACATCGCAGAGCTCGTCGGTGGACTCGTCCAGAAGCTGTTCGCCGACCGCGTCCTCGATGGCCTCCGAGATGGAGGAATCGGCGTCTTCGTCCCAGCCGATCTCCTGCACGATGTCGTCGGCGTGAATACCCAAGCGGTCTGCGTACGTGTTGACACCTGCGGCGCCCAAAGTCTTGTTTCCTCCATGTTTGGTAATGAACGACAGTGCAATAGAGCTTACATCTGTTGTGATGGGAGTGATGGGTGAAAGGGGAAATGGGGGCGTCGATAAGCAACTGCCCCCGCGCAGGGGCAAAAACAAAAAACCAAGTAATGTGGGAGGAAACATTGCCCAACCATTTAGGGAGGATTTCTCGTGGCTGAGAAAGACAAGGCCAAAGCGTCAAACATCGAGCTGATTCGCGACGGTGTGGCGTCTTACCTACACGACAGCGACCCGGAAGAGACCCAAGAGTGGATGGACTCGCTCGACGGCCTGCTCGAGGAATCTGACCCCGAGCGCGCGCGTTACCTCATGCTGCGCCTGCTCGAGCGAGCGAACGCCAAGCGCGTCCACCTGCCCGCACTGTCCTCGACCGACTTCGTCAACACCATCCCCACCACCATGGAGCCCGAGTTCCCGGGCGACGAGCAGATTGAGAAGCGCTACCGCCGTTGGATGCGCTGGAACGCCGCCATCATGGTGCACCGCGCGCAGCGCCCGGGCGTGAAGGTCGGCGGCCACATCTCCACCTACGCCTCTGCGGCCGCACTCTACGAGGTCGGCTTCAACCACTTCTTCCACGGCAAGGACGCGGAGCAGCGCGGCGACCAGGTCTTCTTCCAGGGCCACGCCTCCCCGGGTATGTACTCCCGCGCGTTCCTCGAAGGCCGCCTGAGCGAGGACGACCTGGACGGTTTCCGCCAGGAGCACTCCCGCCCGCAGGGCGGCATGCCGTCCTACCCGCACCCGCACGGCATGCCCGAGTTCTGGGAGTACCCGACCGTGTCCATGGGCCTTGGCCCGATGAACGCGATCTACCAGGCACGCTTTAACAAGTACCTGCAGGACCGCGGCATCAAGGACACCGACGAGCAGCACGTTTGGGCCTTCCTCGGCGACGGCGAGATGGACGAGCCGGAGTCCCGCGGCCTGCTCCAGATGGCGTCGCTGTATGAGCTGGACAACCTCACCTTCGTGATCAACTGCAACCTGCAGCGTCTCGACGGCCCGGTGCGCGGCAACGGCCAGATCATCCAAGAGCTGGAAACCTTCTTCATCGGCGCTGGCTGGAACGTCATCAAGGTCGTGTGGGGCCGCGAGTGGGACGAGCTGCTGGAGAAGGACGAGGACGGCGCGCTGGTCAACATCATGAACACCACGAAGGATGGTGACTACCAGACCTTCAAGGCCAACGATGGCGCCTACGTCCGCGAGCACTTCTTCGGCCGCGACGAGCGCACGAAGAAGCTCGTCGAGGACATGACCGACGAGGAGATCTGGGCGCTGCGCCGCGGCGGCCACGACTACCGCAAGGTCTACGCCGCCTACAAGCGCGCACTGGAGACCAAGGGCAAGCCGACCGTCATCCTCGCGCACACCATCAAGGGCTACGGGCTCGGCCACAACTTCGAGGGCCGCAACGCGACCCACCAGATGAAGAACCTCACGCTCGAGGACCTCAAGCAGTTCCGTGACAAGCAGGAAATCCCGATCTCCGACGAAGAGCTGGAGAAGGATCCCTACATGCCGCCCTACTACCACCCGGGCGAGGACGCAGAAGAGATCAAGTACCTCAAGGAGCGTCGCAAGGAGCTCGGCGGCTTCCTGCCGGAGCGCCGCGAGCAGTACACGCCGCTTGAGCAGGCCGACTTTGAAAAGACCTACAAGGCCATGTTCAAGGACTCGGGCAAGCAGAAGGTCGCGACCACCATGGCGCTTGTACGTACCTTCAAGGCCATGATGCGCGACAAGGAGCTGGGCAAGCGCGTTGTCCCGATCATCCCGGACGAGGCCCGCACCTTCGGCCTGGACTCCTGGTTCCCGGTGCAGAAGATCTACAACCCGAAGGGCCAGAACTACGTGCCGGTCGACCACGACCTGCAGCTGTCCTACCGTGAGTCGCCGCAGGGCCAGATCCTGCACGAGGGCATCAACGAGGACGGCTCCTCCGCATCCTTCATCGCCGCCGGTACGTCCTACGCTACCCACGGCGAGCCGATGATCCCGATGTACATCTTCTACTCCATGTTCGGCTTCCAGCGCACCGGCGATAACTTCTGGGCTGCTGGTGACCAGATGGCCCGCGGCTTCATCATCGGCGCCACCGCAGGCCGCACCACCCTGACCGGCGAGGGCCTGCAGCACATGGACGGCCACTCCCCCGTCCTGGCCTCCACCAACCCGGCCGTGGTCACCTACGACCCGGCGTTCGCCTACGAGATGCCGTACCTGGTGTCCAAGGGCATCGAGCGCATGTACGGTAAGGGCTCCGGCGAGGACGAGAACGTGATGTACTACATCACCGTCTACAACGAGCCGACCCACCAGCCGGCCCGCCCGGAGAACCTGGACGTCGAGGGCCTGCACAAGGGCATCTACCTTTACGACGAGGGCGAGAAGAAGGAGCACAACGTCTCCCTGCTCGCCTCCGGCGTGGGCATGCAGCAGGCGCTGCGCGCACAGGAGATCCTGCAGGAGCAGTACAACGTCGGCGCCGCGATCTACTCGGTCACCTCGTGGGTCGAGCTGGCCCGCGACGGCGCGCGCGTTGCCAAGGAACAGCTGCTCCACCCGGGTGAGGACGCCGGCGAGGCGTTCGCCACCACGCAGCTGAAGCAGACCGAGGGCCCGTACATCGCCACCTCGGACTTCACCACCAGCCTGCAGGAGCAGATCCGCGCCTACGTACCGGGCCAGTACATCGTGCTCGGCGCGGACGGCTTCGGCTTCGCGGACACCCGCGAGGGTGCCCGTCGCTACTTCAACATCGACGCGGAGTCTATGGCCGTCGCCGCCCTCCTCGGCCTGGCCAACGAAGGCAAGATTGACAAGTCCGTCGCCGCCCAGGCAGCGAAGGACCTGCACATCGACGACCCGACCGAGCCGAACCCGAATGGCGGCACCCACTAAGGGCTCCCCGCTTATCGACGCCACGCCCCCGCCGCGCCACGCGCGGCGGGGGCGTCCCGCGTTTCAGGAAACAGCGCGCATCAGGCGCGCCCGAGGCTCACACTCTAGGCCGAGCGCGTGGGGACGGTGATGCCGTCGCCAAAAATACCCGCCAGCTGCGGGAGTAGGAACGCGACGGCGCCACCGATGGCGGCAATCAGCCCGATGACCAGGGCCGCCACCTGCGCGCTTGAGGATCCTGCCTGCGCGGTCCCGGTGCGCCCGGGCTCCGTCGGCTTCCCGGTGCCGGTAGTACCTGCAGTACCCGTGCCCTTGCTCACGCCCTTGCCGGTGTTGCTCACCACGAACGTCGTGTTGTCGGTGGTCCCGTCTGGGTAGGTCGTGGTGACGGCGAACTCGGAGCCCCACGCCGTGTCCTTGGGGATCGTCGTGGTGACGGTCCCGTGCTCGTCCACGTGCACGTTCCACTTCTCGGAGGACTCGACGTGCCACCTGTTCACGTCGCTGCCAAGCGGCGTCTCGTACAGGTTGAACGGCGAGATGGTCAGCTTCTGGCCGGGGTCGCCCTCAACGGAGTCATACAGCGGCTCGTAGAGGTATTCGCTGGTGGGCGTGAGCTTCGGGGTCACCTGCACGATCTCAGTCGAGCCGTCCGGGTAGTTGATGCGGATGTCCACCTTGTCCGAGGTGTTCGGCCCAGCGTGCACCAGGGTGGGGCGCGAATGGGTGAGGTTGACCTGCAGCTGGTCCTTCTCACGCTTGGTCATCAGCGGCTTGGTCAGGTTGTCCTGCGCGATCAGCTTCCAGGTCGCCCCGTCGGGCATGCCCTCGAGGTCGAAGAAGGCTGAGGTGCTGATCCACTGCCCCGGGACGGTGCGCACCACCTGCGGCTCCGCGGAAACGTAGGGCTGGTAGGCGTCCTTCATTGCCTCGGCGGCCTGTGCTGCGGGCGCGACGACGGCGCTCGCACCCACGGCGAGGGCAACGGCGCAGGTGACCGAGGTGGGGGCGATTCGCAGCACGGCTAGGCTCCTTGGATCAGGCGGACGATGGCGGTGGTGACGGCACCGGGTGCGTCGAGCGGAGGCATGTGCCCGGAGTCCGGCAACACCTGCATGTACGCGCGCGGCCAGATTTCGTGCAACTTCTCCGACTGGGTGACGGGGGTGACATCATCACGGTCTCCCACCAGGATATACCCAGGGATCTCAGAAAGGACTATACCTGCTTGCAGCTCGGAGTGAGAAAGCAGGTCTTGGAAGTAGCCGGCGTAGGTCTCCAGGGGTGTTTCGCGGATCATGGCGGCGTGAAAGTCCACGATGTCGTACGGCATCGGCCGGAAGTAGAATGCCAGCGCCAGGATGGGCGAGATGGTGTCCGTGACGATCTCGCGCACACCCTCGGCAAACCCGGGTGTGTAGCGCACCGCCTTCTCCAGCACCCCGCCGATCGGCCCCGCGAGCACCTGCGGCAGGCCCTGCATGGTGAACGGCTCGACGGCGCTGGACACCTGAACGCTTCCGGCCCAGGTGAATTCGTCCGCGTAGCGCCGCATCATGGACAGCGACACCGGCCCGCCCAGCGAGTGCCCCACCACGATCACGGGGCCGGTGGCGCCGCGCTCGCGGAGGACGGCGACGCAGGCGTCGGCGGCGTGGTCGATGGTCAGGGCTTCGGGTGCCGCGGTCGCGTTCTGCCCGTGGCCGGGCAGGTCCACGAGGAGCTGGCGTACCTCGGGGCACTGCTCGCGCACGTCCCGGACCTGCATGTAAAAGGTCTCCGCGGAGATGTTGAAGCCGTGGACGTAGATGACGGTGGGCGCCGCGGGGTCGGTCGGGCCGACTTCGTACCAGTGGACGCGGGGGTGGTGGGCGGTGGCGTCGATAAGCGTGGTGCCCGAGCGCTCGTAGCTGAGGCCGTAGGTGCCGTCGGCGTCGTGCAGCTTGGCGCGCGTGTCCAGCAGGTTGCGGCGCGCGGCGGGCGTGAGGGTGCGAAGGTACGCGAGCGGATGCAGCATGTTTACACCTTATTATGAGGGTATGGAACTCTCACAACGCCTCAATCTCGGGGACTTGGGCAAGCTTGTCGACGCCCCCTCAACCGACACCTCCACCGAATCCGAAGGCGCCGACGCGTTCTCCCGGCTCGCCGCGCTGATCGAGCGCATCACCGGCGAGGAGGACAGCGTGCACCGCGAATCGCGGCTGTCGGACGTGGACGTGTCCTCGCTGGACCGAGTCGAGCTGGCCATCCGGATCGAGGCCGAGTTCGGCGCGCGGGTGACCGAGCAGATCTACGATGAATACGAGACTGTTGGCCAGCTCGCAGAGTACTTGGAGGAACACGAGTGAGTATCGCGTACTTAACTGACATGGACGGCGTCCTGCACCGCGAGGGCGACATGATTCCGGGCGCGGACCAGTTCATCGCGCGGCTGCGCGAGGAGGACATCCCGTTCATGGTGCTCACGAACAATTCGATGCAGACCCCGCGGGATCTGTCCGCGAAGCTGACGCGGATGGGCCTGCACATCGAGCCGGAGCGGATCTGGACCTCCGCCACGGCGACGGCGAAGTTCCTCTCCCAGCAGGCCGGCGAGGCCTCTGCCTACGTGATCGGCGAGGCCGGGCTGACCACCGCGCTGCACGAGATGGGCTGGATCCTCACCGAGGCGGATCCGGACTTCGTGGTGCTGGGCGAGACCCGCACCTATTCCTTCGAAGCGCTGACCACGGCCTGCAACCTGATCCGCGGCGGCGCCCGCTTCATCGCCACCAACCCGGACCTCACCGGCCCGGGGCCCAGCGGCGTTATTCCGGCGACAGGCGCGGTCGCCGCCATGATCACCGCGGTGACTGGCCGCGAGCCCTACTACGTGGGCAAGCCGAACCCGGTCATGATGCGCTCGGCGCTGAACAACATTGGCGCCCACTCCGAGCACACCGTGATGATCGGCGACCGCATGGACACGGACGTCAAGTCCGGCATGGAGGCCGGTATGCGCACCGTGCTCGTGCGCACGGGCATTAGCGACGACGCCGAGATCGCCCGCTACCCGTACCGCCCCACCCAGATCGTGGACTCGGTCGCGGATCTGGTGGGGCGGATCCGCGACCCGTTCGGGGACTAGTCAGCGACGTAGAAGCGCTGCTTGTTCACAAACTCGTCCATGCCGAGCGTGCCGAGCTCGCGGCCAAAGCCCGAGTTCTTCACGCCGCCGAACGGCAGCTCGGGCCCGCGCGCCTGCGGGATGTTGACGTGGATCATCCCGGTGACCACGCGGTTGGCCACCTTCTTCGCGCGCTCCTCGTCCTGCGAGAAGACGGCGCCGCCCAGGCCGTAGTTGGAGTTGTTGGCCACCTCGACGGCCTCGTCGTCGCTTGCAACCTTGTAGATCTCGGCGACGGGGCCGAAGAACTCGGCGTAGTAGGACTCGGAGCCGACAGGGACGTCGGTAAGCACGGCGGGGGTGAAGTAGGCACCGTCGCCGGTGAGCTCGCCGCCGACGTGCAGCGTCGCACCTTCCTCGACGGCCTTCTTGACCTGCTCGTCCAGGATCTCTGCGGCGTCGCGGGAGGACAGCGGGTAGAAGTGGCCCTCTTGCGGGTCCAGCGGGTCGCCCTGGGCAAACGCCTTCGCGCGGCGCACCATCGCGTCGACGAAGTCGTCGTAGATGTCCTCCATGACGATGATGCGCTTGTTCGACGTGCACGCCTGGCCGGTGTTGGCGATGCGCTTGCCCCACGCGGTGTCGGCGGCGGCCTCAACGTCGTCGGTGTCCAGGACGATGTAGGCATCGGTACCGCCGAGCTCCAGCAACGCCTTCTTCAGGTGCTGGCCGGCGGTCGCGGCGACGGCGCGCCCGGCGCGCTCGGAACCGGTAAGCGACACGCCCTGGACACGCATGTCGGCGATAAGGTCCGCGACCTGGTCGTGAGTTGCGCGGATGTTGGTGTACAGGTGGGCAGGCGCGCCGGTGGCCTGGATCGCTTCGTCGATAATCGCCTGGATGGCCTCGGCGGAGCGGGGGCAGATCTCGGCGTGCTTGAGCAGCACGGTGTTGCCCGCCATGAGGGTCGGGGCAGCGAAGCGCGCGACCTGGTAGTACGGGAAGTTCCACGGCATGACGCCTACGATCACGCCAACGGGGACCTTGCGGATCACAGCCTCACCACCGGTGTGCTCGATCGGCTCGTCGGCGCTGAGCTCGGCGCCGTGGTCGGCGTAGTAGTTAAAGATGTTGACCACGTCGTTGAGCTCGTTTTCGCCCTGGTCGAGCGGCTTGCCCATCTCTTCGGCGATGATTCGGGTGAGTTCGGGGCGCTTGGCGTCGAAAAGCTCGGCGATCTTGTGCAGCAGGGCCGCGCGGTCCTCAAAGCTGACCTCGCGCCACTGCGCAAAGGCGGCGTCGGCGCGGTCAAGCGCGGTGGCGAGGTCCTCGTCGGAGATGAAGTCGAAGGTCTCGACGACCTGGTTGTTTACGGGATTTTGTACGCGATACTGACTAGACATGCGCCCCATCGTACGACCGTGGCGTGACGCTCGCTACAAACCCATGCGATTTTGCGTATGCGTCCAACTTCTCAGCGAACGTGACCAGCGCCTCCGCAGGCGCCCGCAAGGTTTCGCGACACTCGTAGGTGCCGTCGGCCGCGCGGCGCCACCGGGTAAACCAGATCGCGTCGTCCTCGCTCGTGGTTGGGGCTTCCGGCAGCTCGCAGAGCAGCTTTTCGACGCCACGCCTCCGCCGCCCCTCCATCCCGGCCACCGTGAGCGTGGCCGTGGCGGTGCTGTGCTGGCGGGTGTGGGTGGCTTCGCGCGCAGTCAACGAGGTGTACGGCGCGACCAATGTCGTAGTCATGGTGTGGGGGACCTTCCGTGGATTGCTTCGCGGTTTCGGTGAACAACACCCCACACCCGGTGACTAGGCGGGTTCCGGCGCGGTGACTAGGCGCGCCGGCGGGGTGCAAGACGAGAGGTTCGTCTTCCCCAACGGCCTCTGGCTTAACGCGACCAATCTTGCGCCACACACGTTCACTCCGGCAACCCTAAACCCCAGGTTGATCCCCCTATTCACTCAAGCTGAGGTAGAGGGTGAGTGCCCCGAACACGGGCGGAGCCACACCGCGGTCCACCACATCCACCCCTTTATGTGGGCTACGTCTCCCCCGGGGGTCTAGTGTGTGTAGAAACACTCTTACCCATCACTTCGGAAAGGTATCCCATGACTGAGACCCTGCAGGCCAACGCGGAACACGTGAGCGAAAACGACCAGTTGCGCGACGCTGCACAGCAATGGCTCGCCGACCTGGAAGCGGCGACGGCGACAGCCGACCCAGACGCGGCGGGCCAGGCCGCCGCCGACCTCTTCGAACCAGAGGGGTTCTGGCGCGACCTCATCGGCATGACCTGGAACCTCTACACCGCTGAGGGACGGGAAGAGATCGCGCGCATGGTCTCCGCAACGCACCCGGACAGCACGATCACCAACACGGAGCTCACTGACGTCGAGGACGAAGGCGACGGCGTCACGCGCGTGCACTTCACCTGCGATACGGGCCACTTCCACTGCTGCGGCATCGCCAGGCTGCGAGACGGCAAGGCGTGGACCCTGCTCATCTCCGGCCGCGAGCTGAAAGACTTCCCGGAGAAGAATGGGCGCAACCGCGAGCTGGGCGCGCAACATGGTCCTCAGCAGGATCCGGAGAACTGGGCGGACCGCCGTGACAAGCGCCGCGCCACCCTCGGCGTTTCGGAGCAGCCGTACGTGCTCATCATCGGCGGTGGCCAAGGCGGCATCGCGCTGGGGGCGCGGCTGAAGCGTCAGGGGGTGCCGGCGCTGATCGTCGATAAGGCGAATCGCCCCGGCGACCAGTGGCGCGGCCGCTACCACTCCCTGTGCCTGCACGACCCGGTGTGGTACGACCACATGCCCTACCTGCCGTTCCCCGACGATTGGCCGGTGTTCACCCCGAAGGACAAGATGGGCGACTGGCTCGAGCACTACGTGGGCATCATGGACCTGGACTACTGGACCAACGCCGAGGTCAAGCACGCCGAGTTCGACGAGGCCCGGCAGCGCTGGGACGTGCGCCTGACCCGCGACGGCAACGAGATGACGCTGCATCCGACCCAGCTCGTCTTCGCCACCGGCATGTCTGGGGTGCCGAACCGCCCGCAGCTGAAGGGCCAGGAAAACTTTGCCGGCGAGATTCGCCACTCTTCTCTGAGCACCCCGGCGGTGATGTGGACGCGGGCAAGGACGTGGTGATCCTCGGCGCGAACAACTCCGCCCACGACATCGCCGCGGACCTGGTGCACAACGGCGCGCGCCCGGTGATGATCCAGCGCTCGTCGACTCACATCTCGCAGTCGGATTCGCTGATGAAGTACGTCTTCGGCCCGCTGTACTCGGAGGATGCGGTGGAGGCTGGCATCGACACCGACACCGCGGACCTCCTGTTTGCCTCCTGGCCGTACAAGGTGCTCCCCGACGCGCAGCGCCCCGCCTTCGAC
Source organism: Corynebacterium sp. NML180780 (assembly GCF_007786415.1). Taxonomy (NCBI): domain Bacteria; kingdom Bacillati; phylum Actinomycetota; class Actinomycetes; order Mycobacteriales; family Corynebacteriaceae; genus Corynebacterium; species Corynebacterium sp. NML180780. The sequence goes on along the minus strand of NZ_VNKN01000007.1, from coordinate 33,307 downwards.
CAGATCCGCAAGGACGACGCCGAGTTCTACGACTCGCTCGCAGACCGCGGATTCATGGTGGACTTCGGCGACGACGACTCCGGCCTCTTCCTCAAGTACCTGCGCCGCGGCTCTGGCTACTACATCAACGTCGGCGCCTCCGAGCTTGTCGCGGACGGCTCGATTCCCGTCCACTCCCCTACCACGATCGCCGAGGTCAAGGAGCATTCAGTCGTGCTTGACAATGGCACCGAGCTCCCCGCCGACGTCATCGTGCTGGCCACCGGCTACGGCTCTATGAACGGCTGGGTCGAGCGCCTCATTGACAAGGAGACCGCCGACCGCGTCGGCCGCGTGTGGGGCCTTGGCTCCGACACCACCAAGGACCCGGGCCCGTGGGAGCGCGAGCTGCGCAACATGTGGAAGCCCACCCAGGTCGACCAGCTCTGGTTCCACGGCGGCAACCTCCACCAGTCCCGCCACTACTCGCGCTACCTCGCCCTGCAACTCAAGGCCCGCTACGAGGGCATGGACACCCCCGTCTACGAGCTCGCGGAGGTCCACCACACCTCCTAGCAGTTTGCTTATCGACGCCACCGCCCCCCTACAGCAGCCGCACCGCCAACACGCCGGCGATGATGACTGCGAGGCCGAGGGCGCGGGTGGCGTCGATAGGCGTCTTGCGCGCGCCGAACGCCCCCACCGACTCCATCACCTGGCCGCCGACGATCGTGCCCGCGTTAAACGCGATGACCGTGGTGGCGGTGCCCAGGATCGGCACGAGCGTGGCGCCGCCGATGACAAAGATCGCGCCCACCACGCCGCCGAGCCACATCCACCACGGCCCCGGCTGCACCTTCCGGGTCAGCTGCTTCGGGCTGGTCAGAAGCACCGCGACCAGCAGTAGCACCGCGCCGACGGCCAGGTTGATCTCGGCCGCGTGCAGCGACGAGCCCGCGATCGTGCCCAGATGCCCGTTGACCGCAGCTTGGATCGACGAGCACATCCCCACGCCCACACCGATGAGCCGGTAGAGCCACACCTCGGGCCCGTGCGCGTCGCCCGCGACGTTTTTTCTCCCCACGCCCAGCGTGACCACGATGCCCACCAGCACCACCAGGGCACCGACGATGCGCATAAAGCTCACGTGCTCCTGCGGCGAGTGGAACAGGCCGAAGTGGTCGATGCTTAACCCCATGATGATCTGCCCAAGGATGGGCAGCACCACCGTCTGCACCGCGCCGAGCTTGGGAAACAGCAAAATATTGCCCAGCACGAAGCAGGACCCCATGAGTCCGCCGAGCCAGATCCACCACGGCGTCTCCATGCCCGGCGCGAACTGCGGCAATGGGTTTCCTACCAGCACGGTAGTGGCCAGGATGGACAGCAGCAGCGCGATGCTAAACGACGTCAGCGCCGGGACCACCGGCTTATTGTTCACGCTCTGGCGCAGGCGGGAGTTGGCGGCGGTTTGGATGGGGATGATCGCGCCGATCGCCAGCGCAATGGGGAGGTGCAACATAGGCACTCATGCTATCTGGTGGGGCGCCGCGAGGGGACGGCGCGCAAGATTTCCCCGTCCCGCGAATGGACTAGACCGTGCCACCTGGGGAAACGTTTGATGGGGTCGCCGGAAAAGGGGAAATTTTACGCATTCTTGTCATCCGGCAGCCCCGGAGACAACCCCCGGGACCCCTACCCCAGGTTTTCGGCGGCGCCCACGACCAGGTCCCAGAACCGGTCGGCGTCCAGCTCGGTGGCTACCGAGGTGTGGCAGTCGGCGGGGGCGGGGGCTCGGAAATCGGCGACGGTACGGCCGGCAGTGAGCGCGCCTGAAAGTTCCACGTCAACTGGCACCGGCACGGTTTTCACCACGGACGGGTCGATGAGGTAGGCGATGCAGCAGGGGTCGTGGACGGGTGGGTTGTCAAAGCCCTGGTTGTCTTTGTAGTTGGTGCGGAACGCGTCGAAAAGCCCGACGACCAGGTCGCCCACGGGCGTGCCGAGTGCGGCGAACCGCTGCTCCACCTCGGGCGTGGCCAGGGCCTGGTGGGTGAGATCCAGGCCGACCATGACCACGGGCCAGGACTCGTTGAACACGATGTGGGCCGCCTCGGGGTCGGCGACCACGTTGAACTCGGCGGACGCGGTCCAGTTGCCGGTGCCGTAGGCCCCGCCCATGAGCACGACCTCGCGGACGCGCTCCACGATGCGGGGCTCCAGGCGGGCGGCGAGGGCGATGTTGGTCAGTGGGCCCGTGGGCACGAGGGTGACGGTGCCGGGTTCCTCGGCCATGACGGTGTCGATGATCGCGCGCACCGCGTGCCCCTCCTGGACCGCAACCTCCGGTTCCGGAAGGTCGAAGCCGTGGATCTCCATGCCGGAGTCGCCGTGGATGGCCTCGGCGGTTTCCACCGGGCGCACCAGGGGGCGGTGCGCGCCGCGGTAGACGGGCACGTCGGTGCGGCCGGCCACCGTGAGCACCTGGGCTGCGTTACGGGTGACCTTGTCGATGGTGTGGTTGCCGCCGATCGTCGTTAAGCACAACAGCTCGATCGAGGGGTCGCCGAGGGCGAGGAGAATGGCTACCGCATCGTCGTGGCCCGGGTCGCAATCCAGGATGATCTTACGCACGCGCGGCCTCCTCGGCGGCGATCGTGTCGGGGAGGTCCTGTGGGCGCGGGATGAGGAACGAGGTGCAGAACGCGGCGATGAGCAGCACCAGGCCGGCGATCATGCCGGCGCGGTAGCCGCCGCCGTTGTCCGCAAACGAGGTGACCACGGCGAAGATGACGGTGAAGGAGATTCCGGCGCCCAGGTTGAACGCGCCCGCGTTCAGGCCCGGCAGGTAGCCCTGGTTGGACTTCGGCGCGAGCACGACGTGGAGCGAGCCGAGCATGATGTTGGCAATGCCTGCGTAGGTGACGCCGGCGGCGACGGAGACGAGGAAGAGCAGCCACGGCGTCGGGTTGCCCACCACGAACACGCCGAGCAGGACGGACAGGGCCGCGCCGCCGATGCCGATCTTGAGGACCGTGGTGTAGCCGAGGCGGCCCGCCATGTAGCCGGCGATGGGGCCGAAGATGAGGCCGGCGATGGCGTAGGGGGTGAGCGTCCAGAAGGAGACCGTGCCGGCGGACAGGCCCGGGCCGTTCGTCGCGTCCTGCGCCAGGTTGGGCACCAGGCCGTTCATGACGGCGAAGATGCCGGTCATGGTGAGCGTGGTGGTGGTCAGCAGCGCCCAAGTGCGGCGCTGGGTGAGCAGCTCGGGCTGGACCAGCGGGTGCGAGCTCGAATTTTCGGCGCGCCAGAAGAAGAACAGCGCGACCGCGCCGATGATGAGCAGCACGATGACCAGGAACCAGTTGGCCTCCGCGAGCGCGCCGGCCTCGTTGAACGCGGTGAGGATCGTGCCGATGGCCACCACCAGGAGGGCCACGCCCAGCCAGTCCATGCGCTGGGTCTCGCTGGACTTCGTCTCCGCCACGCCGAAGCGGATGGTAAAGACGGCCGCGAGCGCGAACGCGCCGATGACCCAGAACAGGGAGCGGAAGCCGAAGGCGGAGGTGAGCCAGCCGCCGAGCAGGGCGTCCACGCCGGCGATACCACCGTTAATGGAGGTCAGCACGCCAACCAGCAGGGCGAACTGCTTCTCATCGCGCACGGCCTGGCGCAGCATGACGGAGGTCAGCGCCACCGTCGGGCCGGACACGCCCTGCACCACACGCCCCAGGAACAGCATCGGCACGTTGGTGGACAGGGCGGCGATGATGGAGCCGATCACGGTCACGCACATCATGGCCACGAGCACCTTGCGGCGCCCAATCAGGTCGCCCCAACGGGGCATGAACAGGGAGAACAGCGCCGCGGCGGTAAAGAACGCGGTCTGCGTCATGCCGATTTGGTTGGTGGTAGCGTTAAGCTCCACCTCCATGGTCGCCAGCGCCGGGGCGAGCATGGATGCGTTGAGCTGGAACGCAAAAATAGCGGTGAGCAGGGCCAGCATGAGCGGCCAGACCTGCGAGGACGGAAGTTTGTGCCCGGCCGCGCCGGACGCCTGGTTGGGTTGCATACCCATCAGCCTAGGGCATGCGCTGGAAAATCACTTCCCCAGCGCTGCCCAGATCGCGGTGTTGGTCTCCTGCCACAGGGGCTTGGCCCAGTCGCCAAACTCGCGGTTCGTCAGCGCCACCATCGCCTGCCCATCGGCGACCCACAGGTAGGTGCCCGCCATGCCGAAGTGTCCGACCGTGTCTGCAGGCATCCCGTCGCCCGTCCAGTGCGGCGCCTTCTCCCCCTTGATCTCAAAACCCAGCCCCCACGGGCACGGCTTCTGCATCCCGTAGCCCGGCACCACGCCGCACAGGTCCCCGAACTGGTTGCTGAACGCCTCGCGCAGCGTCTCCTCGCTCAAAAGCTTCGGCGCCAAAAGCTCCTCCGCGAACAGGGCGAGATCGCTTATCGACGCCCTCCCGCCATGCCCCGCCGACCCATACACTTCAGCCGTCTGCATCCCCAGGGGCTCGAAAACCCCCTCGCGCATGTAGTCCGCGAAGGCGAACCCAGTCTCTTGTTCCAGGTGGTCCGCGAGGATCTCGTAGCCGGCCGACGAGTAGATGCGTCGCTCCCCCACCGGCTTCTGCGGCTCGCGGGAGGCGAAGCCGACGCCGGAGGCGTGCGCGAGGAGGTGGCGGACGGTCGCGCCTTCGGGCCCGCAGGCGCTCTCTAGCGAGAACGCTCCTTCTTCGACGGCGAGGAGGAACCCGTAGGCCGAGAGCAGCTTGGTCACACTGGCGAGCTCGTAGACGCGCTCGGCGTCGCCGTAGGTGGCGGTGCGCGTGCCGATCAGGGCGGCGCTGACGTTGTCGGCGGGCCAGGTGTCGAGGTAGTCGTCAAGGCGGAAATCCATGGTGCCGAGCGTACCTGCGCTCCGCTGATGTGGACGTGACACACGTGGCGTGTAAGCTAGCTCTCACCTATGTGCCTCCGGGCCACGGGTCACCGGCCGAACGGCCTTCATAACTGCACGCAGCCTGCGCGGAGACCCGGGCAGGCCCCAACGAGCACGAGAGGGAGAATCGATGACCGGTTCCTCCAAAGTCACGCCCGGTTCCGCGGGCACAAAGACGAAACCCGACAAGCGCGACGACCGCGCACACAACACGCACGGCGAGGGCGCTGGCTTCCTCGGCATCATTGAAAAGATTGGTAACAAGCTGCCGGACCCATTCTGGCTGTTTGTCATCCTCGCGGGTGTCGTAGCCGTCACGTCCTGGATCGGCCACAAGGCTGGCATGTCCGCGGTAGACCCCGGCACGGGCGAGACGATCGAGGTCCAGTCCCTGCTGACCACCGAGAACATCTCGCGCATGGTGACCGACGCGGTGGAAAACTTCATCGCTTTCCCGCCGCTCGGCGTGGTGCTGTCGGTGATGCTGGGCGTGGCCGTGGCGGAGCAGACCGGCTTCCTCGGCGCGCTGGTGCGCGCGATGGTGGCCAAGGTCGGCCCCGGCATGCTCACCTTCATGGTGGCGCTGGCCGGCGTGACCGGCTCGGTCGCCTCCGACGCGATCTACGTCATCATCATCCCACTGGGTGCGCTGGCGTTCCACGCGCTCGGCCGCTCGCCAGTGGTGGGCGCGATGGTGGCGTTCGCGGCGTCGTCGGCAGGCTTCAACGCGTCGTTGATCCTGAACATCACCGACCTGTTGCTTGCCGGTATCTCCACCTCCGCCGCCAATATTGTCGACGAGGCCTACGAGGTCTCACCGCTGGCCAACATCTACTTCGTCATCCCGTCCGCAATCGTGCTCGCGCTGGTGATCACCGCCGTGACCGAGTTCTACGTGGACAAGAAGGCGCAGGCGCTGGTCAACCACGACCACATCGAGACCGAGGAGCTCTCCTTTGACAAGATCGAGAGCCGCGAGCACGCCAAGGCGCTGAAGGAGGCCGAATCCGGCGACCCGCTGCTGGAGGAGGCCGCCGGCAAGACCAAGGAGAAGGCCGCAGCCGAGAACGCGGCGGCCGACGGGCGCCCCGACGACTACCAGGAGGGCGAGCTCACCGAGGACCAGCTCAAGCTCTCCCCCATCGAGTGGAAGGGCATGGTGTGGTCCACGATCGCCCTGGTGCTGTTCCTGATCGCCTACTTCTGCCTGCTGTTCATCCCTGGCTCGCCGTTCGCGCGCCCCGAGGAGGGCTTCATGGAGTCTCCGCTGATCCGCGCGATCGCGGTCCCGATTTCCCTGGCGTTCTTCCTCATGGGCCTGGTCTACGGCCTCATCGTGGGCACGATCACCTCCGCCGCGGACATCCCCGAGTTCATGGCCCGCGGCCTGAAGACGCTGCTGCCCATGCTGGTGCTCTTCTTCGCCGTCTCCCAGTTCCTGGCCTGGTTCAACTGGTCCAACCTGGGCGCCTGGACGGCGATCAACGGCGCGGAGCTGCTGCAGCGCTGGAACCTGCCAAACGTGCTGCTCTTCCTGGGGTTCGTACTCATGGTCACGCTGATCAACCTGTTCATCACGTCCGGCTCCGCACAGTGGGCGCTCATGGCCCCGGTGGTCGTCCCGATGATGATGTACGTGGGCATCGCCCCCGAGGTGACCCAGATGCTCTACCGCATCGGCGACTCCCCGTCCAACATCATTACCCCGATGTCGCCGTACTTCGCCCTCGCGCTGACCTTCCTGCAGCGCTACTACAAGAAGGCCGGCGTGGGCACGCTCATGTCACTGGCCCTGCCGTACACGGTTGCCATGCTGGCAGGCTGGTTCATCTTCTTCCTCATCTGGTACTTCGTGGGCATCCCGCTCGGCCCGGGCTCGCCGATGCACTACCAGGTCTAAGTCAACGACGCGTTTTGGCCCCGCGCTTTCTCCGTTCCGGGAGAGCGCGGGGCCTCGGTGTTTTTGGGCGTTTACTTCGACGCCGACGGGATAATCCCAGGCAACGGGTTGGGCACCATCCCCTGGAGCACCATGTAGTAGCCGGTCGACCCGGCCGCGAACGCGCCGAGGAGCGCGGTAAGCACGATGTCGGTGCGGCTCGCGTTGCGCCCCACCGCGGAGAGACTGCCCGCGGCGATGGCATCCTCGAAGCTGGAGCCGACGGCGCGCTCGTAGCTGTGCTTTACCGAGCTGCCGGAGTTGACCACTACGGTAGCGTCTCGCTGGAACTCTTCGTAGCTCGGGCGACTCGGGGTGGCTGCGTGGGAAGAAATTGGGGAGATTGACATGGTGGCCACGGCAATTGCGGTGGCGACGGCGGAGGCTCGATGTTGCATACCCCTCACGGTAACACTTTTTTGTATCGTTTTGGCGGGGTAGCGCACCTAAACGATCGCCCCACACCGTTGAGCGGCCGCCGCCCTCACTGCCCGCTTGATGGCCAAACACCACCCAGGCCCCCACAGCCCCCTAGGGCACTCCCCACAGAGGCACCCTCTCCGCCAAAGAGGGGGAACTGTCAGCGCAACCTCCCCCGCTAGCAACTCAGCCGCCCTCTAATCCCCTGAGATCTTACTGAGATAAGTTGCGCAGGTGACAGTCAGGTTATTTAATACGTTTGTCCGGCCTTTCGTAATCTTGAAGGATTTTCATGAACAACTTCAAAGACATCAACAAGCTCCTCAACAACGTTGAAGCTCTCATCCCCCAAATTGTCGGCGCAATCGTCGCGTTGACCGCGCTCATCGGTACTGTCGCTGGCCTGGCGGAGAACGGCAGCAGCGTCAACCCGAGCAACGGCGACTCTGGAGCCGTCGCCCCGTCCAACCCCGGCTCGACTCCGAAGCTTGCAAAGGAAAAGCTGCTTATCCCAGGTAGCAGGGACGGCATCACCTACAACGACGTTGACTACGGCGTCGAGGTCAAGGCAGGCGATAAGGTCTACACCAACTCCGCGCGTAGCGGCCAGTGCTATGGCCACAACGGGTGCTACGTGGAGCGCAAGCTGAACAGCGAATTCCGAAAGGCCACCTTCACCGCGGTGTGGGACGAGAACGTCGTCAACGACGAAGTCAAAGAGGGCGAGATCAAGATCTACGTCAACGGCAACCTCAACCAAAGCAAGATCGTGAAGAAGGATGCCGCCGTCAAATTCGAGGTGCCGGTCAGCAAGATTGACACGCTGAAGATCCAGTTCCCCAAGCGGGATGGTCAGGGTCTCTCGATCATCAACGGTGTGCTGTACCGCTAAAACCAATCAGCACCAGCGAGTGGGCGGGATCTGAAACCAGACCCCGCCCACTTTTGTATGCGCTAGCGACTACTCCAAATCGTCAGCGCCCATGCCCTCACCGACTGCCCCATCCCCAGCCGCGCCCGCCTCCTGCTCCGCGATCATCGCTTCCTGCGCGGGCCACATTTGCGACGCGCACTGCTGCGTCCAGCCGCTCGTCCCATCAGTGAAAAACGTGGTCCCGGTTTCGTGGATGCTCGGGTCGCCGCACGAGGCAATCTGCTTGTCCATCACGTGAGGTGCCTCGTTGCCCGGCGCCTCCGTAAAGCCAATGACGGGTTCAGCGGGCTCAGCCTCGGCCGGCGGGAAGGTCTGCTCAGTAACCACAGTTGCGGAGGCCTCCGATGCAGGCGCGTCCGCCGACTCCGTAGCCTGCGTCGCCGGAAAGGCGTGGGTAGCACTGCCCGTTTCCACTTCCGCTAGGTCGAATTTCGCGCCCTCAATCCCCAGCGTCATCGCAGCCTCCGGGACCGCAAACGCCCCGTACACACGCACCTTCTCCTCCGCGGATGCGTCAGTCGACCACGGCTCGTACCCCGATGGCTTCTCGCACGCATCCACAGGCTTGCCCGTGTTCTTGAAGTTCTCCTTGTCCCACACCACCGGCGCGTCAAGGCGAACCTCCCCGTCCTCCGCACTGAGTACGCCACGCACCTGCACGAGCGTCTCTCCCTCAGCCACGGCGGCGTCCCCGCCAGCTGCACACTGCCCGCCAAGCAGGATCTCTTCGACCTCAAGGCTGCCCTGGCACTCCCCTCCGTCGCAGCCAACGGGCAGGGTATCCCCAACCGCCGCGAACTCCGACACGGAGGTTGTCGACGTCACCGTCGTCGACTCCGCCTCCCCTGGTCCGGCCCCAGAACCCGAACAACTCGAAAGCACCAGCACGCACGCCGCACCGAGCGCCACCATCACACGATTCACTTTGACTCGTACTCCTTGCACAGGAAAAACAATGACACACTTCTCACACTAGTGAGCCACGACTCCATTACCCGTGTTCCTGCTCTTCCCCGGCCTGCCCTGCACCTGTGCGTTGAGGAAAGAGTCCCTCCGCAACGACTACCTCGATGCTCACGATTTACAACACGGTAAAATACATGCACGCGCTCATGTCCAAGGCTTCCGGTTAAAACCGTTCTGCGAAGCTTCACAGTATCAAGGCTGGATTGGGTCCCCGCATCATCTTCAAAACGGTCCTCTGCGGCGTCCCTGCCCGTATTCGCCAAGGCATTTGACAACGGTACAACGCACTGGTTCCACTCCCGTGCAGCGCCCTCTTCAGCTTGTTCCCGAAGCTTCCTTCAGCGGTTTCGTCATGCGTATTCATACCGAATGCCCCCCTCAGCTGATCCACTCCCCGTTTGCTGTACCAATGCAAGGGACAGGTCTGTGTGTGAGGCGGTGCCACCGACAGCGAGTGCACCGACGTGGGCCATCCCCAGGTGCGTGAGCCAAATCTGTGCATACACCCTATTCACGTGGCTGCGCTATCAACGTCTCGTTGTGGAGTTGGCACATGGGTTAAGGTCTTTAGTGCCCACCCGATAGGAGAACACCCCACATGTATCAACTCTTCGTTGACGAGTCCTACCAGAAAGGTCACTATTACGTGGCGGGCGTCCTCGTTGACGAAAAGCAATGTGAGACCTTGGTGACGCGACTCGATGAGCTTGCTGACGGTCTGCGAGAACGCAACGGCTGGCTTGCCTCACCCGAGTTTCATGGCCATGCCTTGATGAATGGGTTAGACGACTGGAAAAGCCTCAATGGCAACTTTGGAGCGTGTGTGTCCATCTATCAAAAGGTGCTGCACGCAATACAGAACTCGGGTGCCCGGGTATACCTTGAAGGCGTTGATGTTAACCGGCTTAATGCGCGATACAAGTACCCCGATAGCCCTCACGACGTGGCGCTCCGCCACACGCTTGAGCGCGTCAATGAGTACTGCGCACGCAACGGGGAGATGTGCAAGGTCATCGCCGACATGGTGCCGCAGCAAGACGATTTTAACGAGGCAATCCAAGGAGTTACCCGCGTCAGCACTCCGGGCTATCGCAGTCAAAAACTACTTTGCGTTGACGGCGACATCGAGTTTGTTGACTCTAGGGAAAGTAGGGGCGTGCAGGCAGCAGACATGTCTGTCTATGTGCTACGCCGCCACCGAGAAGAAACAACCGCTAGTAAGTTGGCACGCAGGGCAACTGCGCGACTCGTAAAGGCACTCGGTCCCGCTCTCGTCCACGAGCGCAAGTGGCTTCCTTAGCCCAGAAAAAGCTCTGGAGCCTACGCGGCTCCAGGCGACAACGTTCCGGTATCCGGCTCGTCGTAGTCTTAATTTAACCGATTTTGGCGCTTTTGGTCAAGATTTTGCACAGTTGAACTTGCGTTGCCCTCGTACACGGACAAAACCCGGGCACATCTATCGCCTCTCCCGAAGACCGCAGTGCAATCACCAATTCTGCCCGTGTCAACCTCTCCTTGCGCAGGGCATTTCCCAATCACCGCGGCGGAAACAGTGCTATCCCCCACACACCAAGCGCCACGGCAAGGCCCACGAGCACCCACCACAGCACCCCGCGCGGCCGCGCAAACCACAGATCCGCAGCGAGCCACACCGCGCTCGGCACCGCCAGCGCCAGGCCGAGGAATGTGAGTGCTCGCCAATCGGGCAGCTCCCGGGCGCTGAGCAGCATCACCACGCCTAGCGCGAGCAGCCCTCCCGCCAACGCGCGTGGCCGCGGCCATCCAAGCGGAATAATCATGGGCCCGATGCTACCCACGCCCTCCACACGCGCACCAACAAACTACGCTTATGCACCATGACCGGCCACTACCTCGACACCTATGACGCCGCCTGCAACCGCACAGCCGCGCAGGTCATGGCCCACTACTCCACCAGCTTCTCGCTGGCTACCAGGCTCCTGCCACAGCCCATGCGCACCGACATCCGCAACCTGTACGCGGTTGTGCGGATCGCGGACGAGATCGTTGACGGCACCACCGCCCAGGCCCACGAGTGCGCCGAAACCGCCATCGACGCCTATGAGGCCGCCGTCCTCCACGCGCCCGCGCACCGTTTCCACACCGATCCCGTCCTGCACGCCTTCGCCGCCACGGCCCGCGCGTGCCGCTTCCCCGATGCCGAGCTGCGCGCCTTCTTCGCCTCCATGCGCTCGGACTTGCCCGACCAGCCGGACCTTCCGCTCGACGACTACATCTACGGCTCCGCCGAGGTCATCGGCCTGCTCTGCCTGCGCGTCTTCTTCCGCGGCAACGAGGCCGCGCTCACCCCCGACCTCTCCGCCGGCGCCCGCGCGCTCGGCTCCGCGTTCCAAAAAATCAACTTCCTCCGCGACGTCGCCGAGGACTCGGCCCTCGGCCGCAGCTACACCGAGCACTCGCTTATCGACGCCCCCGTGCACCCCTTCATCCCCCAAATCCGCACCGAACTCACCCAGGCCAAGGAGCAGATCCCCAATCTACCGGCCCGGGTCCGCCCGGCGGTGAAGGTCGCCACCGCCCTCTTCGAGGACCTCACCGACCGCATCGAGGCGACCCCTCCGGCCCAGCTACGCACCACCCGCGTGCGCGTGCCCAATTACCGCAAGCTCGCGATCGCGGCCCGGGCGCTGCGCCAGTAGCAGCTACGCCGCGCAGGTGAGCAGCTTGTCGGTGAACTCCTGGGGCGCGCCCTGCTCGCGCAGGCGGCCGGTGTTGTAGCACTTGAAGCCGGTCTCCGTCTTGCCGTCGGGCTCGACCACGTGCCACTGCTCGCCGTCAGCGCGGAAGGCGACGATCCAGTCGGTCTGGTTCGCGCCCGCAACCGCCCACTTGCCGTCGCAGTAGTCCACGTTCGTGCCGGTGGGGTTGGGCCATCCGGGGACGAGCTGATCAAACGCGCCCGGCTGACAGGACGCGGCCTTCGCATTGCCGCCCTTGGCTGCGCCGGCGCCGAGCGCCGGGATGGCGATGCCGGCGGCGCCCGCCAGCGCGGCGAGCTCGCCGAGCCCCGGGACCTCCGGGATCTCCAAACCGGGGACGTCGATAAGCCCCTGCGAGACGGCGAAGTAGCTGCCGGCGCCGACGAGCGCCAGCACGCCCAGGCTAATGCCGGCGATGGCGCCGGGGCTCAGCGACGAAGACTCCTGGGCCGGTTCGGCGGCGTAGGCGGGGCAAACGGCGGTGGCGGCGACGGCGGAGGCGACGCCGAGGGAAAGCAGCGTGTTCTTCATGCCCACTACTCTAACGGGTTTTCGGCCGCCTGCGCGACGGCCTGGGCGGTGGCGAGGTCTTGCCACGGCATGCCGACCGTCTTGAACACCACGCGGCGGCTCGGGTCGAGCGCGACCTCGCCGCGCACCACCTGAGCCATCGTGATGAGGTCCTCGCGGCGCACGGTGCCTTCCTCGGTGGCGAGCACCACGTCCCCGCCCTCGCGGTAGGCCACGGTCGGGTCCTCCACGATCACCTGCGCGCCGGTGAAGACGTCCGCGGCCAGCTCGCGGGCGTCCGCGGTGTGGGCGCCGACGGCGAGGACAGTGGCGTCCTTGCGAAGCTCCGCTCCCGTGACGATGGGCTCAGGCGACGTGGTCGCCGTGATGACCAGCCCGGCGCGGGCGAGTGCGTCCTGCGCCGCCGCAGAGCCGGAAGCGGCCCAGGGGTAGGCCAGGTCCGCGGGCTCCGTGCGAGAGATGAAGGTGATGCGCGGCTCGCGCACCCCTTCCAGGACGCTTTCCAGGGTGGCGGCGTGGCCGAGGCCCTGCGCCCCGGTGCCGAAGATGGCCACGTCCAACGGTTCGTTCGAGGCCGTGAGCCGGTCCAGCACCCCAGCGATTGAGGCTGCGGGGGTGCGGAGGGTGGTGAGCGCGGTGGCGTCGATAAGCGTGTGCGGCGTGAGCGTCTTGGAGCCCATGAGCAGGTAGGACCCCTGCACGAGCGGGACGTCCACCGTGGAGTCCGCGGGCTGGATGCCCAGGATCTTCACGCCCACCGCGGTGCCGGCCGCCGACGGCATGAGGTGCATCTCTCCGTGCGGGAGCGGCACCTTGGTGCGGAGCGGGTCCGTGGCGGGGTCGAAACCCGCGGCGAGGGTCTGGCGCAGCTTCTCGACGGCCTCCGCCGGCGACACCGTGCGGAAGACGTCATCGTGATCAATAAAACGCATGGGCCCACCCTACGTGGAGGCGACTAGACGCGGCCCTTGAGCGAGGCTGCGCCGTCGTCGAGGTGGCGCGAGTCGTCCTTGTCCCTGTCCTGGTCCTGCTTCGGCTGCGGCGAGGGCAGCACGCCCGGCAGCGGGTTGGGGATCATGCCCTCCTGCACCATGTAGTAGCCGGTCACCGCGACCGCGCCGAGGCCAAACAGCACGGAAAGAACAACCTCCGTGGTGGTGGACTTGCCCTGCTCGGAGGAGCCGCCCTTGCCCGCGACCAGGTCGTCCAGGCTGGAGCCCGCGGCCTTTTCGTAGTTGTTCTTCACCGAGCTCATGCTGTCCACGATCTCGGACGCGTCCTGGCGGACCACAGGCATGCCGCCCAGATTGACGGTGTCCCCATTCGCGGCGTGGGCGGGTGCGGCGGTGAGCGAAGCAGTGGCCACCGTGAGCGCGGTAGCGGCGGCGATGATGCGTGAATTCATGAATCAAACACTAACACTTGCGCGTACTTTATGCGCGATTTACCCCTTCTGAACTGGCGATTTTGTTTTTGAAAAGATATACGCCAGAATGATTAACCGTTGCACAGAATGGCAACGTAAATATTCCTCCATAGCTCAGTTGGCAGAGCATTCGACTGTTAATCGAAGGGTCACTGGTTCGAGCCCAGTTGGAGGAGCAGTACTTGCAAAACCCCGCACTATACCGACAGAGTCGGTATAGTGCGGGGTTAAGCGTATGCGCAGGCTTTCCGCACATTACTTTCACCCCTACGCCATCCCTCCACAGCGCAGCCCCCAATTTCCTCTTGCCGTCACCCGTGCCTGCAATTACCCTAAGTGACACGTGCCATACATCATCCAACCATCCCCGGAGACCACCATGCACACTCGCCCTACCGCCGCGCTCGCAGGCGCCGCCCTCGCCCTCACAGCCATCGCCCTTTCCGCCCCCGCAGCTCACGCATCCACGCACACCTACTCCAACCAACGCGGCGACGTGCGCTGCGAGATCTACAACACCCCACAGGGCCACACCACCCTCTGCGTGTCCGACAAGGCCCGCAAGGCCCACCCCGAATGCAACCCACCGGAAGCGCTCATCCCCGCCGTCAAGGTTGAAGACGACTGGGCCGGCACACTGTGTTGGAACCAAGGCTTTACCCAACCCCCGCAAAAGCTCAGCCCCATGTCCATACGCTCCGGCGGTGGCGCCACCGTCTTCGCAGCACCAGGCGGCGACCTCTTCGTCCTCGACACCATCAAAATGGCACTGATCCAAGTCGGCAGCGCCACCAAGGTCCTATTCCCCGGGTTCTAGTACGGGTTCTAGTACCGCCACCGCAACAACAAACCGGTGACAGGAAGTGTTCTCCTGCCACCGGTTGTGTTGTGGGGCCAGCGGGGCTCGAACCCGCGACCAGCGGATTATGAGTCCGCGGCTCTAACCGACTGAGCTATAGCCCCTCTCTGAGCGTCGATGCGCTCCAAAAACTATACCGCGCGAGCCGTGGCATACGAATTCCGGCCCCGTCGCTTCCCTCGCCGATTTTCCATTCGGCAGCGTTTCCTCTTATAATCGTTACACTTTCCTCCATAGCTCAGTTGGCAGAGCATTCGACTGTTAATCGAAGGGTCACTGGTTCGAGCCCAGTTGGAGGAGCGCTTGCACACACCCCGCAACCAGCCTGGACGCTGGTCGCGGGGTGTTTTCCATTGTTCGGCTTGGGGTAAGGAATAACGGCGTCGCGCACGACGTTCCAACGAGTATTCAGGTGCCATGGCCGGGCCCGCCGAACGGGCCCGCGGTGGCGCCGAGAGAACCACCATGAAGGAGGAATGCGTTGACTACAGCCAAGCAGTGGGTTCTCGCCTCGCGCCCCGAGGGGTCGCCGAGCAGCGAGAACTTCCGACTCGAAGAGGTAGAGCTGCCTGAACTGGCCGATGGCCAGATTCTTGTAGAGAACACCTTCGCCAGCGTCGACCCTTATATGCGCGGCCGGATGAACGACACGAAGTCCTACATCGAGCCGTTTCAGATCGACCAGCCTCTGACCGGCACTGCTGTCGGCACAGTCGCAGAGTCCCGCTCGGAAGAGTTCAAGGTGGGCGACACGGTCCGGCACTTTGCTGGGTGGCGCACCCACGCTGTGTTGCACGAGGACCAGGTGGAACAGATTGACACCGGCATCGCTCCTGCCGAGGCGTATTTGGGCATTCTGGGCCTGACAGGTTTGACCGCATACGTCGGGCTGACCGCCGTCGGCGAGATGAAGGAGGGCGATGTCGTGTTCATCTCAGGCGCGGCAGGCGCCGTGGGCTCCGCGGCAGGACAAATTGCGAAGCACCTGGGCGCGGCGAAGGTGATCGGGTCTGCGGGTTCCGCGGAAAAGATCGACTACATCACCGGCCTCGGCTTCGACGAGGCGTTCAATTACAAGGACGGCGACGTGACAGGCCAGCTCGCCGATGCTGCGCCCGAGGGCGTCGACGTCTACTTCGACAACGTGGGCGGTGACCACCTCGAAGCTGCGATCGCGAACGCGAATACGTTTGGCCGCATCGCGATGTGCGGGGCGATCGCCCAATACAACGACACTGAACCGGCGCCAGGCCCGCGCAACCTGGGGCTTGCCATCGGCAAGTGCCTGACGCTGCGCGGATTCGTGGTTGGCCAGTACTCCCACCTTGCCGAGGAGTTTCAGGAGAAGATCGCCCCACTCGTGGTCGACGGTTCAATTGGCTACGAGACCACGGTGCGCGAGGGCATCGACACCATGCCGAAGGCGTTCCTCGAACTGTTCGAGGGCGGCAACACCGGCAAAATGATCGTCAAATTTTAGGCGGACACCATGACCAAGGTACTGATGGTTGTTTCGGCAGCGGAGCATTGGACGCTTAACGACGGCACGCTCCACCCCACCGGCTTCTGGGCCGAAGAGCTGGTGACCCCGTACTCGATCTTCACCGATGCTGGGTGGGACGTGGACGTGGCAACGCCGGACGGCAAGGCTCCGACCGTAGACAAGGTCAGCCTGGATGACAGCGCAGGCGACGCGGAGACCCTGGCAGCGGTAACAACGAAACTTGAGGCGTTGGAGCCAGTTCTGGCCAAACCGCTTGATCTCGACGACGTCAAGGTCGAAGACTACGACCTCGTCTTCTACCCCGGCGGGCATGGACCGATGGAGGACCTCGCGGTCAACGAGACGTCCGCCCGCATCCTCACCGAGCGCATGGCAGACAACGCGCCAGTGGCCCTTCTTTGCCACGCCCCGGCCGCTGTCCTTGCAACCGAGAATGCGCAGGGTGGCTCCCCGTTCTCCGGGCGGACGCTGACCGGGTTCTCCAATGATGAAGAACGCGCCGCTGGGCTCGCCGGCAAGGCACCGTGGCTGCTCGAGGACCGTCTCGTGGCCCTGGGGGCGGAGTACACCAAGGCACCAGAGCCGGCCGCACCCTACGTCGCCGTTGACGGCAACCTCTACACCGGGCAGAACCCGGCATCGTCGCAGGAGCTCGCAGAGCGCCTCGTGAAAGACCTTGCCTAAACGGAGACGATAGGCCTCGCCGCCCATTGGGGCTCCAGCGCTTGAATTCTTACAGCTGACTCTTCACCCCAAAGGGCGGTTAAGGCTCATTTCCGCCACCGCAGATGCTGTTCGCCCTACCGCAACTGCGCTAGGGCTTCTTGCGCTGCTCCGGGCCAACTATGAGTGGTTGTAAAGATCGTTGTATTCCTTTTCGATCCAGATGGGATAGAAAATGGCCCCATCCCTCCAACCAACAAATGGCAGGTTTCCTTGATGACGGAAAACTCTAAATTTTTCTACGTCCTGGAACTGTCGGGGAATTGCTGGCTTGATTTGGCTACTCGGGATAAACTCCGACCCCAATCCATGTCTCTGGTGCTGCGCCAACTCTTTCCACGTGAACGACGATCGTTTATGCCACTTTTCCAGAAAGGCGAGGCGCATAGAGTCGTCCAAGGGACTAAAACCCCAATCCTTTTGAAGAAACCTCATCGAAAGGAGCGGATACTCGTCTTTTTGACCGCGCAGTGAAGCTAAAACATCTTGATCAGGAGCACTTGGCTTTCCTCGGGAAGGCCGAGACCCCTTACGCTTACTACTCATTCCTAGCAGAAATGCTCTTTGAGGTCGGCGTCAGAGATCTCCGCTCCTCGCTCGCCGTCTACGAAATTCTTCTGCCACGGGGACTCAGCATGGGTCTTGTTGCGCAATGCCCAGGCGGAGTATGGGCCGTATTTATCCCAGGTTTCGATCAGCACTTGCTCAACATCGCGGTAATCGTCCCAGTTAAAATCTTTCGAGACGAACTCGTTGGGGTCAATAGGAAGCTTTCCATAGCTCTTGACCTGGTGATAAATGTCGACCACCACTGGCCCATGAGCCCAAGCCTCCATCCGATCTGCAAAGAGCGAGAGTCCGGCTGAGGATCGCATGTACAGCCCTTTTGCGTAGTAGAGAAGCTTTTGCAGCTTGAGTTGCGTAATGTCCGCACCATCAACTTCTTCGGCCCATGCTACAAACCATTCAGCAATTTGCCGTGCGCTTAGCTGTTTCATTGTGCTCCTCCTCTCGTCGCATCGCCAACGATACATCACCGGCATGACACCAATGCTATTACGTAAGATGCTCGGCAGATTGTGGCTTCAATAATTCGAACCCAAAAAATCTCCCAACCGAAGCAGAAACGTCAATGTCATATTGTCCCGCTCCATGAACAAGCGGTACAAGAATATCCCCCCACAATTGTTCCACGATCTTCGTTTAACTCAACTGAAGCCGCGAAGTCATTTGGAGTCTCAAGGGGGAAACTCGCAAGAACAAGGTCTAGCGCATTCTGGAGGAATTTTACCGCTTCCTGTGCCTTCCGATCCGAATATTGTTGAGTCCCCCGCCCAAAATTCAGTCCTCCTGCAAAAGAATCTTTACGCGACACAATTCATCGTAGATGGCGCGTTCTTGCTGAGTCAGAGCCCCTGAATCCGCTAAGACCCGTAAGTTTTCCGGTGCAGCATCTTTTTCGCCTAACAACGCTTCGAACTCGGACAAAAGGCTCCGCTTCCGGACGCTCAGCTCTGCATCATTCGTACGCTTCAATTCTAACTGCATTTGGGACCCCCTCCTCGCGAAAATTCTACCCACATACTCACTTCGGAGTGGCAATCGTTTATCACCATAACGGTAGTCACTCTATTCCAAACTCTCCGCACCAACTACACTGACCTCGTACAATCCCACACTCACAACTCCGTGGAGCACCAATGCCAGATGCGCAGGATCTCGAGGCCCGCGTGCAGCTTCTGGAGCGCGCGCTCGCCAAACTGCTCGGCACCGACGACTTCGAGACCTTCCTCACGCAATCAGCGCCCACAACTACCTACCGCCGTACCGAATCCCGCAGCGCCAGCGCCGACCGCACAGAAACCCCCGCTCCACGGCTCCCGCTGGCCCCAGAAACCGCACCTCAAGCTGAACCCGCACCCGAAGCCAAAAGCACACCGGCAGAAACCACAAAAATCACCAACGCCACCGCCCCGGACGCGAAGCTCCGCCTGTTCGCGGACTACTTTCGCGGCCGCGAGGACGTGTTCGCCACCGCCTGGCGCAACGGCGAGAAGAAAGGCTGGTCACCCGCCTCCTACGGACGCTACGACCGGAACAACCCGAATCTCAAGCCGCTCACCCCGCAAATCCTCGAGCAGCACCTCCGCCGCGACAACACCCTCCACGTCGGCCTGTACCCGCTGTGCAAGGGCGATACCTGCTTCCTCCTGGCGTGCGATTTCGACGATGCAGACTTCCGCACCGCGGCCCGCGCCTACGCCACAATCTGTCGCGAGTTCGGCCTCGACCCGCTCATCGAGCTCTCCCGCTCCGGCACTGGCGCACACGTATGGCTCTTCTTCAACGAGCCCGTCCCGGCCTCCCTCGCCCGAACCGTAGGCATCGGACTGCTGGCCAAGGCCAGCCCGAAGCAGTACTTCGCCAGCTTCGACCGTTTCTTTCCTTCCCAGGACACGCTGCCTGGCAAGCGCCGTGGCTTCGGCAACCTGATTGCACTTCCGCTCGCCGGTCAGCATCGAGCCGAGCAGCGCACCGTCTTCGTCAACAACGACTTCGAGTCCGCCGACGACCAGTTCGCCGCCCTCGCCAACACCACCAAAGCCTCCATACAACAGCTCAAAGAGATCGTCTCAGCACTCGAGCCGGACCCGGAGACCCAACTGCCCCAACCACCCACCAAGGCAGAACTCAAAGCGCTCAAACGCTCCGGGAAGGTCCGAGTCACGCACGATTCCCGGGTCCACATCAGTCTCGAGGGCGTCGACCCCACCACCGCCACCGCACTTCGTCACCTCGGCGCGATTCCCAACCCGCAGTTCTACATCCGCCAGGCCCAGCGTCTGTCTACCTACCAGACACCGCGCCTGATCATCCGTTTCGACGAACACGACGGCACGCTCACCCTCGACCGTGGCGCTCTCGACGAAGCCATCAGCATCCTCAAAACCGCCGGCTACACCGTCACCCGCCGCAGCAAAACCCCAAAGCCGCGCATCATGCCCACAGAGTTCACTGGCGAGCTGCGGTCCGAACAGCGCACAGCCGTCGCCGCAATGCGCAAACATCGCACCGGCATCCTCGTCGCCCCGCCGGGTGCGGGCAAGACCGTCATGGCCTGCGCGTTGATCGCGCAACGACAAGTCCCCACCGCCATTATCGTGCCCAACGTGGAGCTCGCCGGCCAGTGGCGCGACGCGCTCACCACCTTCCTCAAGAGCCCCGCAAACAGCCCCACACAAAGCTCCACCATCGGCCAGTACGGCGGTAAGTCGAAGAAGCTCAGCGGCGACATCGACATCATCACTTCCCAGTCGATCAGCCGCACCGACTCCCGGACGGATTTCCTCGCCGACTACGGCTACATCATCATCGACGAGTGCCACCGCGTTGGCGCCGCCGGGCTTACCCGCGTGCTCGCGGATCTCAATGTCCGCTTCGTCACCGGGCTTACCGCCACTCCGTTCCGCTCCGACGGCCTTGACGCCCTCCTACCGCTTATCTGCGGCCCGATCCGTCACACCATGGAGATTGAGCGCCCGGGCCCAAAGCACTACGTCGTGCAGACCACCGACTTCACCTTCGACGAGCCGCACCTCTACTGGCCGGACCTCGACAACGCCCTTGCCGCCGACCCCGCCCGCAACGCTCTCATCGCCGAAACCATAGCCCGCGCCGCCACTAGTGGTAAGAACGTCCTCGTCCTGGTGAAGCGCCGCGAACACATCACCACGCTCGAAACGCTCCTCACCCGCAACCACCCCGACCTACCCGTCCCCGTCTTCACTCTTCACGGCGCGCAGCACGCGAAAGACCGCACAGCAACCCGCAAGTCGCTCACCACCGCGCCCCGTTTCGTGCTCATCGCCATGACGCAGATCGCCGGCGAGGGCGTGGACCTCCCGGCTCTCGACGCCCTCGTCTTGGCCGCCCCAGTCGCGTTCAAAGGCAACATCATCCAACAGATCGGCCGTGTCACCCGCGGCGCCACAGCTTCCGCCACCATCTTCGACTTCCACGACCACCGCGTGCCCGCGCTTACCGCCGCATTCCGCAAGCGCAGCCGCGTCGTGCGCCAGCAAGGCTTCACCCCGGGGCTTTCGCTTATCGACGCTTGCCAGATCCCCCGTTCACGATCGCGATAATGACAACAAGTGCAGCCTCCGGTGGCAGTCCTCAGATGACCACTTCAGCCTTCAAACGCAGCTCATGAGTCCCAAGGGAGGAAATCCATTCGCACCGCAGTGCAAAAATCCGAGCAGCAATTATTGATTAACTATTTATTAGCTTTGGTTCCTACTCGGCTGTCCACGCTTGCCCAATCTTCAAAAAGACCGGTGCCACACGACACCGGTCCACCTCAGGAAGCCAACAGCACGAGATCCAAAACAGAAACAGCAACCGGTCGAACGTATAGGCTACGGTTAGGGTTAGGCGGGGTCAGCTTGCCCGACAGATCTGATCACTACCGCCCCAGATAAGTATGACGACAAGGAGCGAATATGGCTAAACGCAGTGAACCACCTGGGCAACCGTTTGTAAAGGTAGTCTATTTTGACGAGGATTCTGCTTCTGATTTTCTCGATATGAGACTAGGAGGGCAGGTGTATAAGGAAGAAACGAACATCGCGGAGCGGAATAACGAAGCCGCTGCCAGGGCCGCAGCAGAGGCAGGCGCAAAATTCAAGTGGCTCAATTTCTTTTCCTTTGGGGTAGATGCCTCCGCCGAGGGAGAGCTGGGAAGAAGCAAACGTAGCTTGCTCAGCAAAACCCTTTCAAACACAATCCTGACCGACTACCTTAGGGAGACGAAAAACCCAAAAGGCATTACGGTACTCAACGGCTATTCGGTGACACCTGCACCAGAGTCGCTTACCCATGTCAAAATGTTTTCTCCATATATCAACCTGATTAAAGATGAGGGACTACCGCTTGACTTTTCGCGGATGGACGAAGTCTTGGCGAGCGCCAAGGGCTACTACGAAATGATCGCATCCCGCGACGATGGAGAAAAGTGCGTATTGAGGTTCAACCTAGAGGCTTTCCGCAACAATTACGGGCTGCCTGATCTTCCACGGATGAATCTAGAATACCACGGCATCAGGGTTGGAACGACAGCAGAGGACAGTCTCGACGCAGAGTCTGAGCTCGACCCCAACACGTCTAAGCCCAAACACACGCCGTCCTCCATACTAGATGGGCCAAAAGCGCAGAAGACCAATACGCTAAATGTTTATGATGTGCTATTTGCCGGAGTGAAGCCCAGTGAGCAAGACTAAGTCAAACATCCGCGTATTTTACGGGCCGTCTCACTGGTTTCTGGAGCAACTACCGAAAAATGCACAGTCTCTGGCTGAAATCGTGAGGGAGAGAGATGCTCAACGGCAGCACATATACGTAAGTTCCGATGGGCAAACCGTAAAAGATGATGCTCCTCTTGAGGGACCACGCTCAATATATGCTGAAACCACTGATTATGCCATGCTGACAGAGGGGGCGATCAATAGTTTTTCATCGATGATTCAATCGATAGATCCGCGTGAACTCATCCTTCAGAACCCACCGTCACCTTTGGTAAAGCAGCTCCAACAAGTCTACGAAAAAGTCTCCGAAGAACACTTTACATATCCACGGCCTCATTGGGATGCGTTGTTAAAGTTTAGAAACAGGCTTCAGGAGGAAATTGTCGGCCAAGAGGCGATGAAAGAAGAACTCGTCGCTAGCCTCTACCCCCTTACGAGAGAGCGTCAAAGAAAGCCGATTGTCCTACTTTTTTATGGCCCATCTGGTGTCGGCAAGACAGAAACTGCAAAATTAATTAACTCGCTATGCGGAGGAACGCTTTTCAGGCAACAGTTCTCCATGTTTAACAGTCAAAAGTTCTTCCCGTATCTTTTTGGAGGAGAGCACAGCGAAGCTTCTTTTGCGCGCGACTTACTTGAGCGAGACAACGGTGCCATACTCCTCGATGAGTTCGACAAAGCAAATCAAGTTCTTCATAGCGCGTTTTACCAATTGTTTGATGACGGTGTGTTCGTTGACAAAAATTACAGCGCACAGGTGGGGCCCGCAGTGATTATCTGCACTGCGAATTATAGAAGCAGAGAAGAAGCCTCAAAAGAATTGGGGGATCCTCTATCCTCAAGATTTGACGCGATGATCGAGTTTCAACAACTTACCGCTTCCGAGATTGCATTCGTCATCGACAAAGTGGTAGATGAACAAATGTCCCATCTACATGACGATGAAAGGGAGCTACTCAACGAGCGAGAGCTCAAGTCGAATTTGCAAGAGGCGCTTAGGCAGCACAAGAACATTAGAGAGCTATCAAGACTAATTGGTTCCACCATTAACTTGAGCATCGTAAGGGAACGCCTCAACAGAAAGTGTCAGTGATTTTGTTTGTGAGACTCTGATTTGAAAGCAGCTTCACCGATAAGGGAATTTATTCCTTGAATGCACTCACCATCGCGCCCCTGCGTCGTGCTCATGACCACGACGCAGATCGCCGGCGAAGGCATAGACCTCCCGACTCTCGACGCCCTCATCCTCGCGTCCCCAGTCGCGCTCAAAGGCAACATCATCCAGCAAATCGGCCGCGTCATCTAAGGCACCACCACCTTCGACTTCCACGACCACCGCGTGCCCGCGCTTAGCGCCGCATTCCGCAAGCGCAGCAGCGACGTGCGAAAGCAAGGCTTCACCCCAGGGCTTTCGCCTATCGACGCTTGCCCGATCCCCCACCCACCACCATCTTAAGTGACACTTGGCACACATCATCCAACACTCCAACCATCCCCGGGAGGTCACCATAAAGACACGTAGCACCGCCGCACTCGCCGGCACCACCCTCGCCCTTGCTGCTGCAGCGTTCGCCACGACCGCACCAGCAGCCCACTCCTCCGCGCACACCTACTCCAACTGACAAGGAGACGTGCGCTGCGAGATCTACAACGCCCGAGACGGCCACAGCACCCTCTGCGTATCCGACAGAGCGTGCAAGGCCCACCCCAGGTGCGGCCCACCGGGGTACCTCGTCCCGCAGTAAAGGTCGAAGACAATTGGTTGGGCACACTGTGCTGGAAGTCTTCACCCAACCCCGGAGAAGCTCAGCCCCACTTCGGTGCGCGCCGGCGGCGGAGCCATCATCTCCGCAGCCCCAGGCGGCCACCTCTCCGTCTTCGGCACCGTCACAATGACGTCCAGCCGGGTCGGCACAACCGCCAAGGTGCTGTTCCCCGGCTTTTCACGCACGGCTCCAAAGCACCGATTCGTAACGGCCCGTTCCTACGCACCTACTGCCGGGCTGCTGCCTACCAGCTTGACCTTCTCGTAGTAGTCGGAGTGCGACTGCACCACGTCGCTCACGTCGTGATTTTCTACAAAAGACTCCTCGGCGCCTTTAAAACCGATGGGTTTGCTGCCGAGCATTGCGGCAGGATAGAGGACGCCAAGAACGTTGTCTTTACCCGAATGGTAGTTGTGGATCACGCCTGCGAAATGCTCACCCTATTGATCGCGCTGAGGATCTGGACCTTCTAAGTAGAGGGTGACGCGACACCATCGTAGTGTGATTTCACGCAAACATTAACAATGAAAAAACCCGTTCTGTACCAGGCGTGCGGAACACCGGAACCAACTTGGCGGACTCGCGACACAAACCACCACAAATCAACATCCTAAACTGTTTTCAACTGTTAAAGACCTACCGAGCGAAATCAAAGTAACTTTTTTAGCTCGTCAGTTAGAAGCTCGGCAACCACAGTGTGGCCTAAGGGATTCAGATGGAGGGTATCGTAAAAAAGACTTGGTCTCCCGCTTAGAGCAGCGGCAAGGTCTATAGTGCGGACATTCATGGAGTGTGCAGCCCTTTTAGCCGTTTCGTTAATTTCGTTGTATCGATCCCGGTACTTTGAAAGACTTTCTTCGGTGCGGAAGAGATCCGTCAGGAAACTATCCGCCCCTAAGGGGGCGTACCGAAAAGGGGAAAGAACAACGATTGGTTCTTGACCAAATTCGTTACAAAGCGCGATGAGTGAGCGGAGAAGTGCGAATTGCGGCTCGGTGTTCGCAGGGACTTGCTTCCCATACGACGTCGTGGCTCGATCATGCACTATGGGCGAATGCATTTTGTGCTTAATCCAATATGAGTCGGCGTCAATTTGAGGGCGATTATCGCTCATTGAAGTAAATAACAAAACACGTTCCGTGTCGCGGAACAGAGGAATTACCTTATTTAGGACGATATTGTACACATGAAGCAAAGTTGCTCCAGAGTATCCCCCATTTAAAACCTGAAATGGATGCCCATCTTCGTTGAGGATCTTCTCCACTTGCGAAGGGAACCGCAGGGTCTCTCTAGAGAAGAGAGATTCTACAAACGATCCGCCGAGCATAACTATTTTCCGCTTCGACTCGGGGTTAGGGATAGTATTCCCAGTTCTGATAAAACCTGCTGAATCGGTTTGTAGATGGTAGGGCTCGCAACTAAGGGAACCATCAGTATGCTCCAAATAAGAGTCCTGGGGGGTTTTGAACGTGTCCTGCGAAAGGCCCCATTCCTTTAATCTAATGTACCGCTTTGAATCCATCGCGCGCTGTTTCACTCCCTGATCTCTTAGGTGTACAAAGTTGGATCCCGCGACTCTCAGTATGGACATACGCTAACTGTCCGCGGGGATCAACCTAGGATTCTTTAGGGTATCAGAGTTTGTGTAAAAATTAGCGCAGTGGAGGCTGCTGTCGAAAGCGGATGCTGCAATGTTATGGCAGGGTCAAGCTTACGAACTGGGGGTTCATCAGTTGCCATAGGCCCTTAAATTTTCGTTATGTACAGTGATTCGCTGATACTGTCGGCGAGGTATGCTCGTGGAAGCGCCGATTTAGTTCGATTTGACGTGCAGGTAGAGCCACCTCACAATAGCCAACAGTTAGGAACGCCTTTGTTCAATAGTCCAGTATATGTGTGTCTAGAAGAGTCCCCGGTGGGGGATAGCTGGAACAGGTCGCGGTGGATTTCGATTGGAGGCCGCCAAGTCGGTGCCGACAGCGCAAATCTGGAGGTTCAGAGTTTTAGTGGTGGCGGTCGTGTGGCAGGCACGTTTGTGTCTGACCTGATTGGCCTACAATCCGTTCTATCCAGTAGGGATGCGAATGACCTCCCCCAAATCATTGCGGCTAGCACAGGCTCTTTCACAGCTTCAATTCTTGACGGTGAATCGGAGGTGACTTACCTTCTGACGGATCCTCTGGGGGGTGGAATGCTTTTCCGATACCAGGGCGATGGGGTCGTTGCGTTTGGTTTCGATGTGGAATCCCTGAGAGGAGTTCTCACTTCATTCGGGTTTGTCACGAAGAGGGATCCCTTATTCGAGCTGGGGGCCATAGGTGTCGGTACAGGCTATTTGGGCGCGGACTCCCCTATTGAGGATTTCCAATTAATTGCCTCGGACACCGTTATCAAACTAAATCCTGATGGTTCGTACGATGAACACCTGCTGGGGGTAGATCACAAATGCTACAGCGCAAACCGAAATGAATACGAGGATCTGATAAGCGAGGGTGTGCGGAATGTTAGGAACAATGCACTTGCTGTCGCCAAAGCCTCGCAAGGGGAGATCTATGCGGATATTACCGGTGGGTTTGACTCCAGGCTCGTAATATCTGGACTGAATAACGCACAAATTCTAGATAAGGCTTCGTTTTACAGCTTGAAGTCTTCAAGCGAGTGGGAGACAGCCTGTGGAATTGCGAGAGTCTGTGGCAGGCCCATCAGCTGGATATACCCGGTCTCTTCTGTGGTTGAGGAAAATACAAACTTCTTATTCAGTTGTCTTGAAGGTTCCCGAGATTCTTCCGGTACCATAAACCACTCCACGCGGGACTTTGCAGGTCGCTCTCCTGTTACGTCCCTATCTGGAGGGTACGGGGAAACCTTCCGAGATTTCTATTTGATTTCTGAAGAGCTTTTGCATAAGGGCGTTACAGGTACAAGCTTCGTTGAAGCGGTTTTCTCCAAGTACCCGATATACACCTGGTCGATAGACGGTCGGCGGATCTTTCTTCCCGAATTTGAAACGAAAGTTAAAGACCGGGTTGAAGGTGTTTTCGAGCGCGGGCGGCATGCTGGAGCGCGTGACGACCAGCTCGGTAACTACCTGTACCTAAAAGGGAGAAATAGATTCTGGATCGGCCAGCTCGCATACTGGAGCTCGCGGGCACAACTGAGGTTTGACATCCTTTACAGTCCTGAATTAATCTCGGCTGCAAATACACTCGACAGGTATCGCCGTCGCGCAAATTTCGTTGGTCTTGACGCGATGCGCAAAATGGCCCCCTACTTATTGAACTACCCGTTTCATGGTTCGGGCCATGAGCGCATCCCCGCCATCTACCGGAGCGAACGCTTCGACCCTCCCCGATACCATTTCCCAGAGGGGAGAAATGAGGTTGTGGCGCCTAATTTAGAACCGCGATTCTTGAGGGGTTACGAAATCCTACCGGATGAAATCACCGAGAATGATCAACTGGAATCGAAACGACTGGGGATCACGCCAGAACAAGTATACGGTCTTCGGACTTTTGGAGAAGAAGCTGCGGAGGCATTGAGTCACCCGGCCATTCGTGACTATCTCAATCAATCAGATTTGAAGCACATAATATCTACCTCGCTAGAATCCCCTGCGAAGGCGAAAATATCACTAAAATTCATCGTCGCGCTGGTGCGTTTGGGGCTGGTTGCTAGTGAGCGACTCAGTATTGAGGACCGCATTCGATTTGCGTATAGTACGAAGTCGCTGAGACTTTAAGCTGTATGAAGGCGCGGTTTGTCTAAGCGCTATCCGACAAATTGCTTAGCTGTGTAGGGGAACTGACCAAATCTATTCCGTTTCTTCCGTAGCGGATATTGGCGGTCCCCCTCCAATGGTGGGGCTGCCAACTATTGCGCGGCAGTAGCTGGTGCCTGAGACCATTTCGTAACGAAACATCGCGATGCTTCTCGCCGGCTTGAGTTATCTGCTGTCATGTTTGGGATTAAGGGTCAGTGTGTCTGGCTCGGCATGAGTGGGGGTGTTAGATTTGGTTTTTTGATGCCGATTGAGTGGGTGTAGTCGGTGTCTATAGCGTTGTCGAAGAGGCCTGGTCGTCCTATTTGGTGGTAGGCTTCGATCTCGCTGTGGCGCAGGGTGAATGTTCAGAAGACTGAAATGGTAGCGGTGTGGTGAGTATCTGGTAGCGCCTGAGTGAGTATCCGGTAGCGGTGTCTTGAAGCGTCCTGGGTTTAGTTCCTACCTCTGCTAAGGAAGGATTGGCACTATGCCCAGAAAATATTCCGCCGAATTCAAGGAGAAGGCGGTCCATCAGATCATCGAAATGGTCCGCCTGGAGTCTTGCTCACTGCAACGCGCCTACACGGAGGTCGGGGAGCTTCTTGGAGTATCCCACCACACGTTGCGGGCTTGGTACCGTGACAGCGCTTCAGTACGCGATAATTCTGACGCTTCAGGCGGCGAAACAATCGAAGAAGAGCTTGGGGCGTCTGCGCCGCGAAAACCGTGAGCTGAAACGAGCAAACGGAATCCTCAAGACTGCCTCGGCTTTTTCGCAGCGGAACTCGACCGACCCACGACCAAATGATCTCCTACATCGACGCGTACAAAGATCAATTTGGGGCCAGGGCCATCTGCCGAGTCCTTAAACAAGCAGATCGTGGATTCATTACTTCACGCGGCTACCGGAAAGCCACCACACGTGTTCCCAGTGCAAGGGCCTTAAGCGATAGCCTGCTCATCCGAAGAGATACAGCGTGTGCATGCGGAGAATTTCTCGGTCTACGGCATCCGCAAAATGTGGCACGCGATGAACCGTGAAGGCTTTCATATTGGCCGCGATAAGACTGCCCGGTTGATGAAACTCGCAGGTGTTTCCGGCCGCCGACGTGGACGAACCCCTGTGACAACGATTAGCCCGAAGACACCGGATCATCGCCCGGACCTAGTGCAGCGAGACTTTCGTGCACAAGCGCCAGGCAGGCTTTGGGTTGCCGACATTACCTGTTCAGACCACTGATTTAGTAACGCCATGGTGAGGATCGAGTAACGCCCGGGTGAGTATCCAGTAACACCCGGGCGTTTGGGGTTGGGTGGGGTTAGTGGGTTAGGCGCATGTTGTCTCCTTCTAGTGTGATGATCTCGGCGCCGACGGCGAGCCGGTTGAGGATCGACTCAGCGATGACAGCGTCGGGGATGGACTTGCACCATTCGATGGGGGCGAACTGGGATGTCACGATGGTCGCTCCTCGGTTTTCTCGTTCCGCAATGATGGTCAACAGTTGGTGTGCGGTGGCTTCGTTGATCGGGGTGGTGAGAAAGTCATCGAGTACGAGCACATCGGTGTTGTGAATGGCCTCGAGGAATTTCATGCGTTCAGGATCCGAGTGATGCAGCACGGCAAGCTGGTTGGCCAAGGTGTCGGTGCGGAAGAACTTAGCGGAATAGTCCTTTCTGCACGCTGCGTTGAGCAGTGCTTGGGCGAGGTAGGTCTTGCCAACGGAGGATTTGCCCAGGATGACAACGTTTTTCGAATCCTGGCACCATTGGCATTGAGCAAGTCGGGCGATTTGCTCTTTGTTGATGTTGCGGCTGGGCGTGTAGACAATGTCTTCAACACAAGCATCGGGGTTTGGCGATCGTGATGCTTTGAGCAGTTTGTTGACTCGTCTTTCGTGCCTGGCCGCGACTTCTTTATCGAGCGCGTAGAGGATTTTGTCGGAGAAGCTCCACTGGTCGAATGCTTGATCCGCGGCAATGTCGATGACCGTGCGGCCGAAGGCGGTCATCCGCAGTTGTGTGAAGATGGGCAGGACTGATTCGTCTAAGAATCGTGCGGTTGTTGATGCTGGTTGTGGCGCATCCATGGGTTAGTTGTTTCCTTTCTTTGTGAGGTTTTCGATGCTGAACTGCTCCGCGCCGCCGAGGTACGCACCGCGCGTATCACGCTTGCTAGGCGCTTTTGCGGTGGTGGAGGTGGCAGCGGCATCTCGCGCGTTGGGTTGAGGCTGTGTGGTGGTGCGTACCGTGTCTTCTTTGCGCACGGCTGCCATCATGTTTTTCACGGCGGTGTAGGACACTGCCTGACGTCGGCCGTCAAGGTCGACGAGCCGTCTACAGGCCTCTTCCAAGACGGGCTTGTTGTCGTGTTTTCCCATGGAAAGCACGTTGCGGCATGAGAAGAACGCTTGTGCTTTGATTGGGCGCGCATCCATAAGCTCAGCGATGACCCGGCGGGTGTGCGGTCCTACCCGGGCAGCTTCGCGCAGGAAGTATTCACAGGTCCAAAGTCCATGGGTGTTGGCCATCTGCGGCGGGATGTGGTCGGTATCGGTGACGAAGGCGCCGTGTTGGTGCCCAAGCGTATGTACTGCTTGCCGCTCGCCGGCATCGAAGACCGTAAGCGTGTTGCCGGTGATGCGTACATCAACAGTGCGGCCGACAAGTGTGTAGGGCACGGAGTAATGCACGCTGGCGACGGTGATATGGAAGTCGGGAGCGACTTTGGCCCGCTTCCATTCCGTGCGCTGCCACCGCTGTTTGGGAAGGTCAGTGAGCAACTCTGCTTCAAACTCTTCAAACAGCTGCCGCCGACTGGTGGTGTTGCCACGAAACGGGGTGTGCGCATTGATCGCGTCAACTCGTTTGAGTATGCGACTGTTGAGCTCATCAAGGCTGACGCACTGATGATCGTCAAGAGCATGGATGACCTGTTGGGTAACGATTTTGACCGCTGCCTCAACATTGGCCTTGTCTTTCGGCCGTCTCGCCCGCGCTGGCAGCGCAGCGGTGTTGTAGTGCTCCAGAAACTCCTCGTAGGTGGTGTTGACACGACGGTTGCGATCAGCGGCGCTGATCGCGTTCGATGCCGTCGAGGCGTTATCCGGGACGATGACCTCTGCCACCCCGCCGAAGTACTCAAACGCCTGCATATGCGCGTCCAGCCACGCTTGTTGTCGTTCGTTGTTACACGCACAAGCAAACAGCATCCCGGAATACGGCAGCGAGGCGACAAACACACTGAGCTTGCTTGGACGTCCCCCGGTGGGGTCGAACAAGCGCATCTTCGTTCCTGCCCAGTCCACCTGCATAGTGTGAGCTGGTGCGTGCACGATCCGGGCGGTTACCCCGGTGGCATCAACATGCTGCGCCACAAGCTGGCGAAACCGCTCGTAGCTGTAGTACCGCTGCCCCGGCAGCGCTGGCGTTGAGGTGTACTTGCCCCACAGGACCTGCAGCGTGGTCTTATATCTTCCGGTCCGTGCTTTCACCACGGAATCGAAATCGAACGGGACGAACACACCCTGACCTGTGGATCTTCCATCATGAAACAGCACAGCTACGGCTTCATCATTGAGCCCAGCAAGCTGGGCCGTCGTCGTGATCTGCTCTGCTTGCAGCATCTTACGAACTTTTTGCACGGTGGAATGCGAGCATCCCATCGCCGCTGTGATCTGGCGAACGGACCAGCCTTTGAGCACAAGGTCCATCACCGCCCTGTAGTCAGTCACAATCGGACTCCTTTGGCAATGCCGCGTGCCCTGAAGTCACGCGGTCACCAAAGAGTTTCCCCCGAAAACTGCAGTGTTACTCGATACTCACCATCGCGTTACTCGATACTCACCACGGTGTTACTAAATGCACGCGCGCAACACATTACCTACGTTCGCACCCTGTCAGGATTCGCCTATACCGCGTTTGT
The DNA here is from genome assembly GCF_007786415.1 of Corynebacterium sp. NML180780. Lineage (NCBI taxonomy): Bacteria > Bacillati > Actinomycetota > Actinomycetes > Mycobacteriales > Corynebacteriaceae > Corynebacterium > Corynebacterium sp. NML180780. The sequence goes on along the minus strand of NZ_VNKN01000007.1, from coordinate 1,586 downwards.
CGTGGATGTATTCAGCCGAAAAATTGTTGGTGTCGCTACACGCTCGACGATGCGTACCGATGCGCTGCCGATGGAGGCTTTGGAGCATGCGTTAACGACTGCAGGGCGAATCCATGGAAACCAGCCTCATTGACCACAGCGATCGGGGCAGCCAGTATGTGTCACTGAAGTATTCCACTGCGCTAGCTGAGTCAGGAATCCGCCCGAGTGTGGAAACAGTCGGCGACTCCTATGACAACGCATTGGCGGAGACCGTCAACGGTCTCTACAAGGCGGAACTGATTCATGCCCAAGGTCCGTGGACGTCGGTCGGAGAAGTCGAACTGGCCACCTTGCGGTGGGTGCATTGGTGGAACACTAAGCGACTTCACGAAGCATTGGGCTACGCCACCCCACAGGAAGTAGAAACCGAGTACTATCTCACGCAGCCCGTCAGTACGGGGCCGTAAAAGAAGCGGAACTAAACCCAGGACGCTTCAGTTGGTTGATGGCTTGTTTCCGCCGATGGCTTTCGCGCCTTCAATATAGTCGTTGCCGTCGGTAGCGCGCTTGGTATTCTTCGCCCGCTGCGCAGCACGCTTGTCCTCAATGTTGCAGATCATCAGCCAAAGCGTTTTCAGCGCCGCCGTATCATTGGGGAGTTGTCCCCGATTGCGAGTCGCTTTACACAGCTCAGCGTTGAGCGACTCGATCGAGTTGGTCGTGTAGAGCAAGTTTCTAGCCGCGGGTTTCTAGCCGCGGGTGGGAACTGCAGAAACGGTACCCCCCGCTCCCACGCGTCGCGCCAAACCTTGGCCGGCGGTCCCCTATGGAAACTCAAAGTTGTCACGACGCTACTTACGTTCTCACTTACTCCGCATGCTTCTGTACGATCTGGCCGAGCTTGGGCAGGGAAGGGCTGACAACATTCGCCGCCTTATTGCGCAGCGAAACGTATACTTTCTTTACCGGGACCGGCGCTGCATTCACCACAGCGTCGGCAGTATTGACCAAGTCCTCGACGACCTCGTCCTCGTGGTCGGCAAGGTAGCTGCCAAAATCTGTGCCCCCTTCGGCCTGGAACTTCGACCAATGAGGGTTTAGCCCCTCAACAACCTTGGGAAGCACCTTGCTCATGCCTTTGGGGACTCCTTGTGCATCAGCCTTCCTGCTAGCGGACAGTGCGGATCTCAATGCCATCCCGGTAAGACCAGACTGGCTGGTAGTGGCGATCTCTGCCAGATCGGCCAGATCCTGGGCCACTGCGGGACGGGTATCGGGCTCAAGCAACTTCTGCAAATCAGACATGCAAGCAAGTCTACTTCCAAGGAATAAACAATCAACATATAGACGTACTTGAAATCACCAACGCTACGCACCATTGAGTCGCGGGGCGGGTTCACAACCAAAGCTTTTTGAAGCGTCCTGGGTTTGGTTCCGCTTCTTTTACGGCCCTGTGTTGATGGGCTCGGTGAGATAGTACTCGGTTTCTACTTCTTGTGGGGTGGCGTAGTCCAACGCCTCGTGAAGACGTTTGGTGTTCCACCAGTGCACCCACCGCAGGGTGGCTAGCTCGACTTCTCCTACTGATGTCCACGGGCCCTGGG
>NZ_VNKN01000006.1:0-176003 GCF_007786415.1 Corynebacterium sp. NML180780 | reverse complement strand
TGCGCTTGTACGGCATGCCTTCAAGAAACTTATCAACTGCTTGCTCCCGGATCTCACGGGGAAACCGAGCAGACATCGAAGAAACCTCTCCGCCCCTGAGGCACTCCAACTATTTGTCCGCGGTCCCGTTTGTCGCACCCTCGTCAAGCTGTTCTCGTCAACCTTGAGGTGCCGATTGTATGGGCGCAGCCGACGTAATCCCCACTGCCGGGCTGCCTACTGCGCAGCCTGGCGCATGCCCTCGAAGTAGGCGCTGCCGTCGGCCCCGGTGTAGCAAGCGCTCGAGTCCACCGGCCAGAGGCTGCGCGCCTGCTCGCACGTCCACTCGGAGGCGTAGGGGCCCATGGTGGCCCACTCCATGCTCGGCCCGCCCTGCTGCGGCGCGGGCTGGGCAGGAGCCTGCTGGGCAGGAGCCTGCTGGGCAGGAGCCTGCTCCGCTGGCGCCTCCTGCTGCGGAGCTTCTTGTACCGGCGCGGGTGCCGGCTCCGGTTCGGGCGCCTGCTGCTGGTTGCGCGCTTCCGCTGCGGCTGCCTCGGACGCTGCCGCCGCTGACTGCTCCGCCTCCTCGCGCGCCTGCGCGGAGCGGGACGCCTCTGCGGCTGCAGACTCGGAAGCTGCCGCTGCCGCGCTCGATTCGGATGCCGCTTGCTCTGCGGCTTCCTTGTCGGCCTGCTCCTTATCCATTCGGTCGCGTGCCGCGTCGAGCTCTTCCTGGTCAATAACGCCGTCGCCGTTCGCGTCATCAGCATCCACCAGCTTGTGGCTCAAGTCGCGCATGTCGGATTCGCAGCCGGCGTCGCCGTCGCACACGGTGGCGTCGATAGGCGGGTTTGTCCCCGCGATCGTCTCGGAAGAGGAATCGCTGCACCCCACGAGCGTCGCGGCTGATGCAACGAGGAGAAGAGTAATGCTTGCAAGTTTCTTGTGCATAACTTGGAGTTTATCGAATGCGCCCCCGGCGAGCAGGCCGTTTGCAGGCTACGGTGGGGCCCATGGACACGCTGCAGTTCCACCAGATCGATTCCCCAATTGGCCGCCTGGGCCTCGTCGTGACACCGAAGGGGTTGGCCAAGGTCCTCTTCGAGTGCGACGACATCGACGCCGAGCGCGACCGCGCCGACCGCCCCGCCGAAGTACCGCTGGCCGCCCAACAGCTCACGGAGTACTTCGCGGGCCACCGCACGAGCTTCACGCTCCCGCTGGACTTTCGCTTTGCGTCGGGGTTTCGCACCGAGGTCCTCCGGGAGCTCGCCCGCGTCCCCTTCGGCGCCACCACCACCTACAAGCAGCTCGCCGAGCAGGTGGGAAACCCCAACGCCGTGCGCGCGGTCGGCGGTGCCTGCGCGCACAACCCGCTGCCCATCGTCGTGCCCTGTCACCGGGTGCTGCGCGCAGACGGCGGTCTCGGCGGCTACCGTGGCGGCACCGACGCGAAACGTTACCTGCTGGACAAGGAGGGCATTGATGTCTAAGGGCTTTACCAAGCACGGCAGCGCCCCGGGGTCCGCCGCCTCCGAGGCGGCGGGGCTTCGCTGGCTGCGAGAGGGATCGAAGGCCGTGGTCGAGGTCCTTTCGCTTCACGACGCCACGAACACCCTCACCATCGAATCCGTCGAGCCCGCACGCCCAACTCGAGACGCTGCGCTACGCGCCGGCCGCGAGTTGGCTGCGATCCACGCCGCGGGTGCCCCGGCGTTCGGCGCCCCGCCGACCGGGTGGGAGGGGCCGAACTTCATCGGGCGCCTTGAGCAGGACTGCGTGCCGACGCACCACTGGGCCGAGTTCTACGTCAACCAACGCGTGCTACCGTTCGCGCGCTCGGCGCACGCCGTAGGCAACCTGGACGCGCACGGGCTCAGCGAGGTTGAGCGTGCCTGCGACGCGCTCCTGGCCGAGGACGAGGACGCCCCGCTCGCGCGCATCCACGGCGACCTGTGGGCGGGCAACCTCCTGTTTAGCCCGGAGGGGCCGAGGTTCATCGACCCGGCCGCCCACGGCGGGCACCCGCTGACGGACATCGCCATGCTGGAGCTCTTCGGTGCTCCGTACTTCGACGCGATCGTGGACGGGTACCTCGGCGCGGGCGGCACGCTTGGGCCAGGCTGGCGCGCCCGCATCCCGGTTCACCAGCTGCACCCGCTCGCGGTCCACGCCACCACCCACGGCCCGAGCTACGGCTCGGCGCTGGTCCGCGCCGCCCTCGACACCCTCGACGCCCTCGGCACAGGGGCCGGAAAGAGCAGCTAGCGCCACCAGTTCTCGGTCGGCCCCGGCGGCAGGTGGCGCTTGTGTTGGCCGACGCGCCAGAGGTGTTCCAGGCGCGCCGCGGTGTCGGCGGGCACCTGCTTGCCTTCCAGGTAATCGTCGATAAGCGAATAGCTCACGCCGAGCGCCTCCTCATCGGGCAGCGCCGGGCGATCCTCCTCCAGGTCCGCGGTGGGCACCTTCTCCCACAGGCGCGGGGCGGCGCCGAGGTGCTGGAGCAGCGCGGCGCCCTGGCGCTTGTTCAGGCCGGCGAGCGGGAGGAGGTCGGCCGCGCCGTCGCCGAACTTGGTGAAGAAGCCGGTGATGTTCTCCGCCGCGTGGTCGGTGCCAATGACCAGGAAGCCGCGCTCGCCAGCGATGGCGTACTGCGCCACCATGCGCAGCCGGGCCTTTACGTTGCCCTTGTTGAAGTCGCCGAGGCCGTCCACCCCAATGGCGGAGGCAACCTGCGCGTTGAGCGCGTCGGTGGCGGGCTTGATGTCCACGGTGACGGTCTCGTCGGGGCGGATGAACTGGAGCGCGAGCTGCGCGTCGTCCTCGTCGGCCTGCACGCCGTGCGGGAGGCGGACCGCGACGAACGTGGCCTCGGCGCCCTCGGCGCGACGCCGCTCCACCGCGAGCTGGGCGAGCCTGCCCGCAAGGGTGGAGTCCTGCCCGCCGGAGATGCCCAGTACGAAGCCGTTCGCGCCCGTGGCTGCGAGGTAGTCAACCAGGAAGTCAACGCGGCGCGACACCTCCTCCTCTGAATCGATCAAGGGGCGCACACCCAGGGCGTTTATGATGTCCTGCTGCAGGTTTTCGTCGTGTTCAGACATGACATCCATCGTAGCCGTCAGCCATATTGGGGGACATGGTTCACAACACTCGCGCACCACGTTACGTGCGCACCGTCGCCGCCACGGCCGCGCTCGGCGGCCTCCTGTTCGGCTACGACACCGGCGTGATGAGCGGCGCGCTGCTCTTTATCACCACTGAGTTTGGCATGTCTCCGGGGCAGGAGGGGCTGGTGACGTCCATGCTGCTCGTCGGCGCCGCCATTGGCGCCCTCGGCGGCGGCGCGGTTGCAGACGCGCTCGGCCGCCGCCGCACACTCATCGTCGGCGGCGCCCTCTTCGTCCTCGGCTCCGTCTGGTGCGCACTGGCCGGCGGCGTCGGGGCCCTCGCGGCGGCGCGCACCTTTCTCGGGGTCGCGGTCGGCGGTGTCTCAATCGTCACGCCCATGTACATCGCGGAGATGTCGCCGGCGAAGGTCCGCGGCAAGCTCGTCTCGCTGAACACGCTCATGATCGTGGTCGGCCAGCTCCTCGCGTACCTGGTCAACTCGGTGCTCGCGCACACGGGCAGCTGGCAGTGGATGCTCGGCCTCGCCGCCGTCCCGGGCGCCGCGCTGGCGGTCGGCATGCTCCTGTTGCCGGAAACCCCGCTGTGGCAGGCGCGTCGCGGGGCACGTCGGCAGGCGGAGGTGACTGCGGCGCGCGTCGGCATGGGCTCGGATGAGCTCGAGGAGCTCTTGCTTGACGACGCCCAGACGCGCCAGGCCGCCAGTGCCGGGGAATGGCGCACCCTGCGCCGAACCCCCTGGCTGCGCTCCACAGTCCTCGTCGCCGCGCTGCTCGGCGTGACGCAGCAGGTCACCGGCGTCAACGCGATCGTCTACTTCGCACCCACCATGATGGAGACCGTCGGGCTCTCCACCGAAAACGCCGTCTACACCTCCATCGTCATTGGCTTGGTGTCCGTGGTCGCGTGCTGGGTTGGCTTGCAGGTGGTGGACCGGATCGGCCGCACGCGCCTGCTGCTCATCGGTCTGGCGGGCAACGTGGTCTTCCTCGTCGCGCTCGCCGTGATGTTCCGTGCCGCGGAGGGGAATGCGGCCCTGGCGTGGGTGGCGCTCGCCTGCATGGCGGGGTTCATCGCCTCGCAGCAGGCCGCGGTCTCGCCGACGACATGGCTGCTCATCTCCGAGCTCGTGCCCCCACAGGTCCGCGGCGTGGGGATGGGCCTGGCCGGGCTCGCGTTGTGGGTGATGAACTGGGTGGTCGCCCAGTTCTTCCTCCCGCTTGTCGACGCCACCTCTGCCACCTTCACCTTCTGCCTCTTCGCGGTCTTCGGCGTGGTCGCCTCCGTCTTCGTGGCGCGCCGGGTCCCGGAGACGATGGGGCGCAGTCTTGACGACGTCGCCGCGGAGATGCGCCAGCGTTTTGGTGCTGGGCAGAAGAACGTGTAACCTTAATCGACGTGTCGCGACCCGGCACCGCGCAGCATGCTGGTAGCGTGCTGCGGCTGGGCATGAGGTCGCAGGTCAATGAAACCTCGAGAAGAAAGGAGCGCCCGATGAAGGTCCGCAAGTCGCTTCGGTCGCTGAAGAACAAGCCGGGCGCCCAGGTTGTACGCCGCCGCGGCAAGGTCTACGTGATCAACAAGAAGGAGCCGCGCTTCAAGGCTCGCCAGGGCTAGTTCACCGCCCGCCCAAACACCCCGCCACCAACCGGATTTCCGTCCGGCCGGTGGCGGGGTGTTGGCTTTTGTGAAATTAAATTGCACGGATGTAACCCGTTTGCTGGTGCGGGAGTGGTTATAGCGGACTACATGTGGGTAATTCCTGGGGCCTATCCTGGGAATACCAGCCCTGTAACTACTACATGTAGTATCACTTGCCAGAAATTGCCCCAAGGTATAGTGTTTCTTGGTGTTGCGCTGAGGTAGGAATCAGCGCCGAGGAAACCCCGTCATCTTCCCGTAAACGCGACAGAAAAGAGCTACAGGTTATGTCCATCACCGTGTACACGAAGCCCGCTTGCATGCAGTGCAAGGCAACCACCAAGGCCCTCGACAAGGCTGGTCTGGAATACTCCCTCGTCGACATCTCGGTGGACGAGGAGGCTCGTGATTACGTCATGGCGCTCGGCTACCTGCAGGCACCCATCGTCGAGGTGGACGGTGAGCACTGGTCCGGCTTCCGCCCGGATCGCATCCGCGGCCTGAAGCCCGCCGCCTAAGCGGCTCCGCGCGAGCCACACGGCGCGCCCTGGGCGGGGCGCGCATCCCACCACCTGCACAATTCAACACCTGGAGCGAGCATGCTTGTCGTGTATTTTTCCTCGACGACGGAGAATACGAAACGTTTCGTGGAAAAGGTCGGGTTGCCCAGCGCGCGGATCCCGCTGCGCAGGGCGGAGGCACCGCTCGAGGTGGACGAGCCCTTTGTGCTGGTGTGTCCGACGTACGGGGGAGGGGCGTCGATAAGCAATGCTCAATCACGGCCCGTGCCCAAGCAAGTCATCCGCTTCCTCAACAACCCGCGCAACCGGTCGCAGCTGCGCGGTGTGATCGCGGGTGGCAATTCGAACTTCGGCCCAGACTACTGCGTGGCTGGCGACATTATCGCGCGCAAGTGCAACGTCCCCTACCTCTACCGCTTCGAGCTGATGGGGACGTGGGACGACGTGGCACACGTGCGCGGCTCGCTGATCCACAACGCGGGGGCACTCGGGCTCACGCCGTTGAGCGAAAGGCAACAGGCGGCGATGGAGCCGCTTCCCGCGGATAATGGGGACCGGCTCGACGCGCTGCGCGCCAAGTACCAGGCGAAATACCGGCGCGATCCGCGCAGCGCCTAGTGCGCGCGCCCTGCGCCCGAGCGCAAGAAACCTCAAACTTGTAACCTAGAGATCCGACAAACGTGAATGAAAGGCTCTGCTGTGTCCACCTACGCTTCTGCTTCGGATAAGCACGGGAAAGTCGTCCCGGAACCGGTGAATACCACCGACCAGTTGGATTATCACGCGCTCAACGCGCTGCTGAACCTCTACGACGAGGACGGCCACATCCAGTTTGATAAGGACCGGGAAGCGGCCAATCAGTTCTTCCTCCAGCACGTGAACCAGAACACCGTGTACTTCCACGACCTGGAAGAGAAGATGAAGTACCTGGTGGACAACAAGTACTACGAGCCGCACGTCGTGGACGCCTACGACTGGGAATTTGTGAAGGAGACGTTCAAGCGCGCCTACGGTTTCAAGTTCCGCTTTAAGTCCTTCCTCGGCGCGTACAAGTACTACACCTCCTACACCCTGAAGACGTTTGACGGCCGCCGCTACCTCGAGCGCTTTGAGGATCGCGTGGCGATGACGGCGCTCTTCCTCGCCGACGGCGATGAGGAGCTCGCGTCCGCGCTCGTGGACGAGATCATGACCGGCCGCTTCCAGCCCGCCACCCCGACCTTCCTCAACGCCGGCAAGGCGCAGCGCGGCGAGCTCGTCTCCTGCTTCCTCCTGCGCATCGAGGACAACATGGAGTCCATCGGTCGCGCCATCAACTCCTCGCTGCAGCTGTCCAAGCGCGGCGGCGGCGTCGCCCTGCTGCTGAGCAACATCCGCGAGTCCGGCGCGCCGATCAAGCACATTGAGAACCAGTCTTCCGGGGTCATCCCCGTGATGAAGCTGCTGGAGGACTCCTTCTCCTACGCCAACCAGCTCGGTGCGCGCCAGGGCGCGGGCGCGGTGTACCTGAATGCGCACCACCCGGACATCATGAAGTTCCTGGACACCAAGCGCGAGAACGCGGACGAGAAGATCCGCATCAAGACCCTCTCGCTCGGCGTGGTCATCCCGGACATCACCTTCGAGCTGGCCAAGCGCAACGACGACATGTACCTGTTCAGCCCGTACGACGTCGAGCGGGTCTACGGCAAGCCCTTCGCCGACATCTCCGTGACCGAAAAGTACGAGGAGATGGTGGAGGACCCGCGCATCCGCAAGTCCAAGATCAACGCCCGCCAGTTCTTCCAGACGCTGGCGGAGATCCAGTTCGAGTCCGGCTACCCGTACATCATGTTCGAGGACACCGCGAACCGCGCGAACCCGGTGAAGACCGGCCGCATCAACATGTCCAACCTGTGCTCCGAGATCCTCCAGGTCAACTCCGCCTCCGAGCTCAATGAGGACCTGACCTACCAGGAGGTCGGCCACGACATTTCCTGCAACCTGGGCTCGCTGAACATCGCGATGACGATGGATTCGGACAACTTTGCCCGCACCATCGAGACCGCCATCCGCGGGCTGACCGCCGTGGCGGACAAGACGGCCATTAACTCCGTGCCGTCCGTGCGCGAGGGCAACGACGCCTCGCACGCCATCGGCCTTGGCCAGATGAACCTGCACGGCTACCTCGGCCGCGAGCACATCCACTACGGCTCCGAGGAGGCACTCGACTTCACCAACGCCTACTTCGCCGCCGTGATGTTCCAGGCAATCCGTGCGTCCCACAAGATCGCGGTGGAAAAGGGCCAGGCGTTCGCCGACTTTGACAAGTCCGAGTACGCCACCGGCGAATTCTTCGACCGCTACGACACGGCCGACTTCCAGCCCAAGACCGACAAGGTCAAGGCGCTTTTCGACGCTTCCAACATCGCCGCACCAACCGCGGAGGAGTGGCAGCAGCTGAAGCAGGACGTGGCGCGCGACGGCATCTACAACCGCTACCTGCAGGCGGTGCCGCCGACCGGCTCCATCTCCTACATCAACAACTCCACCTCGTCGATCCACCCGATCGCCTCCAAGATTGAGATCCGCAAGGAAGGCAAGATCGGCCGCGTCTACTACCCGGCGCCGCACATGGACAACGACAACCTGGAGTACTTCGAGGACGCGTACGAGATTGGCTACAAGGCCATCGTGGACACCTACTCAGTGGCGACCCGCTACGTGGACCAGGGCCTGTCGCTGACCATGTTCTTCAAGGACACGGTCACCACCCGCGACCTGAACCGCGCGCAGATCTACGCATGGACCAAGGGCATCAAGTCCCTGTACTACATCCGCCTGCGCCAAATGGCGCTGGAAGGCACCGAGGTCGAGGGCTGCGTGTCCTGCATGCTGTAGCCGGCAGAGCTGCCGCTGGCACACGACCGGGCCCCGACACGTAAAGAGGGCCTGCGCGCCGACTTCGGCGGGCAGGCCCCTTTTTGTACCTCTCTATTAGATCGCCAGGAAGGTTTTGATCCCGGTGAGCAGGTCGCGGGAGGCAGCTTCGGAGGCGGAGGCGTCGCCGTCGCTAATTGCCTTTGCCAGGTCGACATGGATGCGCATCGCGGGCACTGAGGGATCGTCCGGCATGATGCCGTAGCGCGTGCGACCTTCGAGCACGTGCATGATCGGTTCCGCCAAGGTGGAAAACATCTCGTTGCCAGATGCGTGCAGGATCAGCGTGTGGAACTCCTTGTCCGCGTCGAGGAATTCCTGCGTGTTGCCGGCGCCCGCCTCGGAAAGGTTGACCAGCAGCTCCGCGAGCTCGAGCAGGCGGGCCGATTGCGCAGGCGTTGCGTGGCTGGCGGCCAGCAGCGCGGCGACCGGCTCGACGGCGGTGCGCAGCTCGTTGAGCGACGTAATCTGCGCGGGGCGCTGCTCGGCGCACGAGAGGCGCCACTTGATCACGGACTGATCGAACACCGCCCAGTGCTCGGGCGGCAGTACCTTAATGCCTACGCGGCGTGATGAGGAGACGAGCCCCATCTGTTCGAGCGCGCGCATGACCTCGCGGGCAACGGTGCGAGAGATGCCGAACCTGGAGGATAAGTCCTGCAATGTAAAGGTGTATCCGGGTTCGAGGGCGCCGGAAATGATTTGCTCGCCGAGGGTGTCAAGGATCGACGTAAGCAGGGGCTCCGCCGAAGGTTCCTGGGGTGCGGCCATGGAATTCAACCTCATATGGTGGGAAAACGAGAAATAGAACTACCATTATCCTAGTCCTCAACGGGGGTAAACAAAATCGCGTGACGCGCGGTGCGGTGGGGAAGAAGACAATTGGTTAGGATGTGAGCCATGAGTGAGGAATATCAGGCATACCTGGATAGCCACCCGAACCCGATTAAGGCGATCAACTGGAATGAGATTCCGGATGAAAAGGACCAGGAGGTGTGGGATCGCCTCACCGGCAACTTCTGGCTGCCGGAAAAGATTCCGGTGTCCAACGACATCCCGAGCTGGAACACGCTCAATGACGCGGAACAACTCGCCACCATGCGCGTGTTTGCGAACCTGACCCTGCTGGACACCATCCAGGGCACGGTCGGCGCGGTGTCGCTGATCCCGGATTCGCGCACGCTGCACGAGGAGGCCGTGTATACCAACATCGCCTTCATGGAGTCCGTGCACGCGAAGTCGTACAGCAATATCTATATGACGCTGGCGTCCACGCCGCAGATTAACGACGCATTCCGTTGGACCGAGGAAAACGCCCAGGTGCAGCGCAAGGCGAAGATCGTCAAGTCCTACTACCGCGGCGACGACCCGCTGAAGAAGAAGATCGCCTCCGTGATGCTGGAGTCCTTCCTCTTCTACTCCGGGTTCTACCTGCCGCTGAACTGGTCGGTGCACTCCAAGCTGACCAACACCGCCGACATCATCCGCCTCATTATCCGTGATGAGGCCGTGCACGGCTACTACATCGGCTACAAGTACCAGGTCGCGCTGCGCGAGGAGTCCCCGGAGCGCCAGGAGGAGCTGAAGGAGTACACCTTCGATCTGCTCTACGACCTCTACGAGAACGAGCAGCAGTACACCGAGGACATCTACGACCCGCTCGGCTGGACCGAGGACGTCAAGCGCTTCCTGCGCTACAACGCCAACAAGGCGCTGAACAACCTCGGCTACGAGGGGCTCTTCCCGGCGGATGAGACCAAGGTGTCGCCGGCGATCCTCGCGTCGCTGTCGCCGAACGCGGATGAGAACCACGACTTCTTCTCCGGCTCCGGCTCGTCCTACGTCATCGGCAAGGCGGAGGACACCGCCGATGAGGATTGGGACTTTTAGGGGCACGCTTATCGACGACCACGTGAGCGTCGATAAGCCTCAACCTTTCGTTTGATATACAACGGGGGACCGTGACACGCGGTTGACCACGCATGGGGTCAACCGGCAATCTGTCGAGGTGTTTGGGCGTGTCGCGCCCACCTCGGCGGGGGAGTGGGCGCGCACGCGGGGCAATCCCTGCCAATCGCGCGTGGCTCCCGCGGACCGGCGCGCACGATGTGACGCAAGGGCCTATTGTTTAACCTGTAGCTGGCCTGGGAGGGCTGGCAATTCCATGAGCCGATCACATATGATGATTCGGTATCTAACAAGGCCTCGCCGCCATTGCGGTGGCGAGCCGAAGTCAGGAGGATCGAATGACCGCTGTGGCGCCAAGGCTGGACAATCATGTCCCGCCGACACGTCCGGAGCCGACGGGACACGCTCGCCGTGGCTCCAAAATCTACAAGCAGCTGACCACGACCGACCACAAAGAACTGGGCATCATGTACATCATCATGTCCTTCGTCTGGTTCTTCCTCGGCGGTTTCATGGCGCTGCTTATCCGTGCTGAGCTGTTCCACCCGGGCATGCAGTTCCTGTCCAACGAGCAGTTCAACCAGCTGTTCACCATGCACGGCACGGTGATGTTGCTGGCCTTTGGTACCCCAATCGTCTGGGGCTTTGCTAACTACATCCTGCCGCTGCAGATCGGCGCACCGGACGTGGCCTTCCCGCGCCTGAACGCCTTCGGTTTCTGGATCACCACCGTCGGCGTTGTCGCCATGCTCTCCGGCTTCATCACGCCGGGTGGTGCGGCCGACTTCGGCTGGACCATGTACATGCCGCTGGCTGACGCTGTCCACACCCCGTCCGTCTCCGCCAACCTCTGGATCGTCGGCGTGGGCGCAACCGGTGTTGGTACCGTCGCCTCCGCGATCAACATGCTCACCACCGTGCTGACCATGCGCGCACCGGGCATGACCATGTTCCGCCTGCCGGTCTTCACCTGGACCGTGTTCGTCACCTCCATCATCGTGCTGATGATCTTCCCGCTGCTGCTCGCCGCGGCACTGGGCGTGCTGTACGACCGCCTGCTCGGCGGCCACATCTACGACACCGCTAACGGCGGCTCCGTCCTGTGGCAGCACCTGTTCTGGTTCTTCGGCCACCCGGAGGTGTACGTCCTGGCGCTGCCGTTCTTCGGCATCATCTCCGAGATCGTCCCGGTCTTCTCCCGTAAGCCGATCTTCGGTTACATCGGTCTCGTCTTCGCAACGCTGGCCATCGCGGGCCTGTCCATGGCCGTGTGGGCGCACCACATGTTCGCCACCGGCGCGATCCTGCTGCCGTTCTTCTCCTTCATGACCTTCCTCATCGCCGTGCCGACCGGCGTGAAGTTCTTCAACTGGGTCGGCACCATGTGGAACGGCCACATCACCTTCGAGTCCCCGATGATGTGGGCGATGGGCTTCCTGTTCACCTTCCTCTTCGGTGGCCTGACCGGCATCATGCTGGCGTCCCCGCCGCTGGACTTCCACCTGCACGACTCCTACTTCGTGGTCGCGCACTTCCACTACACCCTGTTCGGTACCGTGGTGTTCTCCGCAATCGCCGGCGTCCACTTCTGGTTCCCGAAGATGACGGGTCGCATGCTGGACGAGCGCCTGGCAAAGCTGTCCTTCTGGCTGGTCTTCATCGGCTTCAACATGACCTTCCTGGTCCAGCACTGGCTGGGCAACATGGGCATGCCGCGCCGCTACGCCGACTACCTGGACACCGACGGCTTCACCTTCCTGAACCAGGTCTCCACCGTCGGCGCCCTGATCCTGGGCATCGGTATGCTGCCGTTCATCTGGAACGTGTTCAAGTCCTGGCGCTACGGCGAGGTCGTCACCGTGGACGACCCGTGGGGCTACGGCAACTCCCTCGAGTGGGCAACCTCTTGCCCGCCGCCGCGCCACAACTTCACCGCGCTGCCGCGCATCCGCTCCGAGCGCCCCGCGTTCGAGCTGCACTACCCGCACATGGTGGAGACCCTGCGCCGCGAGGCGCACGCCGGCCACCACGCAGACGGCCCGGCAACCTGGAAGGGCGAGTCCGCAACCACCGGTTCTACCGCTGTGACCAAGTAATTCGCTTGGCGCGAACCCCCTGACAGTAATTACCCCTCACCGCCTCGGTGAGGGGTTTTGCTGTGCTATCGTCCTGGTTTGTGACCAACCAGCCAGCCTTCCAAGTCGAACTGCAACCGGGTCTTAAGCCCGCGGTGATTTCCACCTCGGGCCCGGACCGCCCCGGCGTCTCCGCCGAGTTTTTTACCGTCCTTGCACGGCACGGGGTGCAGCTGCTCGACGTCTCCCAGACAGACTTCCGCGGACGCATGATGCTCGCGGCCCTGGTAGGCATGGACCCTCACTCGCTCACGCAGGTTGAGCGAGAGCTTCGCGATGGGCTATGGGAGTACGGCCAGCGCGTGAACATCGAGACACACGCGGAAGCCCGCGCGGTGTCGCGCCCCCGCTCGACGCACGTGCTCGTGGCCCTGGGCAACCCGGTCAGCGCGGAGGCCATCTCCCGCCTCGGCGCGGAGCTCGCCGCCGTGGGCGCGAACATCGACGCCATCCGCGGCGTTGCCCAGTACCCGGTAACCGGGCTGGAATTCCGCATCACCATGCCGGACTACACACCTGGCGATGCCCAGGAGCTGCGCAAGCGTTTGGCCGAGCTCTCCGGCGAACTCGGCGTGGACGTGGCGATGGAGCACGCAGGCCTGCACCGGCGCGCGAAGCGCCTCGTCTGCTTCGACTGCGACTCAACGCTGATCACCGGCGAGGTGATCGAGATGCTCGCCGCCCACGCCGGCCGCGAAGCGGAGGTGGCCGAGGTAACGGCGCGCGCGATGCGCGGCGAGCTGGACTTCGAGGAGTCGCTGCGCGAGCGCGTGAAGGCACTGGCTGGGCTCGACGCCTCTGTCATCGACCGTGTTGCCGCCGACATCGAGCTCACCCCGGGCGCCCGCACCACCATCCGCACGCTCAACTCGTTGGGCTACCGCACGGCGGTCGTCTCCGGCGGATTCATCCAGGTGCTCGAGGACCTCGCCGCGGACCTCGAGCTGGACTACGTGCGCGCCAACACGCTGGAGATTGAGGACGGCAAGCTCACCGGCCGGGTCATCGGCAAGGTGGTGGACCGCAAGGCCAAGGCGGACTTCCTCGCCGAGTTCGCCGCGGACTCCGGGCTGGCGCTTTCGCAGACGGTCGCGGTGGGCGACGGCGCCAACGACATCGACATGATCTCCCGCGCCGGCCTCGGCATTGCGTTCAACGCCAAGCCCGCCCTCAAGGAGGTCGCGGACGCGTCGGTGAACTTCCCGTTCTTGGACGAGGTCCTCTACATCCTGGGCATTCCCCGCGAGGAGATCGACTCCTCCGACGCGGCCGCGGGCATCGACACCAGGCGCCCTCTGTGACGGCGTCGGCGCACGGGTTGCTCGCGGCGTCGATAGGCGCAGGCTCCGGCGACCCCGACGACCCCGCGGCGGTGCAGGCGATGCAAATGGCCATCAATCTGCCGAAGCAGGACCCGCCCGCCCGCAACGCCATGCTTATCGACGCCGCACGTGCCGCCCTCCTCGTCTGCCTCGACGAGCGGGCCGAGCGCGACGGGTTTTGGCGCGAACGGCTCGAGGCGTGGTACTCCCGCAGGATCCGGAAGGTGGCGCGGCGCGCCCGCAACAAGGCGTGGGACGATGTCCAGGCGCTGCCCGGCGTGACCGTCGGCAGCGTGCGCGCGTTCGTGCCCTCCGCGGTGTCCGAGGTGCCGCACGAGCTGGCGAAGCTGCAGGTCCGCGGCACGGACCTGCCGGCCGACGAGGGCCCGCTCCCGTTCGACCCGACCGCGCCGACGATCGCGGTGGACGCGTCCCTCGAGATGACGGCCGGGAAGGCGGCGGCGCAGGTGGGGCACGCGTCGATGCTGTACGCGGCAGCGCGCCCGGACGGCGAGGTGCGTAAGTGGGCTGCCGCCGGGTGCCCGCTGAACGTGCGCGAGGTGCCTGCGGACGTGTTCGCCGCTTGCGCGGCGCACCCGGGCGCGGTGCCGGTGCGTGATGCGGGCTTTACCGAGGTCACGCCCGGCTCGATGACGGTGCTCACGCTGCCGCCGGGCGCGTTCGACCCGGCTAGCGGGCGACCAGGCGCTTGAGCGCTCCGGTGACTACGTCGAGCCGGTCGGTTTGCCAGAAGGGCGGCAGCGAGCGCAGGAGGAATGCGCCGTAGCGCTTGGTGACTAAGCGGTTGTCCAGCACGGCGACGACGCCGCGGTCGTCCACCGAGCGCAGCAGGCGGCCGGCACCCTGCGCCATGAGGAGTGCCGCGTGGGTTGCGGAGACCTCCATGAACCCGGAGCGGCCGGCGGCGTCGGCGGCGTTGGCGCGCGCCTGGAGGAGCGGGTCGTCGGGGCGGGGGAAGGGGATGCGGTCAATGAGCACGAGCGAGAGGGAACTGCCGGGCACGTCCACGCCCTGCCAGAGCGACAGGGTGCCAAACAGACACGAGTTTTCCGCGTTGGCAAAGGCGGTCACGAGCGCGCCGGTGGAGTCCTCGCCCTGTAGGAAAATGTCAAAGGGGAGTCGCGCGCGCATCGCCTCCGCGGCCTGTTCGGCGGCGCGGCGCGAGGAGAACAGCCCGAGGGTGCGCCCGCCCGCGGCAGTGATGAGGGTGGCGATCTCGTCCAGAGTCTCGCGGCTCAGCCCGTCCCGGCCGGGGGCTGGGAGGTGGCGGGCGGTGTAGAGGATGCCGGCTTTCGCCGGGTCGAATGGGGTGCCCGCGTCCAGACTGTCCCAGGACCCGGACGGCAGGCCCCAGGCAGCGGCCATCGCGTCGAAGTTGCCGCCGACCGTGAGCGTAGCGGAGGTGAGCACGACGGTTTGCTCGCCGAACAGGTTCTCGCGAAGCAGGGCCGCCACGGACAGGGGAGCGACGGCGACGGAGTCCCCGAAGCGGTCGTTGCGGGTCAGCCACACCACGTCCGTGTGCTTGGCGGGGTCGTCCTCGTCAAACACGCCCAGGATGCGTACGACCGCGTCGTGCAGGTCGCCGAGGTGGTTCTTCAGGTTCGTGCGCTCGGCAAACTTCTCCGGGTTGTTCTCCGATTCGCCCTCGGGGCTGTCCGCGATGCTGGTGCGGGTGGCCCAGAGCGCGTCGCGAAGCGCGGCGAACGCGCCGCGGGCCGGGTCGGAGATGCGCTCCCAGCGGCCGGGCTGCTCCAGGTCGAGCACCGCGGTGAAGTCGTCCTTGACCTCCTCGAGCTTGTCACCGTCGCCGCCGATCTTGTCCGCGCGCCGCGCCGCGAGCGTGAGCGCTCGGGCGGAGATCTCGTTCGTGGCCACCGAGGTGATGCGCGCGTCCAGCTCGTGGGCCTCGTCGATGAGCACGGCCTCGTGCTCGGGCAGGATGTTGGAATCCGCGAGCGCGTCGATGGCCAGGAGCGCGTGGTTGGTCACCACGACGTCCACGTCGCGCGTCTTCTCTCGCGCGAGCTCCGCGAAGCACTCCTCGCCGTGCGGGCAGCGGGCCGCACCGAGGCACTCGTTGGAGGTCACGGAGACCTGCCGCCATGCCAGGTCCGGCACGCCGGGGGAGAGGTCGTCGCGGTCGCCGGTCTCGGTCTCCTGCGCCCACTCGGCCACGCGCTTGACGTGGCGGCCGGTCCAGGAGAGCTCGGATTCGTCGATAAGCGATCCCTCTGGCTCGTCCTGCGCGAGCTTGTTCAGGCAGACGTAGTTATTGCGGCCTTTTTGAATTGCAAAGGTGGGGCGGTGCGGCAAGTGCGGCTCGAGCGCGTCCGCAAGGCGCGGCAGGTCGCGCTGCACCAGCTGGCGCTGCAGCGCGAGCGTGGCGGTGGAGACGACCACCGTGGTGTCGTTGGCCTGCGCGTAGCGCACCGCGGGCACGAGGTAGGCGAAGGACTTGCCGGTACCTGTGCCGGCCTGCACCGCGAGGTGGCGCTCCGTGTCCAGTGCGCGCGCCACGGCCTCAGCCATGCGTTGCTGCCCCTCGCGCGTTGCACCCCCAAGCTTATCGACGACAGCGCCCAACAATTCCAGCGTCTCCCCGCTCAGGGGAACGTCGCCGGTGGTGGTGCCTTCTTCTTCCTCGCGCGTGCTCACACCGTGAAAGTGTAGCGGGGTCGGTGTTAGTCCAGCGGGTCGGGGAAGCCGACGAATCGCGTCGGGATGGCGGCGTCGCCGCGCGAGAGCGCGAGGCCCTCCCACGGCAGGGTGCCGCGCGCCGCGTCGTGCAGGGTGCGGGCCTGCTCTAGGCTGCCGTGCTGCTCGTCGTACTCGGGGAGGCGCTTGCCGCCGCGCACCATTGGCACCACGATCTCGTGGTAATCCAGGTTGGGCTTGCGGGTGATCTCCGCGTCGAGCGGGTAGACGATCTCGGCGACAGCGACGCCTGACGCGCGGTAGCCGCGCAGCGCCGTCTTCGCGCCGCCGTAGGTCTGCTTGCCCGACGAGCGCTTCGCCACCGGGTGGCCCTCCACCTCGACGAGCTTGTACACGAGCCCGGCGGTGGGGGCGCCGGAGCCGGTGACCACGGAGGTGCCCACGCCGAACCCGTCGACCGGGTCGCCGCGCAGCCCGGCGATGGCGAACTCGTCGAGGTCGGAGGAGACGATGATGCGGGTGTTAAACGCGCCGGCCTTGTCCAGCTGTTGGCGCACGCGGCGCGACACGATGCCCAGATCGCCCGAGTCGATGCGCACCGCGCCGAGCTCCGTGCCCGCGACCTCGATGGCGTTGGCCACGCCCTTGGTGATGTCGAAGGTGTCCACCAACAGCGTGGTATCTACGCCCAGCTGGTCAATCTGCGCCTTGAACGCCGCCTTCTCGTCCGGCGTGCCGTCCTCGTCCACGTGCAGCAGCGTCCAGGAGTGCGCGGCGGTGCCTGACGGCGGGATGCCGTAGCGCAGCGACGCCTCCATATTGGAGGTGGCCTCGAACCCGGCGATGTAGGCGGCGCGGGCGGCGGTCACGGCGGACTGCTCGTGGGTGCGGCGCGAGCCCATCTCAATGATCGGGCGGCCGTCTGCCGCCGAGACCATGCGGGAGGCGGCGGAGGCGACAGCGGAGTCCGAGTTCAGGATGGAGAGGATGACTGTTTCCAGGATGACGCACTCGGCGAAGGTGCCGCGCAGCGTCATGATGGGGGAGTAGGGGAAGTAGATGTCGCCTTCGCGGTAGCCGTCGATGTCGCCCGAGAACCGGTAGTTGGCCAGGTAGTCCTTGGCCTCGTCGGACAGGAAGTCGGCCGCGTCGATCTGGTCTTGCGTGAAGCGGAACTTTTCTACCGCGTCGATCACGCGCGAGGTGCCGGCGACCACACCGTAGCGGCGCTCGCCGGGCAGGCGCCGGGTAAATACCTCGAACGCGCATTGGCGGTGTGCGGTGCCGTCCTTCAGTGCGGCGTCGAGCATGGTGAGCTCGTACATGTCGGTCAGAAACGCTGTAGAGTCCGGCGTGGAGTTCGTCATGGTCTTACAGACTACGCCCTGGTCGCGCGCGTCGCGTTTATTTGCGCGGAAGGGGCTCTTCGGGGCTATCCCGCAAACGCCACGACGACCCACACATCGCCGCGCCCGTAGGCCACGCCGATGCCCACGTCGCGGTGGCGATCATCCAGCAGCACCTCCATGTGCTCGGGCGAGTGGGTGAACAGCTCGAAGAACTCGTAGCCGGAGGCCTGCTCTACCGGGAGGTGGGCGGAGACCTGCGCGGTCTTCTCGCCGGCATCCAGCGGTGGCTGCTCACCGGTGACCGCGTTGCCCTCTGCTTGGGCTTGGGCGGTGCGCTGCAATTCGGGGTCGAGGCTGACTGGGGGCAGTGTGTCGTCGATACGCAACTGGGCGATGGCGGTGAAGAAGTCGGTGCGGATCTCCTCGAGCTGCTGCCCGGTGTCAAAGTCGGGATCGACGTAGCTGTCGCCGCGCCCGTCCGCGTGCGAGGAGCCGTCGGAGTGCTGCGCGCTGACCACGGTGAGGGCGACTGCGCTGACGATGCCGAGGACGGCAAGCACGGCACGCAGCAACTGCTCGGTGGAGACAGGCAGCTCCTGGAGGCTGGGGATGTTCCGCATGGGCCCTGATCCTAGCAACCTCCCGGGGCACACGTGCGGGAAACAACCGGTAGGCTGGTCCGCATGAATTGCGAATTCACGCGCGAGGACATGGGCCAGGACATGAGCCCGGACATGAGCCCGGAAGCGAGTTCAGCCGCGAGCCGAGTGCCGCAGATGAGCTCGCCGATGGCTACCCCGGACCTTGAGGAGGACCTGAAGGTTGAGGTCGCGGCCGGAGAGAACCTGCCATGGATGTGCATTGTGTGGGACGACCCGGTCAACCTGATGAGCTACGTCACCTACGTGTTCCAGACGGTGCTGGGCTACGACCGCAAGCGCGCGAATGAGCTGATGATGCAGGTACACACCGAGGGTAAGGCCGTGGTCTCCTCGGGTGAGAAGGACAAGGTCGAGGGCGACGTGAAGAAGCTGCACACCGCCGGCCTGTGGGCGACGATGCAGCAGGCGGGGTAGAGCTATGCAACCGTGGCGTAAGAAGAAAGGCCTGATGCGTTCAGGCGTGAAGTTCACTACCGAGTTCGATCCGTTGGAACGCGAGGTGATCGGCGACCTCACCGCGACCGTGTCGGAGGCGCTCATCTCGCGCGCGCAGTCCGCGCCGAAGGACGAGTTTGCAGAGATGGTCGGCATGTCCACGGGCCACACCGAGGCACCGGAGGACCCGAAGCTGGCCCGCCTGCTGCCCGATTTCGAGCGCGAGGGCGACGAGGAGTTCGACGGCGACAACGGCCTGCTCCGCAGCCTGCACGAGAACGACATCATCCGTGCGAAGCTGATGAACATGCAGGTGATCAATGACATGCTGGGCCCCAACGGCGGCGTGGAGGTGAGCATCGACGAGCAAGAGGCCCACCAGTTCGTCGCCGCGCTCAATGACATGCGCCTCTACGTGTCCGCGGATGATCGCGGCGGCGAGGGCCAGGCCCAGGATCGCGAGCGCCTCATGGAGTGGCTCGCGTTCTGCCAGGACTCCCTCGTCGACGTGCTCTGCGAGTAAACAGATGCTTGTCGACGCCACCGTGGCCCCAATCCTTCCCGCGGCCCATCTCTCCCTGGGCGACACCGGTGTGACCGCGTTCGTCGCCGCCGACCCGCGCGGGATGCGCGCCGCTGTCGACGTGCGCGGCGGCGGGCCGGGCACTCGCGAGACCGACCTGCTCGCCCCGCACAACACGGTCGAGCGAGTCCACGCCATCCTGCTGTGCGGCGGTTCCGCGTTCGGCCTGGCCGCCGCCGACGGAGCGATGCGCGAGCTGGAGTCGCGCGGGCGGGGGTTCCCAGTCTTCGGCGAGGGCGTGCCGGGCCCGCGCGTGCCCATCGTCCCCGCAGCCGTCATTTTCGACCTTGCCGTCGGTGATCCGTCGCACCGCCCAACTGCGAGTGACGGGGCCGCGGCCGTGGCGGCAGCGCTGGAGGACACCGCGGGCGAGCCGTTGGCGTCGGGCAGTGTCGGTGCCGGCTGCGGCGCGACCGCCGGCGTCCTGCGCGGCGGTTTCGGCATCGCGTCCCGCGCGGTGGAACTTCCCGGGGCGCGCAGGAGCGCGACGGTGACCGCCGCGGTGGTGGCAAACCCGGTGGGGTCGGTGGTTGACCCCGCGACGGGGCTACTGTTTGGCGATGCTTCGAAACCCGCCGTGGACCTCGAGCGGTACCGCACCCTGCAGCGGCCCGCCCCTGGCAGCGGCGCGCCGGACCCGCGGCTGAACACCACCATCGGCATGGTGGCCACCGACGTGGACCTCCCGGTGCCGCAGCTGCAGCGCCTGGCCATGACGGGGCACGACGGGATCGCCCGCGCGATCCGCCCCGCCCACTCGCCGCTGGACGGCGACACCCTCTTCGCCGTCTCCGTCCCGAAAGATGATGGTCAAGACGCGGGTGGGCAGCGCGACGCCGGTCAGCCGCTGGCACCGGAAGCGCTCGCGCACCTTGGCGGTGCCGCGGCGGACGCGGTGGAGGCAGCGATCGTGGACGCGGTGTGCAGTGCCACGGGCGGTTTCGGGGTGACGGCGTGGTCGGACGTGGTTGCTGGTGGGCGTCGATAAGCTTGCTCAGCGCGTCGGCGAGCGCCCCGGCTACACTTATTAGCGATGACACACAATCCTTACGGAACCAGCGGCCCGACCCCACCCAGTAACCCCTACCAGGGCGCGGGCTGGGGTTACGGCCAGACCCACCAGCCCGGCTACGGCAAGCCGTTCCAGCGGCCGTTTTCGCACCCTGAGACGCAGCTGCCCGCATTCCCGGACGGCGTGCAGCCGGAAGATAAACGGACCAAGCGTAAGAAGCAGCGGCGCACGGGGTTCACATTCGCCATCGGCTACCTGGTGGTGATCTGGGCGGTGTTTCTGCTCAACGAGGGGCTGTTCGGAGGGCTCCTGCAGTACTGGGGCATCCACCCGCTCGACCTGGTGAGCATCTGGCACATTTTCACCGCCCCGCTGCTGCACGCCAACCTCGAGCACATCGTGGGTAACTCGGTCACCGGAGCGATTTTCGCGTTTCTCATCGGCTACTCGGGCAAGCGCGTCTTCTGGGAGGTCACGACGTTTGCCACGGTATTCAGCGGGCTGGGCACCTGGCTGTTCGGCGGGATTGGTACCAACCACCTCGGCGCCTCGGGCGTCATTTACGGCTGGCTGATCTACCTGCTGGTGCGCGGCATCTTCAACCGATCCGGGACGCAGATCGCGCTGGGCCTCGTGCTCGCGTTCTTCTACTCCGGGCTGATCCTGGGCGTGCTGCCGGGCACGCCCGGCGTGAGCTGGCAGGCACACCTCTTCGGCGCCATCGGCGGATTTTTCGCCGGCATGATCATCACCTCGGACGACCCGCCGGAGCTGGTGGCCAAGCGCGAGGCGAAGAAGGCTCGGAAACAGGCGGGCTACTAGCGCGGCGACACGGGTGGCACAATGGCACCCATGGAACAGCACAGTGGGAGTAGCAACGGAACCAGCGGGGGAAATACCGCCCCGATCGGCATCTTCGACTCAGGCGTGGGAGGGCTGACCGTCGCGCGCGCCGTGATGGATCAGCTGCCCGATGAAGCAATCATCTACATCGGCGATACGGGCCACAGTCCGTACGGTCCGCAGTCGATCGCAGACGTGCGCGCGCACGCGCAGCGCATCGGCGACCAGCTCGTAGACCAGGGCTGCAAGATGCTCGTCATTGCCTGCAACACCGCCACCGCCGCATTCCTGCACGATGCGCGCGAGCGGTACGACATCCCCGTCATCGAGGTCATCCAGCCCGCCGTGCGCCGCGCGATCGCGACGACCCGGAACAACAAGGTAGGCGTCATCGGCACCGCGGGCACCATCAAGTCGGGGGCGTACCAGGACCTCTTTTCGCTCAAGTCCGACCTGCAGGTCACCGCGGCGGCGTGCCCGGCCTTTGTGGAGTTTGTGGAGCGCGGTATTACCTCCGGCCGCCAGATCCTCGGCGTGGCGCAGGGGTACCTCGAACCGCTGCAGGCCGCAGGCGTGGACACGCTGGTGCTGGGCTGCACGCACTACCCGCTGCTCTCGGGCGTGATTCAGCTGGCCATCGGCGAGCAGGTCACGCTTGTCTCTTCGGCGGAGGAGACGTCGAAGGACGTGCTGCGCGTGCTCACGGAGCGCGACATGCTCGCCCCGCCGCAGGCCGAGAGCGGCCGCGCGCCGGAGCGGGTGTTTGCGTCGACGGGCGACCCGGCGGTGTTCGACCGGCTGGCCGCGCGCTTCCTGGGGCCGCAGGTGCGGGCAGTGGGGGAGCAAAACTTGGGGGCTGTGCGGCGTCGATAAGCAAAAATGCCCCGAAGTTTAGAATTCCCCGCAGATTCGTGGCACAGTAAGCGCATGAAGTTGACCATCCTCGGCTGCTCCGGGAGCCTGGCCGCGCCAGGCAACCCCGGCTCCTCCTACGTAGTGAGCGCGCCCGGGCACAGCGACATTCTGTTGGATTTCGGCCCCGGTGCCCTCGCTGCCATGCAGGAACACTTCGACCCGGCGGACGCGCACGTGTGCTTCAGCCACCTGCACGCGGACCACTGCTCCGACATCGCCTCGCTGCTGGTGTGGCGCCGCTACCACCCGGAAAAGCCGGCGGAGTCGCGCCACCGCATGTTCGGCCCGAGTTACACGCCGGAGCATGTCGGCCGGATGAGCGCAGACGGCCCGGACCAGATCGACGACATCGCAGACACCTTCGATTTCGCAGCGTGGCGCGCCGGGCAGGCCGAAACCCTTGGCGGGGTGACCGTGACACCGTTCGAGGTCGTGCACCCGGCTGCGGAGTCGCACGCGCTGCGCATCGAGGATGGCTCGCACGCAATCGCCTATTCCGGGGATAGCGCGTGGACGCCCGCGCTTATCGACGCCGCCCGCAACGCCGACCTCTTCCTCTGCGAAGCCGCCTGGGGCCCGACCTCGGAGGGGATGGCGCCGGGGATGCACCTTTCCGGCGCAGAGGCCGGTCGCATCGCCCGCGAGGCTGGGGTGAAGACGCTGGTGCTCGTGCACATCCAGCCGTGGACCAGCACGCAGGCCACGCTCGAGGCTGCGCGAGCCGAGTTTGATGGCGAGATCGTGGTTGGTTCCGCGGGGGACGTCTTCGAGCTGTAGGGCGCGCGGCGTGCGTTAGGCTGGGGCGCATGACTGATTTCAAACGCGCAGACGGCCGCGGACTCAACGAGATGCGCCCGGTGCGCATCACCCGCGGATTTACTTCCAACCCAGCTGGCAGCGTGCTTGTCGAGTTTGGCAACACCCGCGTGATGTGCACCGCCTCCGTGGAGGAGGGCGTGCCGCGCTTTAAGCGGGATTCCGGCGAAGGCTGGCTCACCGCGGAGTACGCGATGCTCCCGTCGGCCACCCACGACCGCATGCCGCGCGAATCCATGAAGGGCAAGGTCAAGGGCCGCACCCACGAGATTTCCCGCCTGGTGGGTCGCTCTCTGCGCGCTGCGGTGGACCTGTCCGAGCTGGGCGAAAACACCATCCAGCTCGATTGCGATGTGCTGCAGGCCGATGGCGGGACGCGCACCGCGTCCATCACGGGTGCGTACGTAGCGCTGGCGGACGCGATCGAGGTGCTCAAGGAGCGCGGCGTGGTACCGGGCGAGCCGCTGCTCAAGCCGGTTGCGGCGGTGTCCGTTGGCATTATCGACGGCCGCGTGAGCCTCGACCTGCCGTACGAGGAAGATTCCCGCGCGGAGGTTGACCTCAACGTGGTGATGCAAGAGGGCGGCAACTTCGTGGAGATCCAGGGCACCGGTGAGCACGGCCTCTTCGGCCGCAGCGAGCTCAACGAGATGCTCGATGTTGCCGAGGTCGGGCTCAACGAGCTCATCGGCGCCCAGAAGGCGGCCCTGGGATGGTAAAAGTCCTCGTTGCTTCGAACAACCCCGGGAAGCTCCGCGAGCTCGAAGAGGTGCTGCGCGAGCTGGACATCGCCGGTGTTGAGCTGGTGTCGCTGCGCGACGTCGAACCCTACCCGGAGCCGAAAGAGGACGGGCTGACCTTCGAGGACAACGCGTTGATCAAGGCCCGCGCAGGCGCCGCGCGCACCGGGCTGCCCTGCGTCGCCGACGACTCGGGCCTTGCCGTCACTGCGCTCAATGGGATGCCTGGCGTGCTCTCCGCGCGTTGGTCCGGCGACCACGGCGCAGACGACGCCGACTCCGCGAACAACCGGTTGTTGCTCGCGCAGATGCAGGACATCGAGCTTCGCGACGCCGCGTTTATCTCCTGCTGCGCCCTCGTCACCCCCGCCGGCGACGAGTTCACGGCGACGGGCCGCTGGCCGGGCCAGCTGCTCCGCGAGCCGCAGGGCGAGGGCGGGTTCGGCTACGACCCGCTGTTCGCCCCGGACGACGCGCAGCCAGCCGACGCGACGCGTCCGGTCTCCTCGGCGGAGTTGACGCCAGAGGAGAAGAACGCCCGGTCGCACCGTGGGCAGGCGCTGCGCGCGCTCGCCCCGGACATCGCGCGCCTGCTGGGATAGGCCAGTTTGGCTAGGGTAGTGGCATGAAGAAAACGCTTGCACTCTCAGCCACTGTCATGATCGCCGGAACCGCGCTCGTCGGCTGCGGCTCGTCCTCCGATTGGGACGGCTCCTGGTCCGGCGATGTCACCTCCACGGACGCCAGCCAGCCCGGCGGCGCCGCGACCCTCACCATCGACGGCGGTGACTGCCACTGGGAGCTCACCGAGCCGGACGGCCAAACCAACGACGCCCGGTGCGAGCAGGACGACGAGGAATTTAAGCTCGCCGATCCGCTTTCCGGGCGCGACCTGGAGTACAAGGGCAAGATCAACGGCGACACGCTGACGTTGAGCCCGGACAATGACCGCGCCGAGGACATCGGCGTGATGGTCCTGACCCGGGCTGGGGAAGGAAAGTAGTTGGTTCGGGGCGCGTAACCGGCGCCCGACCGCCTTGGTTACCCGAGCTGGAAAGTCTCGGTGACTTCCTTGCGTCGCTTCGCTTCGACGATGAAGGACATGAACGGCACGATGCCGGAAACCGCGGTGAGCACCCACGTCACCGATGACCAGCGGGCCTTAAGCCCCAGGTTCAGCGAGGCGACGAGGAAGAACATAAACGCGAAGCCGTGGACGCGAGCCACCCACGAGAGGAGGGACACGTCCATGCCCAGGCCGTACTGCATCACCATGCGGGTGATGAGCAAGAGGAAAAGTACGCCTGTGATCCACGCCGTGATGGAGAAGAGGTGCAGCGCGGTGCGCACGCGGCGCTGACGCTCCGGGTGGATCTTCGGGGTGGCAGCGGGGGTTTGCTCGGTCATGCGTCCTTCTCCTCGGATTTGTGCTGGTGTGGGGTTTGCCTACGCGGCGTGAGCATGTCGTTGTATTCCTGGACGTCCATCTGCGGCCGCGATGGGAGGAAGTCTTCGCTGATAGTTTTCGGTTGCGATGGGTCCGCACCGTACTTGGCCAGGTCCGCCTCGTACAGGCTGTCCATTTGCTCGCCGGCGTTGATCGCGTCGATCTTCTCGTTTTCCATGCGGATGCCCGCCCGGTAGGCGTAAACAAAAAACGCCCCGAAGAACGGCCACTGGAGGGCGTACCCAAGGTTTTGGAACGTGCCCGTGCCGGACTGGAAGCGGGTCCACTGCCACCACGCCAGCAGGCAGCAGGTGATGACGGCGGCGATAAGCAGCAGGATATGCCACGCGCGCACCTTTACGCGGGAGCGCTTCTCCGGTGCAGGGGCCTCTGTTTCGCCGAACTCACTCACAAGCGGACAGTTTACCAACTCCACACCTGCAACCAAACTAAAGTTTGATGGGGTGAGTGGGGGCTTACCGGTTTCGGGCGGGCGCGTCGCGCCGTGTAGCATGATGGGCACCGCGCCCGTGGCGGAATTGGCAGACGCGCTGGATTTAGGTTCCAGTGTCTACGGACGTGAGAGTTCAAGTCTCTCCGGGCGCACACGAGAAAGCACCTGGGGCATCAAGGCCCCAGGTGCTTTGTGCTCGCGCGAGTTCCGGCTGCGTTAGAGGTGCTCGACGGCGAACTCAGCCTGCTCGCGGGTGAAGTGCTCGGGCCCTTCAGTCAGGGCCTTGGTGAGCTCGCTGCGGCTCGTGCCGTCTTCTTCCATCTGCTGCGCTACCTGGAGGGCGAGCTGGTTGAAGTCCGCGTCGAGGTGGTCGACGGCGTAGCTCGCGGTTTCACGGTCGAAACCATCGGTGTCGCGCAGCAGGGTGTACAGGTTTTCCTCAGACATTGCCTGACCGTTCAGGTGCACCTCCGCCGCCTTGAGTGCCTCTGCCTGCGCGCCGGTGGCGTTGGCACCGGCCGCAGCGTTGGCGCTCACGGGGGTGTCCGTCGCCGGGGCGGTCTCGTCATCGTTGTCGCTGAGCAGCAACCAGCCGAGGAGCCCGAAGCCGATGAGGGCGAGGACGACTACGGTCGCCCACTGGGCGGTGGTGGAGCGGGGACGTGCGTCCGCTTCGTCGTCGTGCGTGCTCTGCAGCGGGTACGGGCTGGACGGGCGCGCGGCACCGGCGGTGTCGTCGGCGCGGGAATCGCTGGGATTGATTGGACTAGACATGAGGCCTCACTTCGTCGCGGCAGGTCAACGCCGCATCAAATCGGTGGGGGACAAAATTTCACTGATATGACCATTATGCCTGTGCGTGGCGTGTATAAGCAAAAAGTTCCCGCGAAACACGGCGAAGATCACACCTGGGTGGTGCTATTTGCCCGGGCCTTCAACGCTGCTAAATATCCCAGTCGCGCAGGATCCGATCGACATGCCCCGAGGCGCGGACGTTGTACTTGGCCTCCTCGATGGTGCCGGTGCCGTCCTCGGCCACGTTCACCAGGAAGGTGGAGCGGATGACGCCCTCCGTCACCTTGCCGTACATCTTCTTCTCCCCAAACGCACCGTACGCGATGAGGGTGTCCTTCGATTCATCACCAAGCAACTCGATGCCCAGGTCGTGCTTCGCGCGGAAGTCCGCGAGCTTGTCGGTGGGGTCCGGGCTGATGCCCAGCACGGTCACGGAGGCGTTGTTGAAATCCTCGAGCTTTTCCGTGAAGTCGCACGCCTCGGTCGTGCAGCCCGGGGTGTTCGCCCGTGGGTAGAAGTACACGATGACGCGCTTTCCGGCGAAATCGGACAGGGAGACCTGCTCGCCCTTGTCGTTGGTCAGGGTGAAGGCTGGGGCGGTGTCGCCCTTTTCCAGTCTGATCTGATCATTCATACTTCACCGTTTTACACGTTTTACACTACTGTGGTCACAAGAACTGACAAACGAGTACAACGTAGGAGAATTGAACGTGGCACGAGACATTCACGACATTGAGCGCGACATCTCCCGCACCCGCAGCCAGCTCGCCAGCACCCTGGACGAGCTCGCGGATCGCGCGAACCCGTCCACCCTCGCGGGGGGCGCGAAGGACGGCGCTCTGGAGTGGCTGAAGGACGAGACGGTGCAGAAGGTCCTCGCCGGCATCGGCGTCGGTATCGCCGCGCTCGTCGGCATTAAGGTGCTCAACGGCCGCAAGCGCAAGAAGGAGCTCAGCGAGCTGCAGAAGCTGCTGTCGCGCAACTAGCGTCAGACCGCTTCGGAACAACGAAAAACCGTCCACACCACCGATTGGTGGGTGGACGGTTTTTTGCTGCGCTGTAGCGCCGACAAACGCCTCGGCGTTAGGCGATCTCCGCCCCGGCGTCCATCATCTCCTGGAGGGCCCGGGCGCCCGCCGCGTCATCGACGGGGGCAACCATGCCGCGCAGCACCCGGACCTTGAACCCCTGCTTCAGTGCGTCGAGCACCGTGGCGCGAACGCAGTGGTCCGTGGCGATGCCGCAGACATCGAGCTCGTTGATGTCGTGCTCGCGCAGCCAATCGCCCAGCAGCATGCCGTTGTCGTCGTGGCCCTCGAAGCCGGAGTACGCGGCCGAGTGCTCGCCCTTGCGGAAGAAGTGGCCGATCAGCGAGGTGTCGATCGGCCCGCGGATCTTCGCGCCGTAGGTGTCCGCGACGCAGTGCGGCGGCCACGAGTCCTGGAAGTCGGGGTTCTCAGAGAAGTGCTCGCCCGGGTCGATGTGCCAATCCTGGGTGGCGATGATGTGCGCGTACTCGCGCGTCCGGTTGTCCTCGGTGCTGAGGAACTGGGCAATTTTCGACGCCACCTCATCCCCGCGAGCCGTTGCAAGCGGTCCGCCGGGGCAGAAGTCATTTTGGACGTCTACAAGCAGGAGTGCCGTATTCATAGTAGCAACCTTAATTGATTCTCAGGCGGCCGGCAAATGTATGCGCATTTTGCTTCAGGAAAGCGCGGAGACGCACCAAATCTGCAGGATACAAAGAGGGGTGACCTATTCCCGCATTAAGAAAGTCTCTCAGGTTTGTGGGTCTGGGAAGGGATGTGCGGGATTGTCGTGGATGATACGTTCTAGGGGCCAGCGTACCGAAAGGAAAACCCCCTCGCGGAGTACTATTCGGTATCTCT
Source organism: Corynebacterium sp. NML180780 (assembly GCF_007786415.1). Classification (NCBI taxonomy): domain Bacteria; kingdom Bacillati; phylum Actinomycetota; class Actinomycetes; order Mycobacteriales; family Corynebacteriaceae; genus Corynebacterium; species Corynebacterium sp. NML180780. Next base: position 147,833 of record NZ_VNKN01000006.1, on the reverse strand, counting down.
GCGAGGGGGTGAAGTGTGCGCCATCAGGGAATCGAACCCCGAACCCACTGATTAAGAGTCAGTTGCTCTACCAATTGAGCTAATGGCGCGTATTCTGTTTTTCTCTCTGTCGCTCTCGGCGACGTTGAAAACAATAACACCTTTCCTTGCAGGGGGTGAAATCGCCAGGTCACGAGCCTTTTTCGTAGTGTTCAAATTGTAATCTTTTCCAAGTGAATTGAAGTAGCGTTTGGGTGCTTTTGGCAGATAGGGTAGTTGCAATGCACAACGCGATATTGGAGGTAGGAAAGCGTTCATGTGTGTAGGGAAAGTGGTGCGCCGGGCAGCTGGCGTCGTTGCGGCGGCCGCGATGGCCACCACGCTGGTGTCGTGCACGATCGGTGAGACGAATGAGGTTGAAACACAGCACGTTGCCAAGACCGAGGAGCAGGAAGCGGCAGAGGAGCCGAAGCCGGATCCGCCGGAATTCTCTTTCGATGACGGTGCTGAAGATGCTGAGCCTGGTGAGTCCGTCACCGTGACGTCGGATGAGGGGTTGTCGTCTGTGGTGATGACCAACGAGGACGGCAAGGTTATCAAGGCGAAGATGAACGATGAGAAGACTGAGTGGGAAACGGTGGAGCCGCTCGGTTACGGGCGCACGTACACCGTCAAGGCTGAAGATGCTGCGGGCCAGAAGGTGAAGCAGAATTTTACCACGGTGGTTCCGGCGGCTGAGACCAACGTGTACCTGGGTCCCCTTGACGGTGACAACGTCGGTGTGGGGCAAGCAATCACGTTCCGCTTCGACGTGCCGATTCAGGACACGAAGGCCGTTGAGGAGCTCATCGACGTGGAGACCTCCAACGACACCGAGGGTGGATTTTTCTGGCTCGATCCCTACGAGCTGCGCTGGCGTCCGAAGGATCTGTGGGAGCCTGGCACCGAGGTCACTGTCGCTGCCAACGTCTACGGCAAGGATATGGGCGGCGGGGTCTACGGCGTCGAAGACGTCGAGCACAGCTTTACCATTGGTGACAAGGTCGAGGCTGTGGTAGACAACGCGGATAAGATGCTGAAGTTCTACCGAAATGACGAACTGGTGAAGTCCTTCCCGGTATCAATGGGTAGCGATAACTCGCGTGATACGCCGAACGGCACCTTCATTGTGGGCGACATGCACAATTCGTTGGTGATGGATTCGCGCACCTATGGTCTCGGCCTCGAGCAGGGTGGCTACGTCACCCCGGTGTCGTACGCGACCCAGCTGTCCTACTCCGGCATCTACCTCCATGCCGCGCCGTGGGCGATGTGGGCGCTCGGCAACACGAACCAATCGCACGGTTGCATTAACGCGTCGATGGCGGACGCGCAGTGGTTCCAGGAGAACGTGAAGCGCGGTGATGTGGTGACTGTACAGAACACATACGGTGGCACGCTCACGCCGTACGACGGGCTCGGCTACTGGAACATGGACTGGGAGATGCGCTCGGGCGGAACCGAGGATCCCAATGCGTAAGGTTGGTGGCGCGTAGGCGTCGACAAGCGATCTGCTCCAGGCACTGATTGTGCTTGGAGCGTTTTTATTTGCCTTCTCGCTTGTTGGCGGCGTCAGGGAACTCCGCGTGGATGCTCATGAGCGCCTCCCTGGTGTTGCTCATGACGCCCGGACTCGCGCTGTTCTACGGAGGGATGGCGGGTCGGCAGAACGTGCTGATCATGATGGTGACGTCCTTCGCCGCGATGGCGGTCGTCCCCGTCGTCTACGTGTTCTGGGGATGGTCGGCGTCGTACGCTGGAGACGACATCGCCGGGATCGTGGCCACCCCGCTGCAGGCATTTGGGGTCAGGGGGCCAGATCGCTGATTCCGCGGGCAACTTCGTGGCGGGCGCGGCGAGGTCTACCGCGGCGCAGAGGTTGCAGCGGACTTCGTGCCGAAACTGAAGCTCGAGATTGTCACGGGGGAGGGGCTGGCCGACCGGGCGGTGGACGCCATCCTTCGGGCGGCATCCACGGGGACGATTGGTGACGGCAAGATTTGGATCTCTCCGGTCGACGACGTGATCCGCGTGCGTACCGGCGAGCGCGGCGAACAGGCGCCGTAGGGCGCGGCCGACCGAGAAAGCAATACACCCCGTGACCTGTTTGTATAGGTCACGGGGTAACTTTGGGGTGGCTGACGGGACTCGAACCCGCGACACCCAGGATCACAACCTGGTGCTCTACCAGCTGAACTACAGCCACCATCGCTGCGTTTTCAGCAGCGGGAACTACCTTAGTACGCGGTCTCTAAATCACAAAAACGGCTGGTAGGCGCTATTGGCAGCGTCCCTTGCGTGCTCAGCTTCCGGGGTCTCCGGGCCGGGAGATTCCACGAACACGGAGCGGCGGTAGTAGTCCAGTTCGCGAATGGATTCCACGATGTCCGCGAGCGCGCGGTGCGCCATGCCTTTCTCGGGCTGGTTGAAGTACGCACGCGGGAACCAGCGGCGGGTGAGCTCCTTGACGGTGGAGACGTCGATCATGCGGTAGTGCAGGGCCGAGTCGAGGCGTGGCATCTGCTCGCGGATAAAGGCGCGGTCGGTGGCAATTGAGTTGCCCGCCAGGGGAGCGGGGTGCGCCTTATCGCAGTGCTTGTCCAGCAGTGCCAGGACGGCGTCCTCGGCCTCCTTCATGGTGACGGTCGACGCCTTGATCTCGTCAAGCAGCCCATTGTCCGTGTGCATTTTGGTGACAAAGTCATCCATCTCGGCGAGCTCGGCATCGGTCGCTCCGATGACGATGTCCAGGCCTTCGTCCAAAATGTTGAGCTCGGCATCGGTCACCAGTGCCGCCACCTCGACGATCACGTGGCGGTGCGTATCCAGCCCGGTCATCTCCAAGTCGACCCAAACGATCCGGTTGTCTTTTGCGTGGATGTCCACGGTTACTCTTCTCCCATCTTTGCGTAAAAGCTGCCTACGAGCGGGGCGATCACGCCGCGCGGCCCGTAGGTGGAAACCACGTCCATCGCCTTGGACAGCGGGCCGGGGACCACGCGGCGCTTGTTTGCGCGCATGGCCCGCAGCGTGTCGCGGGCGCACGAGTCGTAGGTGGTCCACAGGAAATCCGGTACGACCTTGTCCACGATGGACTGCTCCTCTTCCGGAATGTACGCGTCGCGCACGGGGCCCGGTGCAAGCAGGGTGCAGTGCACGCCCGAATCTTTGAGCTCGAAGTGCAGGGCCTCGGTAAACGCGTTCACGCCAGCCTTGGTGAACACGTAGGTGGCGTTGTTGGGAATGGGGATGTTGCCTGCTGCCGAGCCGACGTTGCACAGCGCCCCCTCGCCCCGCGGCACCATCTGGTCCAGCACGGCCTTGGTGATGCGGAACACGGCGGTGGAGTTCAGGTTGTACTGGTTCGTCTCGTAGCCCCAGTCCTGGCGCATGAATGGGCCGAAGCTGGCGATGCCCGCCGAGTTCACGCATAGCGTCACCTTGCGCGTCGCAATGTGCGCGAGCAGCGCGTCCACGTCGCGCTCCTTGGTCAAGTCGGTGGCCACGACCTCGACGTTGACGCCGTGCGCGTCGCTCAGTTCGTGGGCGAGCTCCATGAGCACGTTTTCGCGACGGGCGACGATGATCAGGTTGTAGCCGGCGGCGGCGAGGTCGCGCGCCACCGCCTCGCCAATGCCCTGTGACGCGCCGGTCACCAGGGCATAAGAGTCAATTTCGGGGGCTGGAAAAGTCATGGTCTACAGGGTACCTGGGCTAGTGCTTCTCGACGCCCACCTCACCCCTCGCCAGCGCCTCCAACGCCTCCATGTGCGCCTGGAAGGCTTCGCGCCCCTCCCTAGTGAGCGTGACCCACACCGTGTCCTTCGCCCGAGTCGAGCCGTACTCGCGGAACCGGGTCACAAAACCGGCTTCCTCCAGGGCGTTGAGCTGTTTGGACAGCGTGGCGTCGGAAAGCTGGGTGGCGTCGCGAAGCGTGCTGAAGCGCATTTCGTAGCGCGTCTCGCCCTCGATGGCGCCGCCGGCGTTGAGCGCCGCGCAAATCTTCAAACGGTTGATGGGGTGGATGACGGGGTTAGTCATGGTACTTGTTCCAGGTCAGGCCGTAGGCGGCGATCATGCCAATTGTTGTGGCTGCCGCGACGATGGCACAGGCCACTGTGCCGATTCCTTCAGCGAGCGTCATGAGGGGGTATGCGAGCAGAGGAATGACGACAGCTTTCCAATTGAGCTTCGGATCCTCGCGGACCTCTTGCTTCATCGCGGTGCGCACCCCGCGTTTGGCGGAAAGCTCGATCCAGATGATGCCCACCACACCAGCGAGGAGGATGAGCAAACCCCAGGCGTGCCCAACGAGGGTGAAGTACATGCCGGCGCCGAAACAGAGGCTGGTCGCCACGATGCTCAGCCACGGCACGGGTTGGGATGCCTTGGCGCGCGCTTCGGTGTCGCGAATTGCCTCGAGTGTCTCGCGAGCGGAGGCGGCTGTGTCCTTGTGTTTGACTCTGGCGTGCTGATTGGTCGTGCTTTGCCGACCCTGCGTCTCCATGTTTTCCATAGTGGAAAGTGTACCGGAACGCGGGGTAACGTCAAGTGGGATTACTCCTCGTCCAGCCACTCCGAGAGCGCCTGCGCGGAGGTACGCGCGTGGTGGACCACCATGCCCAGCTGTACGTCGCGGGCAAAAACGGCCAGGACCAGGTGGCCGACGGGCGGGTGCGCCACTTTTGCCAGTGCGATGACCTCGTCGTTTGGCAGCGATACGCTAACGATTGCGTCGCGTCCTTCGCCTTTCGCCTCATTGGGGTCGCGGGAGGGGTCCACAATCGCGGCCTGCGCCCCGGCGGTGCCAAACATCGATGAGTTTAGGGCGCTGATCCGGGCGGCGTCGAGCGCGTCGCCGAGGCCGATCGAGCAGACGTGGGTGCCGTCGCCGGTGCCGAGGACGACTGCGTAGATTCCCGGTACCTGGTGGCGCATGCGCGACATGTAGGGCAGGGCTGCGGCGGCCAGGTCGTTCGTAGCGAAATCGGTGCCGCGCACCCGGCGGTGGCGCCCAATCTGAGCTTTGACGTCATCTTTCATGGCTTCCGACAATCCGCCCTCCAGGCCGTCTGTGGCCAACGTGGTCGTCGTGTTTTCAAGCGTCGCGGTCACAGGTAATCCTCCAGTCTGGTCAGGGCGAGGTCAATAACGCGCGCCACGTCGTCGTGCACGCGCGGGTCGGCCGCCACCACGGGAATGTCGGAGTGGCCGGCCGTGGAAAGGAAATCGCGCAGGATCGGGAGCGGGTCGGGCCCATCCGGGTCGATGAAGTTCACCGCGAAGGTGGTGCGGTGATAGGCGTCCAAGCTCCCGATGGTCTCCAGCCAGTGCACGACCTGCTGTTCCAGGAGCTGCGGGAGCCCGAAGAGCCAGACCACGAGCGCTGCGGCCGGATTGCGGGCGGGGGTGCGCGCATCATCAAACTGGTCTTGGCCCGCGGTGCCGAAGACGGCCACGCGCGTGGTGTCGGCGCGGTCCCAGACGCCGAAGTCGATCCCCACGGTGGTCGTTGTCTTGGTCTGCGCGAGGAAGTCGTCGGAAGCGTTGGCGTGCGCCTCAGTATTGATGGGTGTCACCGTCGAGATGGTCGCGACTCCCGTCGTCTTACCAACCCCAACCGGGCCGACAAAGACGACCTCGGAATCTGAGTACGCGCCAATGATGGCGTCCGAGGGCATTGTCAGGTGTGGGTCCAGGTCATCGGCGGTGATGTCCTCGGCCTTTCCGTGGCGCCGCCCAGTGGCGGGCGTTTGAGTCATATCATTTCCTCAGGTTCAGTTTGGGGAGTGACACCCAAATTATCAGACTTTTCTTTCCATTTGTCTAATATTGCGGTATTCTGTGGTGGCAATCCGGGCCAGCGTGCACTTCCACCGTCCCAAACGGGCGCGTAACTGTGCGCCGTGACCAGCAATTACTAGAGAATACGAAAAGGAATCGAATGTCCCAGCAGGAGAATCTCAACAACTTCCTCAACGCCGTCTCTGAGGACCTCAGCGGCTTCATTGGCGCATCTGTCGTCGACATCAACACCGGTATGTCCCTGGTGTCCACCTCCCGTTACCCGGACTTCGACCTGGACATCGCGGCTGCGTACAACTCTGAGATGGTGAAGGCCAAGTTCAAGACCATGGAGGCGCTGGGCATCCAGGGTGGCCTGCAGGACATGCTGCTTACCCTGACCGACCAGTTCCACTTGATCAAGATTCTGGAAAATGACTTGTTCATCTACGTGGCAGTCGACTCCTCCCGGACCAACCTGGCGCTCCTGCGTACGGCCGTGAACGCGAACGTGAAGAAGTTCGGCCTGGCATGAACGCAAGTGCGGCGTGACGTCACTGACGGCGCTGACGCCGCCGACGCCACCGACGGCACTGACGCCGAGCTGGTAGAAGCACCTGACGCACCGGATGTGCCGGAAGCGGAGGAGTACCACGGGGCCCACGAGCTAAGGGAAGACCGGGAAGACGTAGTCGTCGAGAAGCCTGAGGTGAAGCCGGAAGTGCGGCACGTGCCGCCGCATCGGAAAGCGTGGTGGCTGCCGTGGCGGTAGCCTGGCGTCATGCTTGATCGCGATGAACTGATTTTCAGCCAGACCAAGGCACTTGGTACCGACGAATTTGAAATCACCGACGGGCAGGGCCAGCTCGTCGGCACGGCGCGGCAAACGCTGCAGCTCGCCGATATGTTCCGTGGCTCGCGCGGGGTGGAGGTGCGCGACGCCCAAGGCACCCTCGTGCTTGGCGTAACCGACCCGGCGAATTTCCTCCGGGACTCCTACGAGGTGCGCCTGGCGGAGCCCGACATGGTGCTCGCTACCCTGCGCAGCAAGTTTTCCCTACTGCGCACCAAGCTCGACCTTGAGATCGCCGGCTTTCCCAGCGTGCAGATTGATGGCAAGCTGCTCGCCCTCAACTTTGACCTGACCGGCAACGGACAGCCGATCGCGAGCATCAATGCAGAGTACACGGGCATGGGGCGCGCGTTTATGGGTAAGACCTCGTACCGGATCAGTTTCCAGCCGGGCCTGGACCAGCGTCAGCACGCGGCAATCCTCGGCACCGCGGTGGCGGTGGACATGCTGCGACGGAAGCGCCGCAACTCCTCCTAGCAGCAGTTTTCACCCCAACAAAAAGCGCCCCCAGCAGGACTCGAACCCGCGACCAGCCGGGTAGAAACCGGATGCTCTAATCCACTGAGCTATGGGGGCAGCGCTCACGAGGGTGCCCGTACGCCCGGGCGCTCCGTGTAGCCCGCCTATTGTAGCGCAAGGCCAGTTAGGCAGCCCAATCAATCAAAAGTAGGGTAGGGGGCATGTCTGAAGTGGGAGTTCGCAAGCGGGCAGTGCGGCCCGCCTGGCCGGTGTACGTTGCAGCCTGCGTGATCGCCGCGGTGGTGGCGGGTGCGGTGGCGCAATCGTTCGCGGGGGCGTCGTTAAGCGCCCTCGGCATCCCTGATCCCGGTGCGTTGACCACTGCCGGCCTGCCCGCGTTGCGCGGCGTCGCCTGGCTGCTGTTTGCGCTGTCGGTAGGGTCGTTTTTCCTCACCGCGTGGCTGATCCCGCCGACGCGGCGCGGCGAGGGCGCGGATCTGAACGGCGCGCAGCTCACCGTCGACGGGATCATCGCATCGCGGACCGGCGGATGGGCGCAGCTTGGCATCGCCCTCATCGGGTTGACGATGATTCCGCTCGTGCTTTCCGACGTCTCCGGCGAGCCGCTCGGGGAGGTCTTCTTCCAGCTCAGTGCCTGGTCCGTCGCGCTGGAGCAGGTTGCCGACGCGAAGGTGTGGCTGGTCACCGCCATCATCGCCGCGGTCGTTGGCGTGTGCGGACTCCTGGCGCGCAGCTGGTTTTCCCAGGTGGCGCTGTGTGGGGGCGCGTTGGCGTCGATAATGCCACTGGCGCTGACGGGTCACTCGGCGTCGGGCGGGAGCCACGACTTTGGCACGAACTCGCTGATCTGGCACCTGGTGTTCATGCTCATCTGGGTCGGCGGGCTCATGGCGCTGGTGGCGCATGGCCGCAGGCTGGGCCCCAACCTGGAGGGGGCGGCGCGGCGGTATTCCGCGGTTGCCCTGTTCGCGCTGCTGGTCATGCTGGTATCTGGGCTGACCAACGCGCTCATCCGGGTGCGGCTGTCCGACTTGCTCGACTACGCCTACGGCTGGGTGCTGGTGATCAAGTTTGCGGGCATCCTCGTGCTCGGCCTGATGGGGTTCGCGCACCGCCAGCTCACGCTGCCGCAGCTGGGGTCGCGCCCCGGCGCGTTTACCCGCTTCGCCCTCGTGGAGGTCGTGGTCATGGCGGCAATTGCGGGCCTGTCGGTCACACTCGGGCGCACCCCGCCCCCGCCGCCGCTGGACCCGGACCTGACCGCGATGCAGGTGGCGCTGGGCTACAACCTTGCCGAGCCGCTCACGTGGGGCAACTGGCTGACGCAGTGGCGCCCGGAGCTGCTGTACAGCGTTATCGCGCTGCTGCTTGCCGTGTACTACCTCCACCTGGTGCGCCGCGTGCCCGGGTGGCGCGCGTCTCGCACGGCGTGGTGGCTGCTCGGCTGCGCCACGGTGGTGGTCACGCTGAGCTCCGGGCTGGGAATGCACATGGCGGCCGCGTACTCCACGCACATGACAGTGCACATGATCCTCTCGATGGGCGCTCCCGTCTTCTTCGTGCTCGGCGCGCCGCTCACGCTGGTCCGCGAGGCCTACCCGGCCGGCGAGTTCAACCCGCGCCTGTGGGCGGAGAGCTTCCAGCACTCGCGCCTCGTCCGCGTGATCACCTACCCGCCGGTGTCCGCGGTGCAGTTCCTCGTGCTCTTCTACGTCATGTACGTCTTCCCCTCGCTGTATGAGCTGATGATCTCGGAGCACGCGGGCCACGTGATCATGAACGCCGTGTTCCTTGTTTCCGGCTATTTCTACTTCTGGGAACTTATTGGGCCGGACGAGCTGCCCGCGCGTCACTCGGCGAAAGTTCGCCTGGCGTGGCTGTGGATCGCCATGCCGTTCCACCTCTTTATGGGCGTGTACCTGATGCAGCTCAACTTCGTGCTTGGCGAGGATTTCTACCAGTCGCTGCAGCTCCCGTGGGATCCGGACCTGCTTGATGATCAAAAGGTGGGTGGCGGAATCGGCTGGGCGGCCGGTTCGTTCCCGCTGGTCATCGTGTTTGCGCAGCTGTTCCGCGCGTGGTTCGCGGAGGACAACCGGGAGGCGATCGAATCCGACCGCATGGCAGAAGAAACAGACGACGCGGAATGGCGTCGATACAACGAGATGCTCGCGCAATACAACCGCCGCTAACTGCCATTGTTCGGAGATTTCCCGCCACCCCTTTCCATTTCGTACGTTTCGTGTAAAAATGCTCATAACGGAGCAAGCGCTTGTCGACGCCCCGTTGCACGAAACAAACGTCAAAGTTTAGGAAAGGGGGTGGCTCTTCCATGAGCCACTTGCACACTCACATCCACGGCAACCTGATTGATAACCCAGACCTCCGCGTGTTTAAGGACACCGATTCGGTGCTGTGTAAATTTCGCCTCGCCACCTCGCGCCGTCGCCCGACGGAGGAAAAGGATTCCTCCGGGAAGGTGCTGTGGGAGGACGTGGATCAGCTGTATATCGATGTCGAATGCTGGGGGCAGCTCGCCACCAACGTGGCGGCGTCGCTGAAGCGGGGACTGCCGGTTTCCGTCTGTGGCAAGTTGGTGACGGAAACGTGGCTGGTTGACGCGCCGGAGGGGGCCGAGCAGGAGAAACTCAAGCGCTCAAAGATCGTGCTGAAGGCGACCCAAGTTGCGTTCGACCTGGCTCGCCACCAGGTCAGTTCGGTGCGTAGTGAGCCCGTTGGTAACACGCTGGCCGGGCAGGAACCGCTTCGGGCGAAGACAACGGAGGAACTGACGCGAGACAGTCGCGGGGGCGTTACTGACCGGCTGATGAGCGAGGAAGACGCCATCGGGCACGCGAAGCGCGCCAAAGAGCGCGAGCCCGTATTGGTCGGCGCGGCCGCAGGCGGTGGCGGCGCGGGTGGCGCAAACGCAGCAGATTCCGCAGACTCTGCGGATTCCGCGGACGTCGAGGGGGTGCCGTTCTAAGCCGTTACTTCACCCAACGCTGATCTGTCGCTGCTTCCCCGCGCGCGATGCCTGGTCTGGTGCAGGCAGTCAGGCCATGTGGAGGCCCCGAAATGATGTAGTCTGTGGAAAGCATTTACGCCAATTTCGCAGTCGAATTCACAAGAGGGGACTTCACGTGGCTGAATTCATCTACACGATGAAAAACGTTCGCAGGGCCATCGGTGACAAGGTCATTCTGGACAACGTCACCATGGCTTTCTACCCCGGCGCCAAGATCGGTGTCGTGGGCCCCAACGGCGCTGGTAAGTCGTCGTTGCTCAAGATCATGGCGGGAATTGACCAGCCGAACAACGGCGAGGCATTCCTTCAGCCCGGCGCGTCGGTGGGCATCCTGCTGCAGGAGCCGCCGCTGAACGAGGAGAAGACGGTCCGCGAGAACGTCGAGGAGGGCCTTGGCGACATCTTTGAGAAGAAGGCCCGCTTCGAGCAGATCGCCGAAGAGATGGCGACCAACTACTCCGACGAGCTCATGGAGGAAATGGGCAAGCTCCAGGAGGAACTCGACGCGGCCGACGCGTGGGAGGTCGACTCCAAGATCGAGCAGGCGATGGAAGCGCTGCGCTGCCCGCCGTCGGATTCCCCGGTGACCAACCTGTCGGGTGGTGAGCGTCGTCGAGTGGCGCTGGCGAAGCTGCTGCTGTCCGAGCCCGACTTGCTCCTGCTGGACGAGCCGACCAACCACCTCGACGCGGAGAGCGTGCTGTGGCTGGAGCGCCACCTGCAGGACTACCCGGGCGCCGTCCTCGCCGTGACGCACGACCGCTACTTCCTGGACAACGTCGCGGAGTGGATCTGCGAGGTTGACCGTGGCCAGCTCTACCCGTATGAGGGCAACTACTCCACCTACCTGGAGAAGAAGCAGGAGCGCCTCCAGGTCGCGGGTAAGAAGGACCAGAAGCTGCAGAAGCGCCTGAAGAAGGAGCTGGACTGGGTTCGCTCCTCGCCGAAGGCTCGCCAGGCAAAGAACAAGGCCCGCCTGGAGCGTTACGAAGAGATGGCGGCAGAGGCGGAGAAGTACAAGAAGCTGGACTTTGAGGAGATCCAGATCCCGACCCCGCAGCGCCTGGGCAATAAGGTTGTCGAGGTGGAAAACCTGAACAAGGGCTTCGACGGACGCACGCTGATCAAGGACCTCTCGTTCACCCTGCCGCGCAACGGCATCGTTGGCGTGATCGGCCCGAACGGCGTGGGTAAGACCACCCTGTTCAAGACCATCGTGGGCCTCGAGGACCCGGATTCCGGCGACGTTGAGGTGGGCTCGACCGTCGAGCTGTCCTACGTGGACCAGAACCGCGCCAACATCGACCCGGAGAAGACGGTGTGGGAGGTCGTCTCGGACGGCCTGGACTACATCCACGTTGGCCAGAACGAGATGCCCTCGCGCGCGTACCTGTCCGCCTTCGGCTTCAAGGGTGCTGACCAGCAGAAGCCGTCCAAGGTCCTCTCCGGTGGTGAGCGCAACCGCCTCAACCTGGCGCTCACGCTGAAGCAGGGCGGCAACCTGATCCTGCTCGATGAGCCCACCAACGACCTCGACGTGGAAACCCTGGGCTCGCTGGAAAACGCGCTGCAGGCATTCCCGGGTTGCGCCGTGGTCATCTCGCACGACCGCTGGTTCCTGGACCGCACCTGCACCCACATCCTCGCCTGGGAAGGCAACGTTGAGGAAGGCCAGTGGTACTGGTTCGAAGGCAACTTCGGCGATTACGAGAAGAACAAGGTCGAGCGACTGGGCGAAGAGGCCGCGAAGCCGTCCCGCGTCACGCACCGCAAGCTGACGCGCTAGGCACACGCTTCTCGACGCCACCCGGCCTCCCGCTTCACGCCCCGCCCCGAGAGCCAGCTCACACTGGTTCCGTGGCGGGGCGTTGGTTGTGGGGTAGCATGTCGGCAGTACGTGCACCGCATACCCGCGAAGTTTGGAGTGGAGAATATGGCTGAGCAACCAGGACACGGCGAGACCGCAGGCGCGAACGGCGCCGGGGCCCCGCATACTCACAAGGTTTCGCTGCGCTGGGGCGACTTTGACCGGTACGGCCACGTCACCAACTCCGCCTACATCGAGCTCGCCCAGGAGGCGCGCCTGGCGTTTGCGCAGCAGTTCTTCGAGGCGCAGGGCCACGAGTTCGTCGTGTTTGTCCGCCGCGTTGACGCGGACTACATCCGCCCGCTGCTGCCCAACACGACCGAGGTCACCGTGGACACCGAGGTTGTGCGGCTGGGCAACACCTCCTTCACCACGCGCCAGGAGATTAAGGACGCGCAAGGCCACATCTGCTGCGTGGTGGAAACCGTGCAGGTCACCGTGGACACCGCGACGACGTCCCCGCGCCAGATCACCCAGAAGGAAATCGGCATCCTCACCCGCGTTGCCTCGAGCATCGACGAAGCTGGCGAGGAGTAAATGGAGTCCCTCCGCATTACGGACGGCGCTCCGGGGCTGACAGCGCTGATCGGCCGGGCCACCGGCCTCGACGCCTCCGCGTCGGCCCGGTTCCAGTCGCTCGACGCAGGCGCCCCCGCGGTCGACGTCTATGTCACCACCCCCTTCGACTGCATCGCGTCGCGCCGGGTGAGCGGCGAGGCCTCGCGCGATGGGGCAGTGGTGGCGGCGAGCGATCTGCTGGCTGCGTTGCAGGCTGGCCGCGCCGAAGTCGGTGCGGCGCGGGACCCCAACTGGCCCGGCGCGCTGCCCCCGCGCGAGGGCTTCACGGTGCGTGACGAGGTGCCAGTTTCGGTGGCGCGCCAGCTCGCCGACAAGGGCCGAGAACTCGCCCGCCAGTTTTCCGGGCCGATGGGGCCGCCGAAGTCGCTGTTGGACTCGACGGTGCTGACCGCCGACGCGGAGTCTGCAAGCCCGGTGGAGATCCCCATGCGAATGATTTTTACCTGCACGTCGCTGGGGTTCATCCCCGGCTTCGCTGCCCCCATTGACATCCCGCGCCATCTGCGGGTGTCCACCGCGGGGCGCTGGGTGCGTCTCGACGCCCCGTTTGGGTCCGTTTACCACTCAACGGGACTCGGGCTGTTCGTCTAAGCACGCTCGTTTAGTACGCGCGCGGACCCTGGTTGATCATCATGTAGGCGACGCGCTGCATGTGGTTCCACAGGGCGAAGCGGTACGCCTCGGGGAGCTCCTCGTCCGAAAACTGGTTCAGCGAATTTTCCATGAGGTGTAGCCACCGATCCGCCTCTGGCTCGCCGATGGGGAAGGGGAAGTGGCGGCGCCGCAGCATGGGGTTGCCGCGCTTTTCCTGGTAGGTCCGGGGACCGCCCCAGTACTGCACGAGGAACCAACGGAGCCGGTCCTGCGCGCCGTCCCAGTCCTGGTCCGGGTACATCGGGCCGATGAGGTCGTCTTCTTTGACCTGGTTGTAAAAGCCTTCGACGAGGCGTTGGAAAAAGTCGGCGCCCAGGGCGTCGTAAAGCGAATGCTCCTGCGGGTTATTGGTCATTGGAGGGCCCTCTTTCGGTGATCTTGTCGCGCGGGTCATTACGCACGAGGGTGGGTTCGGAGCCCGGCAGGCGGACGTCGGCTTCCTGCATCGCCTCGAGGATCTGCTCGTACATGAAACGACTCACGCCCCACTGCGCGCCGGGCATGGTGTTTACGGTAACGCGATAGGTGAGGTGGTCGGTAGTGAAGCTGGATACGCCGAGGAGCTCGGGCTCGCCGATGATGTCGCGGCGGATGCGCTCGCTCTGAGCAGCGGCGCGGGCGGCATCCAGGATCACGTCTGCGGCCTTCGATGGGTCGGCGAACAGGGAGACGGGGACCTCCATGCGGGCGACCGAGAAGCGATCCGAGTTGTTGCCAACCTGCTCGATGTCGCCGTTGCGGATGTACCAGAGCGTGCCGTCGATGTCGCGCAGCGTGGTGATGCGCATGGTCATGTCCTCGACGGTGCCCTCGACGTCATTGACGGCGATGACGTCGCCCACACCGTACTGGTTCTCAAGGAGGATGAACATGCCGGACAGGAAGTCCTTGACCAGCGACTGCGCGCCGAAGCCGAGGGCGACACCAACGATGCCTGCGGAGGCCACGAGCGGGGCGACGTTCACGCCGAGCTGGTCCAGGATGGCCATGATGGCCCAGACCCAGATGACAATGGCCACCGCAGAGCGACCCACGTTTGACAGGGTGCGGATGCGTGCCTGCCGGCGCTGCTCCTGCGAGCGCGCCTGTGGCGAATCAACGTCGCGCTCCCCGCGCCGGAAGGGCACGCCGCTGCCCGGGTTCTTGATTGCGTTTTCGGCACCGCGGCGGATCAGGCGGTTGAGCACCCACTGCAGCACGGAGGCCACGAGGATGATCAGGAGGATCCACAAGGGGCGGGTGACAAAGTTTTGCTGCGTGTCGGGGTCGTTCCACCAGGTGGAGAGGCCGGAGACGGCGCTGTCAACGCGCGCCTCGGTGCCGTTCGATGCTGCTGCGAGAAGTGTTGTTGTATAGCTCATCAGGTGCAATCTTAACCAGATGGATGTGCCGGAGCTGACCAGACGGAACGAACGTACTGTGCATAAAATTCGCCGATTCCGCACCCAAAATGAACCGCTTGGTCTACACTTCGGGGAAACTTCCCCTCGCCGCACGGATGCGTCGCACGGAGGGGCCGCGACGACAAGAAAGGTACCGCGATGACCTCTGGGTTCTCCACAGATTCAATTCACGCTGGGTACGAGCCTGACAGCCTGTACGGACCGATCAATGCGCCGATCTACGCCTCCACCACATTCGCGCAGGACGGGTTGGCCAAGCTCCGCGGCGGGTACGAGTACACGCGCGTGGGTAACCCGACCGTGACCGCGCTGGAGAAGACCGTCGCCGCGCTGGAGGGGGCGGACTACGGCGTGGCGTTCGCCTCCGGAATGGCGGCGATTGACTCCCTACTGCGCATCCTGCTCAAGCCCGGGGACCACATCGTCATCGGGAACGACGCCTACGGCGGCACCTACCGCCTCATCCAACAGGTCTTCACGCTGTGGGGCGTGGAGAACTCGGTGGTGGACATTACGGACACCGACGCGGTCACTGCGGCGATCCAGCCCAACACCAAGGTGATTTGGGTGGAGACTCCGACGAACCCGCTGCTAAACATCGCGGACATCACGGCAATCAGTAGGGCCAAAGGTGCAGCAACCCTCGTCGTGGACAACACGTTCGCCTCTCCCTACCTGCAAAAGCCATTCGAGCTGGGCGCGGACGTGGTGCTGCACTCCACCACCAAGTACATCGGTGGCCACTCTGACGTCGTTGGCGGCATCGTGTGTGGCAAGGATGCGAATCTGGAGGAGGACCTGCGCTTCTTCTTTGGCTGGGTCGGCGCGATCCCGTCACCGTTTGATACCTACCTCACCGCCCGCGGCCTGAAGACGCTTGCGGTGCGCATGGACCGCCACTGCGATAATGCCGAGGCGGTCGCCGATTTCCTCCAGCGCCAGGACTGTGTGGCCAAGGTCCACTACCCGGGGCTTGCCTCGCACCCCAACCACGAGGTGGCGAAGCGCCAGATGACGCGCTTCGGCGGCATGGTGTCCGTCGAATTCCAGACCGAGGAGCAGGCGAAGGCGTTTTGCTTGTCGACGAAGCTGTTCTGCCTCGCAGAATCGCTCGGTGGAGTAGAGAGTCTGGTCGAGCACCCGGCGACCATGACGCACCTGGCGGTCAACGGGTCGGCGCTCGAGGTCCCGCCGGAGTTGGTTCGCATCTCGGTGGGCATCGAGGACGTGGACGATCTCATCGCCGACCTCGAGCAAGCCGTGGCGGCGTTGTAAGCCGGACGCTAGCAAGCTCGGCGCGGCGAGTTCGCCTGGTGACCTCGTTATACCTGCGGATGCATAAATTGCATCGAAGTTAGACCCCTAATAGGGGGTAATTTCGAGGTTTTTCATGCATGGCATGCATGTCCGGTCGGAATGTACCTTTTGGGGGTGATCGGGGGGAGGTGTGCACCCGTTTGGGTGTGTGCTGCCGGGGTCGGAAAGGGCGACGTTCGTCCAAGTTTAGACCATTGATTTGACAACAACTGTCGGTCGGGTGCGTCGAAAGGATGCAGGGTAACTGCATCCTTTGTTGATTAACGTTGATCGAAGAGAAATTTACTCAGCCGTTTTCAACAGTTTTGACGGCTGCGTGTAAATGCACGTAAATCAACGGCCGAGTTGCTCGTCTTGGGAGTTTTCCCTTGCGCGAGGGAGGGCGAGGGAAGGTATCTATGGCGACGAAACCGGCGTATCTCCGTATCGCGGAGACGCTGCGCACCAGGATTGAGTCTCACGAACTCAAGCCCGGTGACAAGCTCCCACCCGAGCGCGAGCTGGTCGACCAGTTCAACGTCGCCCGGATGACAGTGCGGCACGCGCTTGATGTGTTGCAGCTGGAAGGCATCATTGAGCGCAAGCGCGGCCGAGCCGGGGGCACGTTTGTGCGCGCGCTGCCGCCCGTCGTGGACCTCAATGGGTCGACCGGGTTGGCGGCGCAGCTGGAGGAGAAAGGGGTGGACATCGTCTCCAAACTGCTGTTTTCCGGACGCATCACCCCTCCTCGGGTTGTTGCCGCGGCCTTTGGAGACGCCGAAACCGACGCCGAGCTCGGCGACGGGGCGAGCGACAAGGTGTATGCGGAGGAGCGTGTGCACTATGCCGACGGGGCCCCGGCGTTTTCGGAGACGCTCTACGTGCGCCCAGGATACGAGGAAGGCTACGCCGTGAGCAGCCTGACTTTGACGGTGGACAGGCGGCCGGAGGCGGCAACGCTGCGCGAGGACGTGGTCACCCCCGGCGCGGCTACAGATGTGGAGCGCGGCCGACTCCAAATGGCGGCGAATGCGCCACTGCAGCGCGTGACCCGCAAGCTGTACGAGGGGAGCCTCGTCGTCGCCTACGCCACTATCGTCGTCCGGCCGGACGTGGCGCAGCTCCGCACGGTCACGCGCTTCTAGCGCCGCGCCTTAGCTGACCTCGCCAGCGCCTTCAGCACCTTCAGTGTCTGCAGCGCGGTTGCGCACGGCGCGCGCAACTCGGTCCTGGCCCTCGGCGAGGATGCGCTTGAGGCCGGCGGGCACGGAGGCGTCGTCAAGCAATGCGTCCGCCTTGCGCACGGCCTCCTCGGAGATCGCCCAGGTCGGGTACATGCCCTCGAGGCTGCGCTGCGCCATCTCATTGGTCAGGCGGTCCCACAGCGCCGGCGCCACGCGGAAGTACTCGTCGGTGAACGCGTCGAGTTCGTCGCCGTTGAACTTGAGCCCGTCCATGAGGTAGCGCGCCTCCAGGTTGGTCAGGTCCTCGTTGACCAGCGTGTCCCACGCCCATCGCTTCTCGACGCTCGCGCGGCACCGCAGCCGCGAAATCACACCCTCGGACGAGGTGTCCTCTTCCTTATCCGCGTCCTCGAGCGGCGCCTCGCCGGCAGCGATGAGGCTGGTCAGGGCCAGCCAGCGCACCTCCTGGTTGTCCGAGCGCTCGAGCAGCTGCTTGAGGTAGTCGACCGTCTCCGGCGTCGGTGCGAGGCGGGCGAGTGCGCGGTCGAAGATTGCAGCCGGCTCGGCGCCGCGGAAGGCGTCGTTGAGCAGGCGGAAGCCCTCAGACTGCCAGGCAGGGTCGACGTACTGCTTGACCGCCAGGGTGGCCTGGGCGAGCAGGCGCTCCTGCACGCTCGGCTGGTCCTCGGCGGCGCCGTGCTTGGCCACCAGGCGGACGAACTCGCGGGCCGGGAGCTGGCCGTCACGCACGGACTCCCACAGCGACGACCACACCAGGGTGCGCGCCAGCGGGTCGGTGATCTCGCCCAGGTGGTCCAGAGCGAAGCGCTGGTGCGCGGGGGTCAGGCCCATCTTGCAGTAGGTGAGGTCCTCGTCGTTGACCAGAGCCAGGTCGTGGTCGACGCCGGCGAGCTCTGGCACCTCGGTGCGCGCGCCGTCGACGTCGAGGGTGACGTGGTGGGTGCGGGTGACGGCGCCGTCGGTCAGGGAGTAGAGCCCCACGGTGACGCGGTGGGTGCGCATGACGTCGGATTCCTGCACGACGGTGAAGGAGTCCTCGGTGATTTCCGGACGCAGCGCGGACACACCGGTGGTGCGCAGCCACTGCTCGGACCAGCTGGACAGGTCGCGGCCCGAGGACTTCTCCAGCGCGGCGAGCAGGTCAGCGAAGGTGGCGTTAGCGTGGGCGTGGTTGGTGAAGTGCTCGTGGACACCGGCGAAGAACTCGTCGCGGCCGACGTAGGCTTGCAGCTGCTTGAGCACCGAGGCGCCCTTGGCGTAGGTGATGCCGTCGAAGTTCTGCTCCGCGGTCTCGATGTCGGGCGCGTCCGCCGCGATCGGGTGCGTGGTCGGCAGCTGATCCTGCTGGTAGGCCCACGCCTTCTCCACGGCGGCGAAGGTGGTCCAGGCGTCCGGGTACTCGCCGATCTCGGTCTGCGCGATGGCGGCGGACCAGGTGGCGAAGGACTCGTTGAGCCACAGGTCGTCCCACCACTGCATGGTGACCAGGTCGCCGAACCACATGTGCGCCATCTCGTGCAGGATGGTGTCGTTGCGGCGCTCCAGGCGGTACGGGGTGGGCTCGGAGGTAAACACGTACTCGTCGCGGAAGGTCACCGCGCCGGCGTTTTCCATCGCGCCCATGTTGTACTCGGGGCAGAAGATCTGGTCGTACTTGCCAAAGGGGTAGGCCACACCGAAATTCTTGTGGTAGTAGGCGAAGCCGTCCTTGGTCTGGCGGAACAGGCGGTCGGCGTCCAGGTGCTCCATGAGTGAGGCGCGGGCGTAGATGCCCAGGGGGATCTCCCCGTGCTCGTCGGAGTAGGTGTCGGTGACGTGCTCGTACTCGCCGGCGATCACGGCGATGAGGTAGGTGGACAGGGGGTAGTCCACGGTGGCGGACCAGGTGTTGCCCTCGCGCGTGGTCGGCGCGTTGAGGACCACGGTGTAGGACTCCGGTGCGGTCACCGCGATGTCGTAGGTGGCCTTGATGTCCGGCTGGTCGAAGCAGGCGAAGACCTTCATCGTCATCGCGGGCTCGAACTGGGTGTAGAGGTAGTCCTTGTTGTCCACCGGGTCGGTGAATTTATGCAGGCCCTCGCCGGTGCGGTTGTAGGTGATGGTGGCGTCGACGCTGAGGGTGTGTTGGCCGTCGGTAAGCGAAAGCTCGCGGCCTTCGACGGGCGAGCCGTCCAGGGTGGCCGTGAACGAGTCCGCGACCAGGTCGAAGGAAGTTTCGCCGGCACGGGAATCGAAGGTGACCGTGGTGCGCGAGCGGAACTGCTCCGCGCCAGTAACGTCGAGCTCGATGGAGTAGTGGACGTTGGAAATGAGGGCGGCGCGGTGCTGCGCGTCGGCCCGAGTCAGATTTGTTTTCATGGCCCCAACATACTCGGACACGCGAAATGGCTACTGTGGGGGCCAACTGCTCACACAAAGGAGAATGTAATGACCCAACAAGTCACTTTTTGGTTCGATGTTTCTTGTCCGTTTTGCTGGCTGACCTCCCGCTGGATCAAGGAGGTCGAGCAGGTGCGCGACATTGAGGTCGAGTGGGTGCCGATGTCCCTGAGCGTGCTCAATGACGGCCGCGACCTCTCGGAGACCTACGCCCGCATGATGGAGGCGAACTGGGGCCCGGCCCGCGTGTTCACCAAGGTGAAGGACGAATTCCCCGACAAGATCGACGAGCTGTACACGATGATGGGCACGCTCGTGCACACCGAGGGCCAGGGCGGCAAGCAAGGCTTTGGCGGCTACGACGAGACCATCGGCGTGGCCCTCGACGCGGTCGGTCTGCCGCCGCAGCTGGCGGATGTGGCCAACTCCGAGGTTGTCGACGACCAGCTGCGCGCCTACCACCAGCAGGCCATGGATAACGTCGGCGATGAGGTCGGCACGCCTGTGGTCAAGCTCGGCGACACCGCCTTCTTCGGCCCAGTGATCACCCGCGTGCCCAAGGGCGAGGAGGCAGGCAAGCTTTTCGACGCCTCCGTGTCCCTCGCCTCCTTCCCCTACTTCTTCGAGCTGAAGCGCTCGCGCACCGAGGACCCGCAGGTCCGCGAACAGGCGTAGGGGCCCTAACCGGGCCGGGCGGCAGGTAGGCTTGTGCGCATGCGAATTTACCTTGGAGCAGACCACGCCGGTTTCGAGCGAAAGAACCAGATCAAAGCCCACCTGGAGCACGCAGGCCACGAGGTCATCGATTGCGGCGCCCACGAGTACGACGCCGCCGATGACTACCCGGCGTTTTGCATCGCCGCCGCTGAAGCAGTGGTGGCGAACCCGGGCTCGCTCGGCATCGTGCTGGGCGGCTCCGGCAACGGCGAGCAGATCGCCGCGAACAAGGTGAAGGGCGCGCGCTGCGCCCTGGCCTGGTCCGAGGAGACGGCGAAGCTGGCGCGCGAGCACAACAACGCCCAGCTCATCGGCATCGGTGGGCGCATGCACACCGAGGAGGAGGCGCTGAAGATCGTCGACGCCTTCGTCGCCCAGCCATGGAGCGAGGAGGAGCGCCACCAGCGCCGCATTGACATCCTGGCGAAGTACGAAGAGACCGGTGTGGCTCCGGAGGTGCCGGGTAACCCAGCGCAATCCTAAAATCCCGGTTACGCTTCTGTGCATGAGCGCACAGCCCGAGCACTACATCATTACGCAGGGCGGGGCCGCATGCCCCGTGATCATCCACGTCCCGCACTCCTCGCGCGAGATCCCCGAGGAGGTGGCCGCTGACTTCGTCGCCACCGACGCGCAGCTGGCGCAGGAGCTCGACCGCGTGACGGACGACGGCACGCTTGAGCTCGCCACCGCCGCCCGCGAGCAGTCCGGGGTGGACGCGTGGATGATCGTGAACAACCTGTCGCGACTGGTGGCGGACCCGGGGCGGTTCTCCAACGAGCGCGACTCGATGGACGCCTCAGGCCGCGGCGCCGTCTACATGAAGCTTGGCGACGGCAACCTGCTGCGCCCCGCGGGCTTTGACACCACCGAACTGCGCGCGAAGTACTACGAGCCCTACGCAGAGGCCGTCACCGAGCTCACCCGCGGTCGCCTGGACGCCCTCGACGGCGCGGTGATCGTGGACGTGCACTCCTACTCCAACCAGCCCGACGAGTACCAGATCCACCCCGGCACGCTGCTGCCGGACATCTGCATCGGCACCCACTCGATCCATACCCCGGCGCTGCTTGCGGACGTGACCGACCGCGAGTTCACCGCCGCCGGGTTCAACGTGGAGCGCAATACCCCGTTCACCGGCGTGTACATCCCCGTCGAGTTCACCCAGAACATGAAGGTGCTGGGCGTGATGATCGAGGTGCGCAAGGACATCCTGAGCAGTGAGCGGGCGGCCGACGTCGCGGCGGCGCTGGCCAAGGTGATCCGCCACGCGGAGGAGATCGCGCAATCCGAGGTCGGCCGCCCGCTCTAGACCGAGCTACCGCGGCGGCGCAGGAACGCCGAGTGCCCGGGCCATCCGCGCAAACGCATCGCGCTCCAACGCGCCAGAGCCGGCGGGGATACTCGCCCACAGGTCCACGCCCGTGACCACGGGCAGCTCCTCAAGGTTGAGCCGCGTCGCCAGATCCGGCTCCGCGGGCAGCATGCCGCCGATAAGCCCGGCGACGCGCACACCGCGGCGCGTCGCCTCGCGCACCGTCAGTTCCGCGGCGTTGAGGCTGCCCAAGCCCAGCGAGGTCACGACAACGATGGGTGCGTCCAGCTCGGCGGCGATGTCGGCGATGGTGTAGTCGTCTGCAAGCCGCACCAGCAGGCCGCCCGCGCCCTCCACGAGAGTGACGCCGCGGCCGCCGTCCTCGGCGTCGAGCGCCCGGATCCAATCGCAGACCTCGCCCAGCGGCGGGACCTGCATGCCGGCGCGCCGGGCCGACAAGTTGGGGGCGAGCGGCTCGGGGAAGCGGACGTACTCGTGCGTGGCCACGCCGGTGAGACGGTCGACCGTGTTGGCGTCGCCGGAGCCGTCCGGTTCTCCGGTCTGCAAGGGTTTGGCCACGCGCACGGCCGTCCCGTCCGCCTGCCACGCCGATGCGAGCGCCGCGGTGGCGATGGTTTTGCCCACGTCAGTGTTTGTACCGGTGACGACAACAATCATTGGTCCTGCTCCTGTGTATCTTTGTGTGCGGCTGCGGCCGCTTCAGCCGCAGCGACCACGGCCCGACCGATCTGCCGGACCTGGTCCTCGGTGCATACAAACGGCGGCATGGTGTAGATGTTGCGCCCGAACGGCCTGATCCACACGCCCTGGTCCACCGCGGCCTGCGTGGTGGCGGCCATGTCCACGTCGAACGCCATCTCCACCACGCCGATCGCGCCGAGAACCCGCACGTCGGCGACGCCGGCGATGTTGCGCGCGGGCGCAAGTGCCTGGGTAAGCCAGGTTTCGATGTTGCGAGTCTGCTCGCGCCAGTCGCCCTCGGCGATGATGTCGGTCGCCTCGGCGGCCACGGCGCAGGCGAGCGGGTTGCCCATGAACGTTGGCCCGTGCATGATCGCCGACGGCTCCATGCCGGCTGCGACCTTGTCGGTGGTGAGCACCGCGGCGAGCGTCATGAACCCGCCCGTGATCGCCTTGCCCACGCACAGGATGTCGGGGACCACGCCGTTGTCCAGGGTGGTGAAGAGCTGACCGGTGCGCCCGAAGCCGGTGGCAATCTCGTCTGCAAGCAGGAGTACACCGTGCTTCGTGCACAGCTCGCGCACGCCACGGACCAGCTCAGCGTCGTGGAAGCGCATGCCGCCGGCGCCCTGGACGACGGGCTCGATCACCACTGCGGCAATGTCGTCGGTGATGAGCTGCTCAAACTCGGCGAGGTACGCGGCGCGTGCGTCCTCGCTCGCGCCGCGTACCGGCGGGGCGGGGGCGAAGCGCTGCTCGGCGAGCACGCCCTTCCACATGGAGTGCATGCCACCGTCGGGGTCGCACACGCTCATCGCGGCGAAGGTGTCGCCGTGGTAGCCGGAGCGCCACGTGAGCAGCCGATTGCGCTCCGGGTGTCCGGTGCCGCGGGCGTACTGCAGTGCCATCTTAATGGCCACCTCCACCGACACCGAGCCGGAGTCTGCGAGGAAGACGCGGCTGTAGTTCGGGCCCGCCTCGCCGCTGGTCAGCTCGAGGAGGTTTTGGGTGAGGCGCGCTGCCGGTTCGTGGGTGAGCCCGCCGAACATCACGTGCGACATGCGGTCGATCTGTTCGTGGGCGGCGCGGACCAGGCGGGGGTGCCCGTGGCCGTGGGCTGCGGCCCACCAGGACGACATGGCGTCGATAAGCGTGCGCCCGTCGGCGAGCTCGAGGAAGACGCCGTGGGTCCGGACGACGGGGAGGTTGCCGGAGCCGGGCGCGGCGTAGGGGTGCCAGATGTGCGCGGTGTCGATCGCGGTGATCTCGTCGGGCGTCATGGGAGCCTTTCATTGCTGCAGCTGGTGGCGATATTGAACACTGTACAAGGCGGCGTGTAGGTTGGGTCACATGACCTACTTTTCGGTGCGCATGCGCGCGAGCTCCAACGGCCGACACATCTCTGGCGCGGAGCGCATCGTGCCCGCAGAGTGCGTGTCGTCCACCTGCGCGCAGCTTGCGCAGCGCGCGCTGGACCACCCCAAGGGCGTGGCCGCCGAGACGCACCTCACAGTGGAGGCGCTCGACCCCGAAGCGATCCGGCGCGTCCCCGCGCTCGGCGTGGAGGTGGCGGAGTGCGCCCACCCAGGTGAGGCGCAGCAGGTGATCCGCGCGCTGCTCGCGCCGCTGACCCCGCACGCCGACGCCCTGGTCCGCGACACGTTCGCCGCACGGGACATGCGCGGCGCCATGCTCGTGTGCGCGGGCACCGGCGCGCGGCTGGAACCCGACCGCGAGCGCGGCGTACGCGTGAGCCACGTGGACGCCGTGGACGCCACCTGCACCACAGTCGCGCCCGGCAAGGACGCCGCCCGCGAGGCGCTCGTCCTCAGCAGCAAGGTCGCCGCGCACCCCGACGTACTCGCGGAGCTGTGCATCTCCGACGACCCCGACTACACCACCGGCTACGTCGCCCACGCCGGCACGTACACGCGCATCCCCAACATCAAGCCGGCAGGTTCGCCCGCTGGTGCGCGCGCCTTCCTCGTCCGCGAGGGTGCCGACATCGCCGCGCTCATCCGCTACCTGGAGCGAGAACCGGTGTTGGTGCGCGTTCCGTCGCAGGAGGACGCGCAGTGACCCCCGGCCAGCCACCGCAGGCCGAGACGCTTGCCGACGTCGCCGCCGCCAGCCTCGACGACTGGCGCGCCCGCGGCCTGTGGCGCAGCCCGTCCGTCTTCGCCACCGCCCAGCGCGCCGAGGCGAGCCTCCGGGACGGGGCACACCGCACCGACGCGGTCCTGTTCAGCTCTTCCAACTACCTGGGTTTAGCGGAGGATCCGCGCCTGGCTGACGCCGCCATCGCCGCGATCCGGACCTTTGGTGCGGGCTCGGGCGGCTCCCGCCTCACCACCGGCACCAACGAGCTCCACCTGGCCGCCGAGGCCGCGTGCGCGCGCCTGACCGGCTACGACGATGCAGTACTTTTCGCCACCGGCTACCAGGCCAACGTGTCCACCCTCCAAGCCCTCGCCGCCGCATGCGCGAGCGCGGGCGGCCTCACGATCGTCTCGGATGCGCGCAACCACGCCAGCATCATCGACGGCTGCCGCCTGGCGAAGGCCAGCGGCGCCGAGGTCTGCGTCACCCCGCATCGCGACGTCGACGCCGTCGCCCGTTGCCTGTCCCAGCGCACGACCGCCCACGCGCTCGTGGTCACCGACGGCCTGTTCTCCATGGACGGCGTCTGCGCGCCGCTGCCCGCACTGCTCGAGGTCTGCCGGGAGCACGGCGCCTGGAGCATGCTTGACGACGCCCACGCCATCGGCACCATCGGCGCCACCGGCCGCGGCCTCCCCGAGTACTTCGGTGTGCGCCCCGACATCCAGCTCATGACCGCCAGCAAGGCGCTCGGAGCGGAGGGCGCCGCCGTGGCGACCAACGCGCCGGTTGCCCAACTCCTGCGCCAGCAGGCGCGCTCCTTCGTCTTTTCCACCTCACCGGCGCCGGCGACCTGCGCGGCGATCACCGCCGCGGTCGAGGTACTCGAATCCGATCCCAAGCCGGTGCAGCGCCTGCACGCCAACATCGCCCGCTGGTACGCCAACCGCGGCGAAGGCGCGATCGATCCCGCGGGCGCCGGCCCCATCATCCCGGTCCACGTGGACGACGAGGCCGCCGCGATGCGGGCGTCCGCCCAGCTGCTCGAGCGCGGGTTCATCGTGCCCGCCATCCGCTGGCCCACCGTGGCCCGCGGGCAAGCGATCCTGCGCGTCACCCTCATGGCGACGCACACGTCAGCGCAGATCGATGCCCTGTGCGCCGAGCTCGCGGCGCTGGGAATTGAAGGCTACATGTCCGAGTAGTGCGCGGGGTGCGGCCCGAATCGTCCGAACTCCTCCTCGTCAAGCGCAATCATGGCGGCCATCTCGTCGTGGTTGAGCTCGAAGTCGAAGATGTCCAGGTTCTCCGCCATGCGCTCCGGCGAGTTGGTTTTGGGGAAGACGATTACCCGGTTCTGCAGGTGCCAGCGCAGCACCACCTGGGCGGGCGTCTTCCCGTGCGCCTCGGCGGCGTCGGTGATCTCCGGGTAGTCGGAAAGGTCCAGGTTGCCGCCGCCCAGCGGCGCCCACCCCTCGATGGCCACCCCGTGCACCCGCATCGCGTCGAGCTCCTTCCACCGCTGGAACAGTGGGTGCAGCTCGACCTGGTTGACCGCCGGGGTGACGTCGGTGGCCATCTCGAGGTCGTGGATGTGGCTGGGGAGGAAGTTCGAGACGCCGATTGAGGTGGTCAACCCTTGCTCGCGCAGCTGGACCATGGATCTCCACGCGTCCACGTAGGCGCCCTCCGAGGGGACCGGCCAGTGGATCAGGTACAGGTCCACGTGGTCCAACCCCAGGCGCTCGAGGGACTCGGACAGCGCCGCGTCGGCGTCGCGGTGCCGGCCGTTCCACAGTTTCGTGGTCACGTACAACTCGTCGCGGGGCACGCCGGAGGCGGCAATAGCGCGGCCAACGCCCTCCTCGTTGTGGTAGATGAAGGCGGTGTCCAGGTGCCTGTACCCGGCCTCAAGCGCGGCGAGGGTGAGTTCCTCAGCGAGGGCCGGGTCGACGCGGTGCAGCCCGTAGCCGAGTTGGGGGATCAGGGTGCCGTCGTTGAGCTTGAGCTCGGGAATCGTTTCCGTCATGGCCGACATCGTAGTCGGGCGGGGTGACGGGGGCGTCGATAAGCGAATGCCCCTAGCGCTGCGTCACGTTGCCGGTGCGTGCCGCGATGGGCGCGACGAACATCGGCCGGGCGAGCGCCCAACCGCCCGCGATGACCGCGATGGCGATGACGAAGAGGATCGTGCCCGTCCACCCGGTCGGGTCGTCGGTGGCGGCGAACATCGCGTTGAGGTTGCCGCGCACGCCCGTGGTGAATACGAGCGCGACGTGGATGATCACGAACAGGACGAAGAACAGCATGGTGGGGAAGTGGAGCGCGCGAGCCACGCGCATGGAAATGAAGTTCCACTGCTTCGGCCACAGCGGGCTCATGCGCGCACCCGAGATGATCGCCAGCGGCGACGCCACGAACACCACCAGGAAGTACGACAGCTCCTGCAGGGAGTTGTAGAACACCCACGGGTTCTCGTTCGGCCAATCCAGGCTCAGGTATTGAATGCCCGCCGACACCGCGTTGGGGAAGGTCTCCCAGCTCGTGGGTACGATCCGCATCCACTGGCCGGTGGCAAAAAGCAGGACGTAGAAGATCGCGCCAAGCACGACCCACGCCACGTCCAGTACGACGTGCAGCCACAGGTTCACCGAAATCTTCTCGCGCGGCCTGCTCCGCGGCGCCCAGTACGCCTCCGGCTTCTTCTCGCGACGCTGCGTCAGACCAGTCTTGATGATCATGGCCATGAGGAACATGTTGAAGAAGTGCGACCACGTCAGCCACGCGGGGAAGCCCTCCGGCGCGCTTTCCGGCAGCGGCTGCGCGCCGCTGTAGCGCGCAATGAAGTCCGCGCCCGTGTCCGTCCCGACGAACCAGCGCGCAGCCAGCACACCAATCGCCGCAAGCACGACGAGGATACCGCCCCAAATCCAGGGTTTAGTGCTGTGCGGAGTGCTTTTCGACGCCTCCGTGCCACCCCCCGCACGCTTCGCCGTCGACCCGGCGGCAGCGGCAGGAGTTGCGGGTGTGGCAGGTGTTGCGGGTGCCGCCGGGGTGACGTGCGCTGCCGGCTCTTCTGACTCTGCCGGCGCTGCCGGCTCTGCGGCCGGAGAGTGATCCGCCTCCGGTGCCGGTGCTTCCGCCTGTGCGGAAATTTTCGGTGCTGGGACCTGGGCGGTTTCCGCTGCGGGCCAGGGTTGGCCGCCCGGGGTGCGGGGCAGACCGCGTCGCAGCGGGACGGTGACGTACTCTGCGGCCGCAGAGTGAGCTGGGTTCGGTGCCGGGTCTTCCGCCTGTGCGGAAATTTTCGGTGCTGGGACCTGGGCGGTTTCCGCTGCGGGCCAGGGTTGGCCGCCCGGGGTGCGGGGCAGGCCGCGGCGCAGGGTTACGGTGACGTACTCTGCGGCCGCAAAGTGAGCTTTGTTCGGTGCCGGGTCTTCCGCCTGTGCGGAATGTGCCGCAGCGCCGCCCTTAGGCTCCGGCACCTCCGCAACCTCTACCGGCGGCCACGGTGCCCCGCCGGAAACGCGGGGCAGGCCCTGACGTACGGGTACCTGCATAAAGCGCCTACTTCCTGGACTCGATCTCGGAGATGATCTCGGGCACCACATCGAAGAGGTCGCCGATGATGCCAAAGTCGGCGATCTCAAAGATGGGGGCGTCCTCGTCATTGTTGATGGCAACGATGGTGCCGGAGGTCTGCATGCCCACCAGGTGCTGCACGGCGCCGGAGATGCCCACGCCGATGTACAGCTTCGGGGACACCAGCACACCGGTCTGACCGATCTGCGCCTCGTAGGGGACTTGGTCCTCGTCCACCGCGGAGCGGGTCGCGCCGACGGCGGCGCCCAGGGCGTCCGCGAGGCCGCCGACGAGCTCCTCGAACATGTCGGCATCGCCGAGCGAGACGCCGCCGGCGACGACCTTGTCCGCCGTGGTCAGCTCCGGGCGGGAGGAGGTGCGCTCCACCGGGGTCGACTCGACGACCTCAGCGACGCGGCGCTCGCGTGCGTCACCGGTGACCTCGATGACCTCCGCGTTCGTGGCTGCCGCGCGCGTGTCGACGCTGCCCAGACGCAGCGTGACCACCGGCGCGGAGTGGGTGGCGGCAGCGACGGCGGTGAACGCGCCGCCGTAGTTGGAGTGGTCGGTGACGATGCCCTGGTCGTCGCGCCGGACGTTCGTAGCGTCGGTGAGCAGCGCGCGTCCGGCGCGGATGGCCACGCGGGCGGCCAGGTCGCGGCCGCGCACGTCGTGGGCGGTGAGAATAGCCTGGGGGTTGAACGTATCGATGGCGGCCACGGTGGCGTCGATAAGCGAAAGCTCCGAGGTCGCGACCTTGGTCGCCCCGAGACCGCCGAGGGCGTCGGCGTGGTCGGCGCTGCGGGCGAGGACAACCGGGGCGCCGAGCGTGCTAGCAGCGCCGATGAGCTCTGCGGCTGCGGGGTCGGGCTGGCCGTCGAGCGTGTCGGGCAGGACGACGAGAACCGGATCTGTGGTGGTCATGGTGGGCTCCTAACTAGATAAGGTTCTGAGACTCGAGGAAATCGACCAGCTTGGCGGCGGACGAGCTCGACGCGTCGATGATCTCGCCCTGCTCGCGCGGCGGGCGGCGGTCAATGCTCACCATGATGGCGCGGGCCGGAGTGTAATCCTCGGCGTCAACTCCAAGGTCATCGAGCGTGAGCGTGGTGAGCTCCTTCTTCTTCGCCGCCATGAGGCCCTTGAAGTTGGGGAAGCGCGCGTCCGCGAACTCGTCGGAAACCGCGACGACTGCGGGCAGCTGCGCGCGCAGCGTCGCCGTCGCGTGATCGCCCGCCTGCGTCGCGGTGACGGTGTCACCGTCCACGTCGAGCGAGGTGAGATTGGTCAGCGCGGGCCAGTTCAGCAGCTCGCCCAGCATCGGGGCGATGACGCCCGAGCCGCCGTCCGAGCTCATCGTGCCCGCAACGACGAGGTCGTAGTCGCCGCGCTCGATCAGCTTTGCCAGCACCGTCGCCGTCATCGTCGTGTCTGCGCCGACGAGGCGGTCATCCGTCACCATCGTCGCTTCCTGCGCGCCCATCGCGATCCCCCGGCGCACGGACTCCGCCGCCTGTGCGGGACCGACCGAAAGGACCTCGACCTGAACGTCGTCTTTCCCCAGCTTCTCCGCAATGCGCAGCGCGGCCTCCACCGCGCGCTCGCCAACCTCGTCGGCGGCGACGTCCCCCGAGCGGTCGGTGAGACCGGTCTCCAGGTTCATGTCGCGGTCGCTGTAGGTGTCCGGGACTTCTTTCAGCAACACTGCAATGCGCACTGCGGCTCCTTATATATAGGGCGGTTGAACGTCAAGCAGTTTATCGCACACAGCTCACTGGTCGGGCAGGGCTTTGGCTATCTGCGTGTTAGTCCCCGCCCCCACCGTCGCCGCCCCCGTCACCGCCGTCCCCGCCGAAGAAGCCGCCAAACCAGCCGTCCCCGCCACTGTCACCGTCACTTCCGTCGTCGCCGCGCCCCCGGTTGTCGTCGACGTCGAACCCGCCGCCCCTGCTTTCGTTGTCAAAGGTGGCGTCGCCGGAGGATGGGGTGCTCGACCAGTCACCACTGCTATCTCCGTTGCCTCCGCTGCCAGATGCGGACTCCATCTTCTTGCGGGGATCCTCCTCGGCCTCCGCGTACACGGAGGAGGAGAGTGCCGCAGCACCCGCGGCCCACGTGCCCGCGACGAGCGCCTGCTTCCACCACGGATCGGAGTACCAGCCGGCCGGCACCGGGCGACCCGCGACCGCGCCGCCGGGGTAGAAGTGCGGAGTGCTTACCGACGGCGTGGGTGATGCCAGCAGCGTCGGCCCGTCCTCCTGCCGGATCATCCGTTCTTCGCCCACTCTTCCCGCCTCGAGTTGGCCCCGGAGCTTCGGGAGGGGCGACTCCGTCGCCATGCCCATGATCTCGCGTGCGGCGTTGAGGTAGTGCATGCCCTCCAGCGCCGCGTTGCGGGCGGCGCGTACCTCGTCAGGTGCTTGGGCGTACGCGAGTGCTTTTTGCGCCGCGTCGTGCCGCTCGTTCGCGTCCGCCAGCGCCTGCCGGGACGCCTCGTCCTTGCCCGTGAGCCCCGACAATTGCGTGCCCAGGTGGTCCGTCCAGCGTTTTGCATCGGACACGGCGGCGTCGAAAAGCACGCGCTCGCGCGGGTCGTTGCCACTGCGGTTCACGATGAAGGCGCACAGTGCGATGCCGACGAACAAGAAAACAAACGGCCGCAACACGAACGTCACATCCTTGGGGAGGTCGAGGTTTGTCACCACCGAGAGTATGCATGCCGGGATGATCGCGCAGCAGCGTATGCGGCGCGGGTTTGGTTTCGCCCAGGCTCTGCGCTACACTTTCCACAGCGATTTCGCGCTGATTTCGCGTTTTGGGAATGTCGTATAGTGGCTAATACCTCAGCCTTCCAAGCTGAAGACGCGGGTTCGATTCCCGTCATTCCCTCCACTTTCTCCCGGTGAAACCGGTTGTGCGGGAAACCGCCCATCAACGCTCGAGCACCCTCACCTCGCGTTGGTCAATCCCGGAAGATGACCCGGAGTATTCCACCTTTTCCACGTGTGTGCGAAGCTCCGCGCCCGGGTCGAGCTCGGTCCCAGACTCAATTCCGTTTCCGCAGGCGTTGATCTCTTCCGGCTCGAACCATTCGACGGAGGAGCTTCCATCCGTAAAGATGAGCCCGATGCCGGTGTGGGTTTCCCATGCGCTCGGGTTGCGGTTGATGCTGAAGAAGTCTTGCTCGTCAAAGCCGAGCCCAGCGGCCTGCGACGCGTCGTGGTAGGGGCACCACGCGTACGCCCGATCGACGGTTTTGCCGGTCGACTCGCGGGCGACGTCTGCGAGGGTGAATGGGGCGTCGTGAAGCAAGTGCTCCCGCAGGCCCTGGCTGGGCGCGCACGCAGCGAGGGGGAGTAGTGCAAAGAGCGCGACAGTGCGTTTCATAGCTGTCTCCTTTTTGTTTTGCCATGGTAATTGCTTGTCGATGCCACCGCACCCGGTTTAACGGGGCCTTAATTCCATATCGCGTACGCTGCACGCTACAATTGCTTGGCGTGAGTTGGTAGGGTCCCCCACCATCCTGCTTTACCGCAGCTCATGCCGTAAAAATTGCGGGGCGTGGCGCAGCTTGGTAGCGCACCTGCTTTGGGAGCAGGGGGTCGCAGGTTCAAATCCTGTCGCCCCGACAAGAGCAAGCCCGCTCCTCGTGAGCGGGCTTGCTGCACATACGAATCTTTTTCAATCAACTAGTACAGGAGTTACTTCGTGAAGACTTCCGTCGATAAGCTCAGTGAGACTCGCGTCAAGCTGAACGTGAGCGTCCCCTTCGACGAGCTCGGTAAGGAAATTGACCAGGCTTACAAGTCCATTGCACAGCAGGTCAACATCCCGGGCTTCCGTCGTGGCAAGGCTCCGCGCCAGCTTATCGACGCGCGCTTTGGCCGCGGCCCCATCCTCGAGCAGGTTGTCAACGACATGGTGCCGCAGCGCTACGAGCAGGCCATCGCGGAGAACGAGCTGACCCCGCTGGCCCAGCCGGAGCTGGAGATCACCAAGATCGAGGACAACGACGTTGTCGAGTTCACCGCTGAGGTTGACGTCCGCCCGGAGATCACCGTGCCGGACTTCTCCAAGATCGCTGTGACCGTCCCGGCCATCAAGGTCGACGACGAGGCCGTCGAGGCAGAGCTGGACAACCTGCGCTCCCGCTTCGGCGAGCTCAAGGACACCAAGCGCAAGATGAAGACCGATGACTTTGCCATCATCGACCTCGAGGCAACCGTCAACGGCGAGAAGCTCGAGGACGCTTCCTCCGAGGGCCTGACCTACCAGATCGGCAGCGACGACCTGGTCAAGGGCCTGGACACCGCGCTGCGCGGCATGAAGACCGGCGAGGACGCCGAGTTCACCGCCACCATCGAGCAGGGCGAGCACAAGGGTGAGGAGGCCACCTTCAAGGTCCACGTCCAGCAGTCCAAGGAGCGCAAGCTCCCCGAGCTTGACGACGATTTCGTGCAGGAAGCTTCCGCATACGACACCGTCGACGAGCTGCGCGAGGCTACCAAGTCCCAGCTGGAAGAGGACACCAAGACGAAGCAGGCTGCGGACATCCGCGACGAGGTCCTCAAGGCCGCGCTCTCCGAGTCCACCTTCGAGCTGCCGGACTCCGTTGTTGAGGAGCAGGCGCACAACCAGCTGCACCAGCTGCTCGGCCAGATGGCGCACGACGAGAACGCGCTGGCTCAGCTGCTCGAGGCACAGGGCACCACCCGCGAGGAGTTTGACAAGCAGACCCGCGAGCAGGCAGAGGAGTCTGTGCGCACCCAGCTGTTCCTCGACGCCGTCGCTGAGGAGGAAAAGCCGGAGGTCTCCCAGGAGGAGCTCACCGACCACATCCTGTTCACCGCGCAGTCCTACGGCATGGACCCGAACCAGTTCGTGGCCCAGCTGCAGCAGTCCGGTCAAATTGGCAACCTGTTCGCAGACGTGCGTCGCGGCAAGGCCCTCGCCGCAGCCATCTGCCGCACCTCCGTTACCGACGAGGACGGCAACACCATCGACCCGAACGAGTACTTCGGTGAGATCGAGGATGAGGACGAGGCTGCAGAGTCCAACGAGTCCGCTGAGGCGACCGAAGAGAAGTAAGTGGTCACGGGGGCGTCGATACGCTGCCCCTGCCCAGTGAAGCCACTGCCCCACGTGCGGGCGGTGGCTTTTTTCGTGCGCGGGCGGCGCGAATCGGAGGCGCGTACGCCGGTAGCGAACAGGGTCCACATTGCGCGCGGCCCCGAGTAGGGTAGGGGCATTGACTCAACGGAAACGAAGGATTAAAGGAGCGTCATATGACATCCCCAGCTAACGGCATGAACCTCGGAGACTCCGTCTACGAGCGCCTGCTGCGTGAACGCATCATCTTCCTCGGTCAGCAGGTTGATGATGAGATTGCGAACAAGCTTTGCGCGCAGATCCTGCTGCTGTCCGCGGAGGACCCCACGCGCGACATTTCGCTGTACATTAACTCTCCCGGCGGCTCCGTGACGGCCGGCATGGCGATCTATGACACGATGAAGTACGCGCCGTGCGACGTGGCTACGTACGGCATGGGCCTCGCCGCGTCGATGGGCCAGTTCCTGCTCTCCGGCGGGACGAAGGGCAAGCGCTACGCGCTGCCGCACGCGCGCATCATGATGCACCAGCCGTCCGCAGGCGTCGGCGGCACCGCGGCGGACATTGCGATCCAGGCGGAGCAGTTCGCGCAGACCAAGCGTGAGATGGCTGAGCTCATCGCCGAGCACACCGGCCAGACCTTCGAGCAGATCACCAAGGACTCGGACCGTGACCGCTGGTTCACCGCCCAGCAGGCGTTGGAGTACGGCATCGTCGACCACGTCATTGAGAACGTTGCGCAGACCGACGGCCCAGTTGGTAACTAACCCGGAACACCCTCAACGCAAAGGACTGAACTTATGACTTTCCAGATGCCGAACTCCCGTTACGTCCTGCCGCAGTTCCTGGAGGAAACCTCCTTTGGTACCAAGCAGATCGACCCGTACGGCAAGCTCTTTGAAGAGCGCATTGTCTTCCTGGGCACCCAGGTGGATGACACCTCCGCCAATGACATCATGGCGCAGCTGCTGGTCCTCGAGTCGCAGGACCCGGACCGCGACATCACCATGTACATCAACTCGCCGGGCGGCTCCTTCACCGCACTGATGGCGATTTACGACACGATGCAGTACGTCCGCCCCGATGTGCAGACCGTCTGCCTCGGGCAGGCCGCGTCCGCAGCTGCCGTGATCCTCGCCGCCGGCGCCCCGGGAAAGCGCGCTGCGCTACCCAACTCCCGCGTGCTCATCCACCAGCCGGCCACCCAGGGCACCCAGGGGCAGGTCTCTGACCTGGAGATCCAGGCCAACGAGATCGAGCGCATGCGCCGCCTCATGGAGGACACGCTGGCCCGCCACACGGGCCGCACCGCGGAGCAGGTCCGCGAGGACACCGACCGCGACAAGATCCTTACCGCCCAGGAATCGGTGGAATACGGGATCATCGACCAGGTCTTTGACTACCGCAAGCTCAACGCCTAACGCTTCGCGCGGGTGCTTCCCGCGCTGCACCCAACAACGCCACCCGGCAGTGAACCGGGTGGCGTTGTTTGCGCGCGGACTATCCCGTATTACGCGCAGAACGGCACAGCGTTCTTCACGGCCTCAGGCGCTTGCGCAAACGGCTCGCGGGCCCAGCACACGCCGTTCTCATTCGACCCAGTCGGGTCCACGCTGGTCCAGGTTCCGCCTTCGGAAGTCCAGAAGTACTCCTGCTCGTTTTCAGGCGTGATGGTGCGCGCCCAGGTGCCGTCGCAGAACGTGCTGTACTCCTGGTTGCCGCTGCCCTCGCCCTGCGCCGGCCACGCGCACCCATTCGAGCCGTCATCCACCGGCACCGTCTCCGTAATCACCTGCTCTTCCACCTCGTCCTTTGCGGCTCGGCGGGTGCTGGTCTTGCGCGTGCTCGTGGACTTCTCGGAGGTTTTCTTCGTCGAGGTCTTCTTTTCCGAGCTGGACTTTTCAGAGGCCTTCGACGTGCTTGTCGACGACGACTTCGTCGTTTCCTCCTCGTCGTCCTCGTCCGCGCTCTTCGATGTAGAGGTGGACGTGGACTTCGACGTCGTCGGCGACGCCGTCGTGCTCGTCGCGGGGAAGTCGATCACCGGCTCCGCCAGGCGAGCTTCGTCGCCCTCGGAAGACGAGCAACCCGCCAATACCGTTGCAGCAACGAGCGCTGCGAGAACAGACTGGGTACGGTTGCGTTTCACGAGCAGATCCTTTCCGGCGACGATGAACGCTACTAGCGTAGCCGATGCGGCCTAGAGAAACGCGGTCAAGGCCCGGTTGAATTCCTCGGGGCGCTCGATGCCAACCTGGTGCGAACCAGGGTCGATCACCACCGACTTCACCGGCCCCGCGACGCCGCGCGCGATCTTCTCCAACTCTGCGGGAGGCGTTGACGGGTCCTGTGCTCCGGCGATCGTCAGCACCGGGCAGGTGATCTCGCCCAGGCGGTCGGCAAAGTCCCACTTGGCCAGGGCGTCGCCGTTTTGTGCGTAGCCTTCACCGTCGATGCCGGACACCATGTCATGGATACGCTGCACCTCGTCCGGGTGCGATTTCCGGAACCCGTCGGTGAACCAGTTGCCCATCATCCCGTCGGCCAGCGCCGCTGTGCCCTGCTCGCGGGTGAGGGCGGTGCGCTCGGACCACTTGTCCTGCCCGCCAAGGTAGGTGGCGGTGCAGGCGAACACAGCCTTGTCCACGCGGCCGCTGGTGGCGGCGATGTACTGCGCCAGCGCCCCGCCGAGCGAAAGTCCGACGATGCTGAAGCGGTCCACGCCCGCCTCGTCGAGGGCGTGGAGGATGTCGGACGCGAGGTCGTCGATAAGCGATGCCCCGGGCGCAACCCGAGCCTTGTCGGACTTGCCGTGACCGCGGTGATCAACGGTGACGACACGGAAGGCGCCCTCCAAGACGGGGACCTGTTTGGACCAGGCCTCGTGTGTTGTGGCGATGGAGCTGAGCAGCACCACCGTCGGGCGAGTCGGATCCCCATGTTCGGTGACGTGAAGGTGAGTCATTGTCTGCGTCCTTTCCGCTGAAATGCAGGTCCGGCAACCATTGTTGCGCAAAACGGGAACCAGCGTGGGCGTGCGCCCGTTGGTTTGACGTAGGAACTACACTTGAAATCTAACCTTTTGGTCAGTCCGTGGCGGGGGCACGTATATTGCACGGAAAGACCGCACGGCGATTGCACGAACGGGAGTAAATAGCGCACATGGCAGCAACACACGACGGATCGGATCTGCTTAAGTGCTCGTTTTGCGGAAAGAGCCAGAAGCAGGTCCGCAAGCTCATCGCAGGCGGCGGTGTGTACATCTGCGATGAGTGCATTGAGCTGTGCAACGAGATCATCGAAGAGGAGCTCGCGAGCTCGCAGCAGGGGCAGGCTGGTGACCCGGAGCGGCTCCCGCGGCCGTCCGAAATCACGGCGTTTTTGGACCAGTACGTCATTGGGCAGGATCAGGCGAAGCGGACGCTCGCCGTCGCGGTGTACAACCACTACAAGCGCATCAAGGCAGAGTCGCTTGCATCGACGGGGCGCCGCCGCGAGGAGGACGTGGAGATCTCCAAATCCAACATTCTTCTGCTCGGCCCGACCGGCTCCGGTAAGACGTACCTTGCGCAAACGCTGGCCCGAATGCTCAACGTCCCGTTTGCAATCGCGGACGCGACAAGCCTGACCGAAGCCGGGTACGTGGGCGAGGACGTGGAGAACATCCTGCTGAAGCTGCTGCAGGCGGCGGACTTTGACGTCAACCGCGCGCAGACTGGGATCATCTACGTCGACGAGGTAGACAAGATCTCGCGCAAGTCGGAGAACCCGTCGATCACGCGTGACGTCTCCGGCGAGGGCGTGCAGCAGGCGCTGCTGAAGATCCTGGAGGGCACGGTCGCGTCGGTCCCGCCGCAGGGTGGGCGCAAGCACCCGAATCAGGAATTCATCCAGCTTGATACCACGAACATCCTGTTCATCGTGGCCGGCGCCTTCGCTGGTCTGGACAAGGTCATCGCGGAGCGCGTGGGTAAGAAGGGGATCGGTTTCGGCGCAGAGATCGACTCGAAGGCGGAGCGCGACGAGGCCAACCTGCTTTCCCAGGTGCAGCCGGCCGACCTGGTGAAGTTCGGACTGATCCCCGAGTTCATCGGCCGTCTGCCGGTGCTGGCCAGCGTGGAGGACCTGGACCGCGACGCCATGGTGCGTGTGCTCACGGAGCCGAAGAACTCCCTGGTGAAGCAGTATCAGCGCCTGTTCGCTATGGACGGTGCCGAGCTTGAGCTGGATGGCGAGGCGCTCGGGCTCATTGCAGACAAGGCGGCGGAACGCAAGACCGGCGCTCGCGGACTGCGCGGGATCATGGAGGAGCTGTTGGTGCCCATCATGTACGACCTCCCCGACCGTGAGGGCGTGAACCGCGTGGTCATCTCCGCGGACGTGGTGCGGGGCGAGGCCGAGCCGCAGTACCTGACGGACGAAGAGCAGCGCTCGGCCTAAGCGCGCCCTGCGCGCGGGTCGCGGCGCGCGTTAGTAAATGCGCGTCTCCGGGTCGTCGAGATAGTCGGCGCTCACATCCGCGATGGTGTGGACTTCGGGTAAGTCCGTCGCGTCCGCCGCAGGCGTCGGTTCCAAGTAGCTGTCGTACCCGGACGGGGAAATGTTGGTGGTCAGGAACGCGATGACCGCGTCGATGACCATCCTGCGCAGGCCAGTGTTGTTGCGCTCGGAGCGAAAGTTTATGTTGCGCAGCCCCTCCGCGACGTCGCCCAAAGCGGTGGGGAAGAAGCTGAGCGAGACGAGCAACACCAGTACGTCATCGGCCGAGATTCCGGGGCGGAACGCGCCCGAGTCCTGACCGATGAGCAGGAGGCGTTCCAGGTGCAGCGCGACGGTGTCGGTGCGCTGGGTGAGTGCCGACGTGGTGCCGTCAAGCACCGGGTCCAACTCCTCGCGCAGCAGGATGCCTGCGGAATCGGGGTTATGCTTGACGGCCGTGTAGAGCGCGTCGATGAACTTGCGCATCCCCTCGACGGGTACGGCGTAGGAGCGATTCAACACGTGCTCGGGTGGGGTGAGGCGCTCGAGGGCGCGCAGCGTCGCCCGCGTATACAGTCCTTTTTTGTCCCCGAAGTTGTAGTGGATCTTGCGCTTGGACATACCGGATTCCTTGGCAATCGCTTCCAGCTTCGTGTCGTGGAACCCGTCCGCGGCAAACATTCGCAGCGCGGTATCGACGACCGCGTCCAGCGAGTCGGAAGATGCGGCGCCGGAGTCGGCCCGCGCTTCGCCCGTATCTGAGGTCTGGGCAGCCCCGTCAATTGCGTCAACTGCGTCAGCTGCGTCACTGCTCTTGTGCTGTTGCGTCACAGGGTCTCCTTCGGGTCATGCAGGGCGGGCAGGGGTCGGTGCGCGTCAACGCCAAGGTCATACGTTTCCATCGTGCACCACATGCGCCCCCGATGTCCCCATTCGAAGCGAAAACCACAGAAGCTGGCCAAAGTTGTGCCCAAATGGGGGGAGCAGCGCGAGAACCTACCGGCGTCGCGTTTCTATACTCGTCGGGTATGCGATCGCGTCGTCTGCATCATGAGGGTCATCGCAGGGCCATTTCAGACGGCGAGCAAGCAGTCGAGCACACATCCGAGCCAAGGAGTCATGATGACGAAATCCCCGGTACAGCCCGTCAACGTTGTGGTCACTGGAGCCGCAGGCAATATTGCGTACTCGCTGCTCTGGCGTGTCGCCTCCGGCGACGTCTTTGGCAAGGACCAGCCGGTCAACCTCACGCTGCTGGAGATCCCGGCTGCCGTGCGCGCCGCGGAGGGGACCGCGATGGAACTCGCCGATTCTGCACTCCCGCTGCTCAACACCATCACTGTCGCGGACAACGCAGCCAAGGCGTTCGAGGGAGCGAACGCGGCGTTCCTGGTCGGCGCCAAGCCGCGCGGAAAGGGCGAGTCTCGCGCCGACATGCTCGCGGCCAACGGCAAGATTTTCATCGAGCAGGGCAAGGCGCTGAACGACGCCGCAGCGCAGGACGTCCGCGTCCTCGTCGTGGGCAACCCCGCCAACACTAACGCCTACATCGCATCGAAGTCGGCCCCGGACATTCCGGGCGATCGCTTCAACGCGATGATGCGCTTGGACCACAACCGCGCGCTGTCCATGCTGGCGCAGCACCTCGACGTGCCCTCCACCGCGCTCGAGCGGGTGGTGGTGTGGGGTAACCACGCCGACACGCAGTTCCCAGACATCACCTACGCCACCGTGAACGGCGAGCCGCTGGCCAACAAGGTGGACCGGGACTGGTACGTCGACGAGTTCATCCCGCGCGTGGCCAAGCGCGGCGGCGAGATCATCGAGGTGCGCGGGAAGTCCTCCGCGGCGTCGGCGGCGTCTGCCGCCGTGGACCACATGCGGGACTGGGTGCAGGGGACCGATGGGCGTTGGGTGACGGTGGCGCAGGCGTCGACAAGCGAATACGGCGTCGACGCTGGCCTGGTCTTCGGCGTGCCGGCAGTGGGGACCGGCGGGACGTGGGAGCCCGTCGCAGGGCTGGAGGTGAGCGACTTCCAGCGCGAGCGCATCCAGGCGAACGTGGACGCGCTCAAGCACGAAGCCGAAGTGGCTGACGCGCTGTTCTGAGCGGGGGCTATGATGGGCAACCGTGAGTGAAGCGACGAATGATTTAGTAGGCAAGAACCGCGCGGACGCCCTTCCCAAGAGCTGGGAGCCGCAGGACCACGAGTCCACGCTGTACGAGAAGTGGGTGGACAAGGGCTACTTCACGGCGGACCCCGCATCCGACAAGCCCGCCTACTCCATCATGCTGCCGCCGCCGAACGTGACCGGCCAGCTGCACATGGGCCATGCGCTCGACCACACGCTGATGGATTCCCTCGTGCGCCGCAAGCGAATGCAAGGCTACGAGGTGCTGTGGCTGCCCGGCATGGACCACGCCGGCATTGCTACGCAGACCAAGGTGGAGGCGAAGCTCAAGGCTGAGGAAGGGAAGGACCGCTACGACTACGGCCGCGAAGAGTTCATCGATCGCGTCTGGGAGTGGAAGCAACAGTACGGCGGCACGATCACCACGCAGATGCGTGCGATCGGCGATTCGGTCGACTGGTCGCGGGAGCGCTTTACGCTGGATGATGGGCTGTCCAAGGCGGTGCAGACCATCTTCAAGCAGCTG
Source organism: Corynebacterium sp. NML180780 (assembly GCF_007786415.1). NCBI lineage: Bacteria > Bacillati > Actinomycetota > Actinomycetes > Mycobacteriales > Corynebacteriaceae > Corynebacterium > Corynebacterium sp. NML180780. The sequence continues at coordinate 107,624 of NZ_VNKN01000006.1, read as the reverse complement.
TACGACCAGGGCATGGTGTACCGCGACTACCGCCTGGTGAACTGGTCGCCGGTGCTCGAGACCGCGGTGTCGGACATTGAGGTCGTATACAAGGACGTCGAGGGCGAGTTCGTCTCTATCCGGTACGGCTCGCTTGACGACGATGCGCCGCACCTCGTCGTGGCCACCACCCGTGTCGAAACCATGCTGGGTGACGTGGCGATCGCCGTCCACCCCGATGACGAGCGGTACGCGCACCTCATCGGCGAGGAGTTCGACCACCCGCTGCGCGACGACCTCACGGTCAAGGTCATCGCCGACGACTACGTGGATATGGAGCTGGGCACGGGTGCGGTGAAGATCACGCCGGCGCACGACCCGAACGATTACGAGATGGGCCTGCGCCACAACCTGGACATGCCGATCATCATGGATGAGCAGGCCCGCATTGCCAACACTGGCACCCGCTTCGACGGTTTGAGCCGCGAGGAAGCGCGCGTCGCCGTGCGCGAGGCGCTCGCGGAGCAGGGCCGCATTGTCAAGGAGATTCGCCCCTACGTGCACTCCGTGGGCCACTCGGAGCGCTCCGGCGAGCCGATCGAACCACGCCTGTCGCTGCAGTGGTTTGTCAAGGTGGATGAGATGGCTAAGATGTCCGGCGACGCCGTGCGCAACGGCGACACGGTGATCCACCCGCAGTCGATGGAGAAGCGCTACTTCGACTGGGTAGACAACATGCACGACTGGACCATCTCGCGCCAGCTGTGGTGGGGGCACCGCATCCCGATCTGGTACGGGCCGGAAGACGAAAACGGCGAGCGCGACGTGGTGTGCGTCGGCCCCGACGAGGAAGCGCCCGCCGGCTACGAGCAGGACCCGGACGTGTTGGACACCTGGTTCTCCTCCGCGCTGTGGCCGTTCTCCACGATGGGCTGGCCCGAGAAGACGCCTGAGCTGGACAAGTTCTACCCGACCTCCGTCCTCGTCACCGCGTACGACATCCTGTTCTTCTGGGTGGCGCGCATGATGATGTTTGGCACCTTTGCCGGTAAGTTCACCCCGGAAATCCTCGGCGAGGGCAAGGGTGGCCGGCCGCAGGTGCCCTTCACGGACCTCTACCTGCACGGCCTGGTGCGCGACGAAAAGGGCCGCAAGATGTCGAAGTCCCTGGGCAACGGCATCGATCCGATGGACTGGGTCGGCCGCTTCGGTGCGGATGCGCTGCGCTTTGCCCTGGCCCGCGGCGCGAACCCGGGCGTGGACCTGCCCATCGGCGACGACCACGCCGTGGCCGCCCGCAATTTTGCTACCAAGCTGTACAACGCCACGAAGTTCGCGCTGATGAACGGCGCCGGGGTCGGCGAGCTGCCGCAGCGCCAAGCGCTTACCGACGCCGACCGCTGGATCCTCGACCGCGCCGAGGAACTTCGCAAGCGCGTCGACGCCTACCTGGACGACTACCAGTTTGCCAAGGCCAACGAGGCGCTCTACCACTTCGCCTGGGACGAGCTGTGCGACTGGTACCTCGAGATTGCCAAGACCCAGATCCCGCGTACTGATGCTGACGCGTCAGCGGAAGAGCAGCAACGGGGCCGCACAACCCAGATCGTGCTGGGCCGTGTCCTCGACGTGGTCCTGCGCGTGCTGCACCCGACCATGCCGTTTATTACCGAGGTCCTGTGGACTGCGCTGACCGGTGAGGAGACCGTAACCACGGCTGCGTGGCCGACCGCAGACGACACCAACGGTGGTGTGGAGACGGACCTCGACGCGCGCCGTCGCGTCGAGGACTCCATCAAGCTCATCACCGAGCTGCGCCGTTTCCGCGCCGACCAGGGCGTGAAGCCGTCACAGAAGGTGCCGGCGCGCTTGGACTTCGCGTCCGCGGATCTGGCTGGCCAGGAGGACATGGTGCGCCAGATCGCTCGAGTAGAGGCGCCGGGTGAGGACTTTGCAGCGTCGGCAAGCATCGAGATGCGCCTGAGCCAGGTCAACCTCGACGTGGCGCTGGATACCTCCGGCACGGTCGACGTGGCTGCCGAGCGCAAGCGCCTGGAGAAGGAGCTCGCCGCCGCGCAGAAAGAGCTGGACACCACCGGTGCGAAGCTGTCCAACGAGCAGTTCCTGACCAACGCGCCGGAGCAGGTCGTGGAAAAGATCAAGGTGCGGCAGAAGGTTGCGCAAGAGGAATTCGAGCGCGTGACCGCGCGACTGGAAACGCTGCCGGAGAAGTAGACTGGCTCGCATGAGCGAGCAGTACGACCACAGCGACAACACCACCCACGGCGACGAGCAGGAACGTGACGAGCTCACGCCGGTGCGTGAGCGCGACACGGAGTTCGGCCGTATCTCCATGACGGACAGTGGCATGACGCTGAATCTGGGTGGTACTCGGGATCTGGGTGATACTCGGGCCGCCGACAGCGTCGAGCCCGACGGGTCTCCGGAAGGCTCGGAGAACGACGAGCTTGCGCGCCTCGCTGGGCTGGTGGGGATGCGCGTTGGGCAGCTGGCGAGCGACGACGGCGAGCCGATCAGTCGGGTTCCTGAGTACTCCGGGGATAGCGCTGCACTCACGCGGGTCAGCGAGAAGCTTGATGCTCGCGCCGGTGCTGCCGACCCGAACCCGAGCCTTGACCGCGTTGCCGCATTGATGGATTTACTCGGTTCGCCCGAGCACACGCTGAAGGTGATCCAGGTCGCGGGCACGAACGGGAAGACGTCGACCGCGCGGATGACCGAGTCGTTGCTGCGCGCACTGGGACACCGCGTGGGGCTGTTCACCAGCCCTGAGCTCACGCGGGTGACCGAGACGATGCTCATCGACGGCGCCGAGATCGCGCCGGAACGCTTCGCGGAAATCTTTGACGAGCTCGAGCCCTTCGTGGAAATGGTCGACGCGCAGTTTGCCACCCCGCTGAGCCGCTTTGAGGTGCTCGTAGCCATGGCGTTCGTGGCGTTTGCGGACGCGCCCGTCGACGTCGCCGTCCTGGAGGTCGGCATGGGCGGGACCTGGGACGCGACGAATGTGGTGGACGCCGATGTCGCCGTGATTACCCCGATCGGGCTTGACCACCAAGCGTTCCTTGGCCAGACCATTGCCGCGATCGCGGCACAGAAGGCCGGGATTATTAAGCCCCGCGAGGCGGACGCGTTGAGCGCGTTGAGCCCGGCGGAAAACATTGCGGTGGTCGCCGAGCAGGAGCCGGACGCAATGCACGCGATTCTCGAGCGTGCGGTCGACACAGAGGCAATCGTTGCTCGGAGCGGCAGCGAGTTCTCGGTAGGGAAGTCCACGGTTGCCGTCGGCGGCCAACAGCTCACGCTGCGCGGACTCGGTGGAGAGTACGACGGCATCTTCCTCCCACTCGCGGGCGCCCACCAGGCGGCGAATGCGTCGCTTGCGCTCGCCGCGGTGGAGGCGTTCTTCGGCGTGACCCGCGAGCACCCGCTTGATGCCGACGCCGTTCGCGCGGGATTTGACCAGGTGACGGTCCCGGGGCGGATTGAGCGGTTTGGTAAGGACCCGGTCGTGCTTATCGACGCCGCCCATAATCCCCACGGCGCCCGCACCCTCGCCTCCGCACTCGAGCGGGACTTCAACTACACGGGTCTGATCGGCGTGGTGTCGATTTTTGGGGACAAAGACGCACGCCAGATGCTGACAGCGCTGGAGCCCGAGCTGCGCGAGGTAGTGATTACTCAGAACTCATCCCCACGTGCGATGGACGTCGACGAGCTGGCGGAGGTGGCGTACGACGTGTTCGGTGATGACCGCGTTCGAATCGAGGCGCATCTGCCGGCGGCGGTGGAACTGGCGCGCGAGGTCGCCGAAGAGTCTGGCGAAGACGGCATGGGCGTGTTGGTCACCGGGTCCATCGCCACCGCCGGTGATGCCCGCACCTACCTCACTGCGCTGGACGCGCAGGAGCCCGAGGCGTAGTGCGGTGGGCTGCGACGCTGCCTGGCTGGTGACCAACCGCTGGCTGCACTGGGACAAGTTTGAGTGGCAGTTCGGCGCTCTTGCGCGTGCGGCCGGCGCGGTCGGGCTTGATTTGCGGCGAGTGAGTAGCGATGAGGTTGTCGCCGCGATGGGCACCGGTCCGCTGCCGCGCGTCGCGCTTATCCAGGACAAAGACGTTGCCGTCGTCGCACAGCTCGAAGCGCTGGGGGTGCGCACCATCAACACCGCGACCGCGATCGCTGCGTGCGATAACAAGGCGTACACGCACGCGGTGCTTTCGCACGCCGGCATTGCGCACCCGTGTACGTTGACTGCGCCGCTGGCGTACCGGAACTTATCGGCCGCGGAATGGGAGGAGAGCGAATTTCTCGCTGCCGTAGACCTTCAGTTGGGCTACCCGGTCGTGGCGAAACGTGCAATCGGCTCGTGGGGGCAGGGGGTCGAGCTGATCCACGCCCCCGCGGAGCTGGTCGCGTTCCTCCGCGCCGCTCATCCTGCGCCCGTGATCGTGGAGGAATACATCGCTGAATCCCACGGCCACGACGCCCGCATCTTCATGGTTGGTGAGACCCCAGTTGCTGCGATGCAAAGGTTCGGCCAGGGAGGTGACTTCCGCGCCAACGTGACCGGTGGCGGTCGCGCGGTGCCGTGGGATCCGCCCGCGGACTTCGTGGACACTGCACGCACAGCGATGGGCGCGCTCGGCCTGGATATTGGCTCGGTCGATTTCCTCCATGCGTCCAGTCCGCTTGTCGGCGAGGTGAACTCGAACGCCCAATTTGCCTCCCTCACGGAGGTGACGGGAATCGACGTCGCCGCTCGAGTAATTGAGTACTGCGTCCAGGCGCGTTGATCGAAGCGCTTGTCGACGCCACCGCGCACCAGTTATGGCCCAACCGTTCTCAGCGATACGATGAGGGCATGGCTGACCAGAACAACACCCGGCGCTCGCGCCGCGGCGCGCGTCGCGAGCCGGATATGAGCCCCCTCGGCCCGGGCAAGGCCCCGGTCAAAGACCCGATGACAGGCCTGACCGGCGTACTTTCCGGCACGCTCGTGATGGAAGCGATCACGATCTTCCTCATCCTCACCGTGATTCTCAAGGTTGAGAACGGGGAGCTCTGGACCACGTTTAACTGGGTCTACGTCACCGTCATCGGCCTCGCGCACGTGGTCGTTGCGTTCTTCCAGAAGAAGCCGGTCATGCTGTGGGTGGACCTGGCGCTCCAGATTCCGCTCATCTTCGGGTTTTTCATCCACTGGTCCGTCACTGCCGTCGGCATCACGTTCGGCGTGGTGTGGTTCTTCATCATCAAGCTGCGCTCGGAGATGCTGCAGCGTATGCGCGCCGGGTACCTAGTTACCCAGCACCTGGGCACTGCAGAAGACCCGGCGCGCTAGTCTGCGTGCGGCAGGTCGCGCAGCTGGGTGCGGAGGATTTTCCCGGCTGCGCTACGGGGGATCTCTTCGACAAAATCTACGACGCGCACCTTCTTGTACGGCGCGACCCGGTCAGCCACGAACCGCATGACACCGTCGGCTGTGAGGCGGGCAGACGTGGCTGCCGGTGAGGGTGCGGGCACGACGAAGGCGCGGGGGACCTCGGTGCCATTGAGCACAAAGGGGGTGACGGCGGCGTCGACAATTGCTTCATGCTCGAGCAGCGTGGCCTCCAGCTCGGCCGGAGCGATCTGGTAGCCCTTGTATTTGATCGTGTCTTTGGCGCGTCCGATGATGTAGAGCTCGCCGTGCGTCCCCACGCGCGCGAGGTCCCCGGTTTGAAACCATTCACCGATCGGCTCTTGCCCGAGGTAGCCGCGCATGAGCTGTGGCCCGGCGACGGATAATTCACCGTCGGGACCGATGCGGAAGCGGGTATCGGGGAGCGGGAACCCCACCGAGTCCGGAGGCGTTTCGCCGCGCACGCCAACAAAGGTGACCGGCGACGTCTCGGTCATTCCGTACCCCTGGATCACGCTCGCGCCCAGTCGCGACTCCACCGTTCGTGCCACCGTGGGGTCGAGTCGATCCGCGCCGCTGATGATCAGTTCGAGTGCGTTGAAGGCATCGGCCGGGGCGGTCTCGAGGACGCGCGCGAGCGGCGGGGCGATGAATGTGAGCTGCACGGCGAAATCGCGGTGCGCGCTCACAAAGCGCTCCGGATCAAAGCGCTGCATCGTGAGCACGTGATGCCCCAGCATGAGCGGGGTGAGCAGCAGCGCGGTCAAGCCATAGATGTGTGAGAAGGGCAGCGGCGACATCGTCGGGGTGTGAGTACCCACCCCACTTCGTGCAATCGCTGCAGCAAACTGGGTCATGTTTGCGCTTACCGACGCCCCCGTCAACCCCACCGCCTTCTGCATCCCCGTGGTGCCCGACGAGTACGGAACGAAGGCGAGCTCTTGTGCATTCGCAGCACTGACTGCGGGCGTGTGGTTAGCAGCGTCGCGGCGTGGCCAACCGGCGGGAGTCGTGCCGCGTATCAGCGCTTGCGCCTGCTCCATCCGGATGAGGCCGAGTTGTGGGTCTGCGCCGGCGAGCTCGGCGAGATGTCTCGCTTCATGGTTGCGAAGTAGCGGGCCGATCAGACTGGACGCTGCACCCGCCTGGGCGATGCCGAGGATCACGGCCGCAAACTCCACCGAGTTTGGGAGTTGGACCGCGATGACGGGGGAGGGTGATGTTGTGGCGTGGGCCAGTACGCGCGAGACGTTGTTAGCGAGTGTGCGGAGCTCGCGGTAGGTCACCGTCGTGCCCGTGGACAGGTCTGTCAACGCGGGTGCGTCAGGAAGGCCTTGGCTAAGCGCGAGCTCATGGAGCGGAACATGCTGGTACATCCCCCTAAACCTTAGTAGCTTGGAGGGCATGCGATTCTTCCTGCTGGTGCTTGCTGCGGTGATGTCGCTTGTCGCCGTTGGTGCGTCGTTGTTTGCGTGGCCGAGTTGGGTCGGCGCCGCTGCGATCGTGATCGCGGGCGGTGCTTTGGCATGTGCGCTGTACATGAAGTATCAGGACATGGGTGCCCCGGATCTTTCGCTTGACCCGGAACAGCGTACGACAATTATGCGGATGATCCGTGAGGGAAATGAAGATGGTGCGGTTCGGCAGGTGCAGTTGTGGAAACGTGACGCGACGCCCGCAGATGCATCGCGCATCGTGCGAGAGGTTTCGGTAGAGTCTGGTCCATGACCGAACGTACTTTGATTCTTATTAAGCCGGACGGCGTTGCCCACGGGCACGTCGGTGAAATCATTTCCCGCATCGAGCGCAAGGGCTTGAAGTTGGTGGAGATGGATCTGCGTACCGCGGACCGCGAGACCGCCGAGAAGCACTACGAAGAGCACAAGGATAAGCCGTTCTTCGGTGACCTCGTAGACTTCATCACCTCTGCGCCGCTGGTTGCTGGCATCGTTGAGGGCGAGTCTGCGATCGCTGCCTGGCGCCAGCTGGCAGGCGGCACCCACCCGGTGGAGAAGGCGACCCCGGGTACCATCCGTGGCGACTTCGCGCTGACCGTCGGTGAGAACGTGGTGCACGGTTCCGATTCCCCGGAATCTGCAGAGCGTGAGATCGCCATCTGGTTCCCCAACAAGTAACCAACCACACCAAACTTTCGACAACGCTACCCCCGGAAGAGCGCATCCTGGGGTAGCGTTTTCTATGCTTTCCTGGGCAAAATTCGTAAATCATTCAGATGATTTATTGCGACTCAATACATATGTCACAATGCATAGGAAAGCGTCACGCTGCGATGAGTCCATCGTATGCTTTATCGGAGAAAGGCTCGGAGATGGTCAACGACAAGCCAGAGCAAGAACGTGCAAAAGCGAAGCGCGCGTCTATTGAAAAGGCCACGATTGATCTTCTCCTGCAGGAGGGAATGTCCTCAGTCACTCATCGGCACGTGGCCGCGCGTGCTGGGGTGCCGGTTGGCTCGATTGGTTACTACTACGAGAGCCGTGAGAAGCTCATCCAGACGTGCTTTGAGCGATTCCACGCCGTACAGGCGGCGATCCTCGAGGAGGCGCTGAAGGACCCCAAGATTCGAGAAGATCGGCGTGAGCTCGCTGCAGCGACGCTGGATCTTGTGACCTGTGGGCACCGAGACTGGGTGCGCGGGATTATTTCCGCAACCGTCGATGCCGAGCGCGAGGCACCCGCGTTGCAGGAGATGGTCAAAGAGCAGTTTTACGAGGCAGTCAACGCCATCGACGCACTGCTCAAGTACGCGGGCGTTACCAACGCGGACGGCGAAGCAATTCTCGGAGCAATTGTTGGGTCATCCCTTGTTGTTGCGGGTTGGGATAAACCAGTCGTCGAAACAACTATTGGCGGAGTTGTGCGCTTCCTCGAGCTTGCGGAGGGGCCGCAGAGCGAGAACCACTAGCGGTTGGTCAAGAGGACTGACCGTGGACAGGGCGGGGTAAACGCGCGGGGCGGGGGCCTGTGCCACAATAGATGGCAAGCATCGCGTCGTTGACGTCCTTGACGATATTCACGTTGTTGACGTTGTTGACGCCGCGCGTGCTGACAAACTTTGACATTGAAGTCCCGCGCATTCGCGCGGCACTGTGCGGCGGCGGCAGGAAATGCCAGCGCCCGGTGCCCGGCGCAGAAGCTGTGCGGGCAGACGCATAACAGGAGAATAGGTTCGTGGCACAGAACGAGGAATCCACGCCAAAGAAGCGCCGCAGCACGAAGGCGACGGCGAAGAAGTCGACAAAGCCGGCCAAGAAATCGACAAAGAAGTCAACAAAGAAGGCTCCTGCGAAGCGCGAACAGCCAGCCAATGAGCCAACGGTCAACCCCTACGCGACGTTTGACCGCTCTCGCCTCAAGGACAAGATGCGCGTCTTCCAGTTGGCCAAAGAGCTCAACGTGCCTTCGAAAGACCTGGTCGTTGCGCTGTCGGACATGGGAGTAGTCAAGGTAGCGCAGTCCTCGCTCACTCGCGCGGAGAGCGAGCAGCTTCTCGACGCACTGTCTCCCGACACCAACGCACCCCAATCAAGCGACGCTGGGGACGAGTCTTCCGACGCGGACGAGAAGATCCGACACCGCGTACGCAAAGACGTAGAGAACGAGATCCACCAAATTGAGGACAAGGTCAATGCCGAGTTGGCCACCGCAGATGAACCGGGCACGGATCCGAGCGGCGATGCTTCCGACGAGCCGCTTACTGACGTGGAACCTGACGTGACGCCGGCGCCAGAGGACGAGTCGGTCACCGAGTACGCTCCGCTGTTCAAGGCTCCGACTCGTTCGCAGCGTCGACGCGCTCGTCGTGCAGCGCAAGCTGCCCGTGCCGCTGACCGCGAGGTGGCAGAAGGATCCGACGGACTGGATGACTCGGACGCCTCATCTTCTGATTCTGGGGACGGTACCTTGCGCACAGCGGAAGGAGGCTCTGCGGACTCCGCGCGTAGCGGGCGGCAGAAACGGAACCGCGGCAACGCAAAGGCGAGCAAGGCCAGCGATTCACGTGGGCAGGAAAACGCTGATGGTGCAGAGCGTGGCGTCGATACGCAAGAGGCTGAGCAGATAGACGAACCGAAGGCGATCAAGGGATCGGCTCGTCTGGAAGCGAAGCGACGTCGTCGCAGTGAGCGGAGTGCGGAGGAGCGTAAGCGCTCGCGTATCGTCAGCCAGGCAGAGTTTCTTGCGCGGCGCGAGTCCGTGCAGCGCACCATGGTGGTGCGGGACCGCGAGCGGCACTATGGCACGGGAATGGTGACACAGGTCGGGGTGCTCGAGGACGGCCTGCTCGTTGAGCACTTTGTTGACACAGAAGACCAGGTCACCATGGTTGGGAACATCTACCTTGGGCGCGTGCAAAACGTGCTGCCCAGCATGGAAGCCGCGTTTATTGACTACGGACAAGGCCGAAACGGTGTGCTGTACGCGGGCGAAATCGACTGGAAGTCTGCTGGACTCGGGGGTCGCGCGCGACGAATTGAAAACGCGCTGAAGTCCGGCGACCAGGTCGTTGTTCAGGTCACCAAAGACCCGGTTGGGCATAAGGGCGCCCGTCTGACGACCCAAATTTCGTTGGCGGGGCGGTTCCTTGTCTATGTTCCGGGAGGACGGACAGCCGGGATCTCCCGCAAACTTCCGGCCCCGGAGCGTAAGCGCTTGAAGGAGATCCTCCACAAGGTTGTACCTGAGGAGGGTGGGGCGATCATCCGCACCGCTGCCGAAAACATCACTGAGGAAGCTATTGCGGCGGACGTGCAGCGCCTTCACAGCCAGTGGGAGGAGATCAAGGAACTCGCCGAACGTGAGAAGAAGTCTCATGGCGCGAAGCCGGTGACCCTTTATGAGGAGCCGGCACTATTGATCAAGGTCGTGCGGGATCTTTTTAACGAAGACTTCAATAAACTCATCGTTGACGGCAAGAAGTCGTACAAAACTATTCGCGCGTACGTTGAATCCGTCGCGCCTGACTTGCTCGGACGCGTCAAGAAGTACCGCAGCAAGAAGCACAATGGACGCGATGCTTTTGAGACGTACCGCGTGGATGAGCAACTCGAAAAGGCTTTGGCTCGGAAGGTGTGGCTACCGTCCGGTGGCACCTTGATCATCGAACACACCGAGGCGCTGACGGTTATCGACGTCAACACCGGCAAGTACACCGGATCCGGCGGAAACCTCGAGGAGACGGTGACAAAGAACAACCTCGAAGCAGCCGAGGAGATTGTTCGCCAAATCCGCCTGCGCGACATCGGCGGCATGATCATCATCGACTTCATCGACATGATCCTGCCGGAGAACCAAGAATTGGTTGTTCGACGTCTCAAGGAATCACTGGGGCGCGACCGCACCCGCCACAATGTCTCCGAGGTAACTTCTCTGGGTCTGGTACAGCTCACCAGAAAGCGTCTTGGGAACGGTCTTCTTGAGACGTTCTCCGTACCCTGCCATTGCTGCGACGGTCGAGGCATTCTGTTGACCGAAGATCCAGTTGTTGAAGAGAAGCGAGCGCGATACGGGCGCGTCGATTCCAGGCGACTCCCGTCCGGGCAGCACCCTGCGGCCAGAGCGATGCATTCTGCGCTCTCCGAGGCGCCGAAACCCGTAGAGAAGCCGCTGGATGACGAGGCCATCGACGAATTGGCGGATGCTGTCGTGGCGGAAGAAAAAGAAAAGGAGGACGAGCCGAAGACTTCGTCGAGGCGACGCGGTCGGCGCGGCTCCGGTCGAGGTCGCGGACGAAATCGTTCGCAATCGCCTGAGCAGAACGCACCAGACGCCGAGGAGCACCGAGATCAGCGCGGCAGTGAGGAAAACACTGTTCTTAGCTCGGAGCCAGCAGAGAACGACGGCGTCAATGAGGCCGGAAGTGAAACTCAGCAGTCCGATGGTGGCAATGAGCGTAGTGGACGCAACAGGCGCAGGCGACGTCAAGCGCAGCGAAAGAACGCGAAGGCCGAGCACTCGAAGCCAGTTGAGGCGTCGGGCGGAGCTTTCGGGGATGCCGACGACGACAACGATCATGAAGACGCGCCGGCGCAGCGAACCTCGCGAGCAGGGCGATCCAAGAAGCGTCGAAGCGCTCGGAGAGCAGCAACCCGCAGTTCCTCGATCGAGACTGAAGCTCCTGCGCAGGGAGAAAACGAGAACACTGGCAACTCACGGCAGAGCTTTGAAGATGCAGTGGCGGACTTTGAGAAGTCACCGCGGCGTCGACGGAAGACACGGGGCAACTCTCGCTCCGATCAACGGCCACAACGCAACGAGTGGGACGACGATCCGCAGGCGAGTGAAGCCCAGCAACCTGTAAGGCGAGGCACGACGGATCAATCTGGTACGCAAGACCGAGGGGCGAACGCCGGTGAATCGACGGGAAAGCGTGGGAGCGCCGAAACTTCCCGTGATGTCTCTGGAGGCCGTCGTCGCCGTCGAGCGGTACGGCGGACGAATCGGAGTGAGTCGTCCGAGGACGGTTCCGCGCCCAACCCCCGACAAGATGGCGGGCGTAACCCTCGCAATGCCGGCGCCCACGAGGACACCAGCCGCCAACGCGGCACCCGTGGACACGAAGGTAAGGACAAGGACTCGGAGCAGCATGGTGAGGAGGCAGGACGCCAGCGAAGCCGGCGCGGCCGCCGACGGGCCGCACGCAAGCGCCGCTCCTAGCGCCCGAGGTCGTTGAGGCACAGCGCCCCAGGTCGCGGTTTGGAGAAACGCCCCGGTTCGGTGTAGTCTTTGGCAGTCGTTGTTTTTGGGGCGTGCCGCCTCGTTGCCCAAGCATGCGGGCACGGCGGATCGATCAGGTCCTGAAGCACTGAAATGAAGTTCCATGCGTCCACCGAAGCATGCCGGCGGATGCGCGAGTAGAGATAAGGGGTAACCCTCTATGTACGCGATCGTCAAGACCGGCGGCAAGCAGTACAAGGTTGCCGAAGGCGACCTCGTCAAGGTCGAGAAGCTGGAGGGTGAAGCAGGCGACAAGGTTGCACTCACCCCGATCCTTCTCGTTGATGGCGCAGACGTCACCTCCGGCGCAGATGCACTGTCCAAGGTCAATGTTGAGGCTGAGATCGTCGAGCACGGCAAGGGCAAGAAGATCGACATCCTCAAGTACAAGAACAAGACCGGTTACAAGGTCCGCCAGGGCCACCGCCAGGAGCTGACCACGGTCAAGATCACTGGCATCAAGTAAGACTTAATTTTAAGGAGATAGACAAATGGCACACAAGAAGGGTGCATCCAGCTCCTCGAACGGTCGTGACTCTGAGTCCAAGCGCCTCGGCGTGAAGCGCTTTGGTGGCCAGCAGGTCAAGGCCGGCGAGATCCTCGTCCGTCAGCGCGGTACCAAGTTCCACCCGGGCGACAACGTCGGCCGTGGCGGGGACGATACCCTGTTCGCACTCAAGCCGGGCGCTGTCCAGTTCGGCATCAAGCGTAAGCGTCGCATCGTGAACATCATCCCGGCCGATGGTGAGGGCGTTGCCTCCGAGGTCCTGGAGCAGGCAGAGGCTGCAGGCGTCGTTGAGGACGAAGCCACCGCGTAAGCCAAAGTTGGCAACACGCTAGGCCGCGTGGCCCCGATGTCGGGGCTACGCGGCTTTTTGCATGCCTGGAGAATCTGCCGGAACGGTGGTGTGACCTGGAGGGCCATATCCCTCGGCTACAAGCGTAATGCGGCCTAATGAGATCAACTCGCGGTCGGCGAAATCGGATCCGTGAACTACTGATCCATCCGCGAGCCGCACCCCGGTGAAACAGGCGCTTCCTTTCATAATGGCCTGCAAGTCACTCATCGGCATAACCGCGTGCGCGCAACCTCCTGTCGAGTGAGCCTGCCTTTTTCCGCACAGCCAAAGAATTGGATCAAGTGGATCACCGGTTTTATTGGTGCCGCTCCTGAGCGTATTGACGACATCCTCTAGAGCGCTGGAATCGCCTGTAAACGTCACAGTCGTCTTCGCGCCGGAGCGCCTTACTCGCACCCCGTCCTGGGGGCTCTGGGTCGGTTGATATGCCTTCTTGATTCTCCGCGCTGTGCGACGGACAACGTCTGTGTCACCTGCAGTATTGCAGAGTTCTTCGCGGAATTTCCACCGCTGTGTCGGATCTTTAATACTGCGAGAAGCACGGAAAATGAGCGCTAGAGTTTCGACGCAATGTTCGTTGTTCGCTGCGTACTTTCGGCACCGTTTCTGGTATCTCGTGTGCACTACCGGGCGAAAGAGCAGCTCCGCGAGGTCGAGCACATCCATCGCGTAGTCCTCTGGCATCCCTAGTTGAACGAGCTCGCCGAGTGTTTTATTTGATCTGGCAACCCACTCGGCGAGTTTGATGCCATTGCGACGGAACATAAAGTAGTTGCTAATTTCGTTTGAGTAGTCCATATGGCGAAACTACCGAAACGTTGTGTGGGTTGTCAAGGGGTTGCGAAAATGCATAGTGGGCGCACAAGCATGCGGGGCTGACGTAAAGTGGAGCAGAATTCGCGAAAAGGAGTGTAGATGCAGGTAACCACGCACGATGATCTCGCAACCCTACTTGAGCAGCTTCCTTTGGGTGGAACGCTGACGGTAACACCTGGGGAGTACTCAGTCGGAACACTTCGCGTTGTGGGGCGCACCGTGCAGGCGAGTGGTCGGGGTGTAATCTTCCACGGTCGCGTCGTACTTGCCGATGGTGCGGCATTAGTTGGTGTGAGCGTGATGGGGCCGAATGAGGCTAACGCCGTCATTTGTAACCGTGGACAAGCAACCCTGAGCTACTGCACTGTGCGAATCCCGGCAGTTTCGACGTACCCTGCTGTCGGGGTCAAAGATGCGCAGCTCAACGTGGTGAATTCTGATGTACGTGGCAGCGACGCCAAGAAGGCGATCCTTGGCGCGCAAAATGCTCAAATCGCAGTTGAACGATCCCAGACCGACGCGCTCGAAATTCTTTCAAATGTGAGTGCAACGATCGCTTCGTCCACAGTGGGGACCCTCATCATTAATAAGGGCGGACGTGCCCACCTCGGCGAAGGCGTAGCCATCAAGACTCCGGCAGGTAAGAGAATTGCAGCTGTCGCTGGCGGAGGTGTGCTCGAGGGGCAGCGCGCGCACGTCGATACGAGCCGCCCCGAGATCTTTGTGAAGGACGCTACGGTCCGGATTCCGCAGATGAGCAGCCAAACTGGAGAGCGCATTACCGTCAAGGCTTCCGGTGGCGCGACGGTTGATGTTGATCAGAGCTCATGCGTCGTGGAGCGGGAGAGTGCTGACGAAACAGAAGTTCGGTGGAGTGCTTCCGAAGGTGCGGACTTTGACCGCGTTGTAGCCCCAAGGCTTGCGCCACAGGCGACGGTGATTCTTGAAGCCGGGGAGTACCGGATGCAGTCGGTGCCGGAAAAGATGCGGCACTTCACAATTCGAGGGGCTGGTCGCGACGAAACCACGATCGCGGTCACCGGCGCGCTTTGTGCGAAAAACGGCGGCACCGTGCGCATTGAGGACGCAACGATTCTGCAGGCAGATGGGCAAAACTGCTTCAACGTGTTTGACCAGTCGTTTGGCGAGCTAGTTCGTACGCGTGTCGTCACCGCGCAACGGTCGAGCAATATGCCCGCCATTTTTGCCAGGGGCAGAAGGCTCTTGCTTGAGGATGCGATTGTTGAATCTCCCGCGGGTGTAACAAATGCGACGCTCTCGGTGAGCGGAGGGGAACTTGTGGCCAAGCGGTCATTTCTCGGGTGGTCGCAGATTCTCGACGGTGTGCTGGCCGTATTTGAAAACACGCGAGCGTTCTCGATCATGGCTGAAAACTCGCGGCTATCTGGTTCCTTGGTGCTCCACCCGTCGATGGCAAACTTCCGCCAGCTCGTCCTCCAAAACGGCAGTCGAGGCGAGTTCGATGAGCTCACTCTCTTTGCCTCCTACGGTGAGTTTCTGGTCAATGGCTCCGTGCTCAGCGTCGAAGATACAAAGCTCACGCAGGGCGCGCAGATTGCAATCTACTCCCAAAATGGCAGCCAGGTGGACGTCGACGTTGCTGCCGTATTCGAAAGCGTCGATGGACAATGGAAGCAGGTCCAAGCGCCCACGCCGGTTAACGGGCCCACGTCAGCAAACTCGGGGAAGAGCGGTCAAGTCAGCGGAAGTTCCCAAGGAAGCGGCGCTGCTGGGGCTGTCGCCTCGGCACCTGGCGATCCGATGGCGCAGATCAACGAGCTCATCGGCCTTGCGAGCGTGAAGCGGCAGATCGCCTCCTTTATGGACCGCGTGAAATTCAATCAGCGCCGCAATGAGCTTGGCCTCGCGTCCGAGCCTGTGGTTATGCACTCCATGTTCCTCGGTAATCCGGGTACAGGTAAAACGACCGTCGCTCGCCTTCTTGGCCAGGCGCTGTACAGCGCAGGAGCGGTGCGCACGAACACTTTCGTCGAGGTTGGACGTGCGGACCTCGTTGCGGAGCACATTGGTGGCACCGCCCAGAAGACGAACAAAGTGCTTGAAGAAGCCCGCGGCGGCGTCCTTTTTGTGGACGAGGCCTACGACCTTCACTCTGAGGGAGGCAATGACTTTGGTAAGGAAGCCGTGAATGCGATCCTGACATTTATGGAGAACAACCGCGAAGACATCGTGATTATCTTTGCAGGTTACACAGACAAAATGCAGGACTTCCTCTCAATGAACCCCGGTTTGAAGTCCCGCATTCCGAACCGGTTTGACTTTGAGGACTACTCCGCCGACGAGCTTGCACAGATCGGTGCGGCGAGCTTGGCAAAGAAGGGCTACACCTTTGATGAGGAAGCGTTGCATTCGGCGATCCGCCGTCAGTATCGACGTTCCGGCGACGGTTCGAATGGCCGTTGGGCGAGAAACTTCGAGGATAAGCTCATCAGCTCCATTAGTAGTCGACTTGCACGCGAATACGCGGGTGATCTGTCGAAGGTGACGAATGAGGAAATTACGAGCGTGACTGACGCCGATATTCGCGCGGTTTCGGGCGGAGAATCGAGTGGTCAGCGTGTCGAAGAGCTGTTGGATCAGCTGGAGAGCCTGATTGGCCTCGAAGAGGTCAAGCAGTGGGCGGCCGAATTGGTGCGCGTTGCGGAAACGAATCAGCGCCTCGAAGCGCAAGGTCTGCAGACGTCGTCGCCGACCTACCACATGGTCTTTTCTGGCAACCCGGGTACTGGCAAGACGACCGTTGCGCGTATCGTGGCGGAAATTTTCCACGCACTCGGCATTCTGGAATCCCCCACTGTCAAGGAAGTCACGCGCTCTGACCTCGTCGGATCGGTGATTGGCGCGACTGAAAAGCAGACCACCCGTGCGCTGGATGAAGCGCTCGGCGGCGTCCTGTTCATCGACGAGGCGTACCAGCTCACCGCAGCAGGCGGCGCTAACGATTTCGGTCTGCAAGCAGTGGAGACACTGCTTCCTCGCCTGGAGAATGACCGGAGTAAGTTCATCGCCATTCTTGCCGGTTATACAAAGGAGATGGACGAGTTCATGAATGCAAACCCAGGCTTGCGTTCGCGTATCCCGAACTCCATTGAGTTCCCCGACTACTCGCCCGTCGACGTCGCGCGCATTGTGGAAGCAAGCATCACCGGCAGGGGCTGGCTTGTCGACGCTGACTTGCTCACCGATACTGTCGTCGCAGCCTACGAAGCACTTCCGCCTGCGGAGCGAAGCAACGGCCGCTGGGCCCGCAATTTTGCAGACCAGCTGGAGCACCAGCACAAGCTGTGGATCAGTCAGAACAATGTGTCCGGTGAGGAGCTTCGTCGAATTTCAGACGACACCGTTCGCGCGGTGGCGGGTATCGGCGAGTAGTCGATACCCGACCCGGTACCCTGCAAGTGAGAAGCACGAAATCACGGAAAGGCGGGCGTAACCATGGCGCAGTTTGTTGATCGTGCGGTTCTGCACCTGCAAGCGGGCGACGGTGGGCACGGTTGTGTCTCCGTGCACCGCGAAAAGTTCAAGCCACTCGGTGGGCCGGACGGCGGCAACGGTGGACACGGTGGGGACATTGTCCTCGAGGTGTCGACCCAGGTGCACACGCTGCTCGACTTTCAGTACCGGCCCCATGTGAAGGCTGAACGTGGTGCAAACGGCGAGGGCGATCACCGCAATGGCGCCCGGGGCGAAGACCTTATCCTCCACGTGCCCGTCGGCACTGTCGTACGCAGTGAAGATGGCGAGATACTCGCCGACCTCACCGTCCCGGGGACGAAGTTTATTGCCGCAGAAGGCGGTTTTGGCGGGCTGGGTAATGCAGCACTGGCCACCGCGAAGAGGAAGGCCCCGGGGTTCGCACTGAAGGGGGAACCTGGTGAAGCGCATGATCTCATTCTTGAGCTGAAGTCTGTCGCAGATGCGGGCTTGGTGGGTTTCCCATCGGCCGGTAAGTCATCCCTCATTTCAGTACTGTCCGCTGCGAAGCCGAAAATTGCGGACTACCCGTTCACCACACTTGCGCCCAATCTCGGCGTGGTCGACGTCGGCGACGACACGTTTACCATCGCCGACGTGCCGGGACTTATTCCGGGTGCCAGCGAAGGGAAGGGGCTCGGTCTTGATTTCCTTCGCCACATCGAGCGAACCGCCGTGCTCGTTCACGTGGTCGATGTTGCGTCACTTGAGCCTGGGCGCGATCCGATCTCGGATATTGAAGCACTCGAGGCTGAGCTTGATAGCTACGCCGAGGCGCTCGACCATGATTCCGGGCTCGGGGACCTTCGCCAACGGCCAAGGGTCATCGTGCTGAACAAGTTGGATATTCCCGACGCGGCGGAGCTTGCAGAGTTCCTGCTCAGTGACATCAAGGACAAGTTTGATTGGCCGGTGTACTTCGTGTCCACAGTGACTCGCGCGGGGCTCGAAGAGCTGAAGTGGGCGATGTGGGACGTTGTGAAGAAGTCGCGTGACGGGCAGCGTAAAGCAGCTCGAAAGGCCGCCGGTGCGAGCGGCAACGCACTGGGCGCGGAGCCGCAGATCATCCGGCCACGCGCAGTGGGGAGAAATGGGCGGTCCGGTTCCGGCATCACTGTCGAGCGCGATCCGCTCTACCCCGAGGGCTGGATTGTTACGGGCGAGAAAGCTGAGCGGTGGATCCGGCAAACCGACTTTGAGAACGACGAGGCAGTGGGCTATCTCTCCGACCGTCTGGAAAAGGCTGGTGTTGAGGACGAGCTCCGTCGGATCGGCGCCAAGGAGGGCGATACGGTCACGATCGGTGAAATCTCGTTTGATTGGGAACCAATGCGTGGCGGCGACCCGACACTTGCCGGTCGCGGAGGCGACGCTCGCCTCTACGACACGAATCGCGTCTCCGCGGCAGAACGCAAGCGTGCCTCGCAGGCTCGCCGTGGCCTGATCGATGAGTTTGATTACGGCGACGGTGAAGAAGCCGAGCGGAAGCGCTGGGAGGGCTAGCAACCCATGGCCTCTGAATCCGAGCTGCGTGCACAGATTGCTGCGGCGCGCCGGGTCGTGGTGAAGATTGGTTCGAGTTCCTTAGTCAATGAGGATTCGGCAGTCAGCACTGCGAAAATCGACGCGCTCGTGGATGCGTTGCATGCACGTATGAGCACGGGAACTGACATCATCGTCGTCTCGTCTGGTGCTGTTGCGGCCGGGTGCAAGCCGCTGGGACTGCACCAGCGTCCGCGCGATCTAGCGACCAAGCAGGCCGCCTCAGCAGTGGGACAAGTCCATCTTGCCCAGGCTTGGGGGTCGTCCTTTGCACGCTACGGGCGAACCACCGGCCAGGTGCTGCTGACGCAAGCAGACGCAGGGGCACGCGAGCGTGCGCGCAACGCGCAGCGGACCATTGACCGGCTGCGGCAGCTTGGCACCGTGCCAATCGTGAACGAGAACGATACGGTCGCCACGACAGAAATGCGATTTGGTGATAACGACAGGCTCTCGGCCATCGTAGCCACGCTGACTTCGTCGGACGCACTCGTGCTCTTGTCCGACGTCGACGGGTTGTATGACCGAAACCCCTCCGACCCCAATGCAACGTTCATCAGTGAGGTTCGCAGTGGCCGCGACCTCGAGGGAGTCGCTGCGGGCGACGGAGGCGCGTTCGGAACCGGGGGTATGGCGGCCAAAGTGTCGGCGGCACGGCTCGCGGCGCGGGGTGGAGTACCGGTGTTGTTGACGTCGGCAAGCAATATTGACCAGGCGCTCGGTCCGGCCGATTGCGGGACGGTATTCCATACACGACCGGAATCGCAGTTACGGGCGTGGAAGTTCTGGGCGCTCTATGCTGCAGACGCAGAGGGCGTGCTGCGCTTGGACGCCGGCGCGGTTGACGCGGTGACTCGGGGTGGGACGAGTTTGCTCGCGGTGGGTATTACTGATGTCGAGGGCGATTTTCACGCAGGCGACATTGTAGAGATCCTCGGCCCTGACTCCGAGGTCGTTGGGCGCGGTGAAGTTGCATTTGATGCCGAAGAGCTCCATGGGATGTTGGGCAAGCACACTACCGAGCTGGAAGAATCCAAGCGTCGGCCGGTAGTGCATGCGGACTACCTTTCTCAGTACGCGAGCCGCCTGTAGCGATTACTGTGGGGGCATGAAGTACGCATTTTTGCCCTCACCGTGGAAAGAGTCCGCGGACCACCTGCGCGCAGCTGGTCATGAAATGGTCGACCTTTCGGAGAACCCTGACTTGCTAATCTTCCGCGGCGGAGCGTCGGATTTCCCCGCTGAACTGCCGGAAAGCGTCAAGGTCGTGCAGATTGGTTACGCGGGTGTTGAGCAGCTGCTTGAAGCTGGAATTCTTGCCCGCCACGCTGGGTGCGGTGTCCGTTTCGCCAACGCAGCTGGAATCTACGACGACACGGTTGCAGAAGCGACGCTGGCACTGCTCCTCGCTGTGCTCCACCGCCACAAGGCAGTGTCTCGCGAGTGGAACCAGGAGCAACTCTTTGGCGAAACTGAGTACCTTTTTGACGCGAAGAAGCTCGCGATCATCGGCGCGGGCGGCATCGGGAAGAAGCTCATCGAATTTACCGCGCCGTTCGGCGTCGAAATTACCGCAGTGAATCGGTCAGGCCGTGACGTCAGTGGGGCTGATCGCACCGTTGCCATGGGGGATGTCGAAGCGATGGAAGTTGTGTGGTCCGAATCCGACTGTGTCGTTCTCCTGGCGCCACTGACTCCGGAAACTCGGCACTTGGTTGATGCCACGGTGCTGGCGAAGATGCGGAATAACGCGGTGATCGTCAACGTAGGGAGGGGAGCGCTGATTGATACGGAGGCGCTGACAACAGCCTTGCAAGACGGCGCTATTGCGGGTGCCGGATTGGATGTAACGGACCCCGAACCGCTGCCTGCAGACCATCCGCTCTGGGAGATGGATAATGTGGTGATTACGCCCCACACTGCGAACATTCCGCGCTTTATGGCCCGCCGGGTTGGCGCGCTTGCGGCCAGAAACTGGGAGTTATTTGCCGCGGGCGAATCGATGAGCACCGAAGTCGACGTCGAGGCGGGATACTAGGATGAGTGGAAACACAACAGCGGATGGCACTGCCCAATCCGGTGACGAAGCGGTGTCCGTGGCGGAGCTTGCGCGTGAAGCGAAGCGGGTCGCGCCGCTGCTTGCGAAAATATCGACCGCGGTGAAGAACCGCGTTCTCATTGCTACCGCGGGTGCTCTAGTGGAGCGAGCGGACGAAATCCTGGCAGCCAACGAGAAGGACGTCGAGGCGGCGCGCGCCACCGGTATGTCAGAGGCGATGGTGGACCGCCTGGCACTCGGCCAACAGCGTGTCAAGGCGATGGCCGCCGGCCTAGAGCAGGTGGCGAACCTCAGCGATCCCATCGGCGAGGTGCTCCGAGGGCATACGATGCCTAACGGCATCCGCATGCGACAGGTTCGCGTTCCACTCGGGGTGATGGGCATGGTTTACGAAGCGCGGCCCAACGTCACCGTTGACGCATTCGGGTTGGCGTTGAAGGCAGGCAACGCTGCGCTTTTGCGGGGCTCGAAGTCGGCGGTTCATTCCAACTCCGCCTTGGTGAACATTATCCAGGACGCCCTCCACCAGTTCGACCTTCCGCGCGAAACGGTGCAACTCCTGCCGTGTGAAAGCCACGATTCGGTGCAGGAGCTCATCACCGCGCGCGGTCTGGTGGACGTTGTCATTCCGCGCGGTAGCGCGGCGCTTATCGATGCAGTCGTTCAAAACGCCACTGTTCCGACTATTGAGACCGGTACCGGCAATTGTCACATTTACATTGACCGTGACGCCCAACTCGACGACGCCATCGCAATGCTCCTCAATGGCAAAACCCGCCGGTGCTCCGTATGTAACGCGACGGAGACAGTGCTTATCGACGCCGCGCTCCCGGATGCAGACAAACTCCGAATCGTCCAATCATTGCAGGAAGCGGGGGTGACGGTGCACGGCGACGTCGAAAAGCTTGGCGCGTTTCAGGCGCAAGGAATTATTGAGGCTACCGAGGCTGATTGGGCTGAGGAGTACCTTTCGATGGACATTGCGTGCGCCGTGGTTGAGAGCGTCGACGGTGCGATTCAGCACATCGCTGCGTACAGCAGCGGGCACACCGAGGCGATCGCGTCGCTGAACGCGTCGACGCTGCAGCAGTTTGCCGATTCGGTCGATGCTGCGGCAGTCGTGCTGAACGCTTCGACTGCCTTTACTGATGGCTTTGAATACGGAATGGGCGCAGAGATTGGTATATCGACCCAGAAGTTGCACGCGCGCGGACCGATGGCGCTTCCCGAGCTGACCAGCACAAAGTGGATCTTGGAGGGGGATGGTCAGACCCGCCCGTGATCGTAATGAGACATTGACGGCAACTGGCTATATGCTCATTGGCGTGTTAAATTCCCATGCCAATCTCCGCGCTCGCCTCTGCGCGATCGTCATCGCCCTGGTTGCCGCAATTACCGTTGTCGCGAGTCCGCTGAGCCCGACCCCAAAGGCCGAAGCGCAGCACCGATGCCCAGCCGTTGCCTTTGTTGCCGCGCGCGGGTCCGGACAAAATGACCAGATATTCCGCACAAGCTACTCCCCGCAGGCGCCGTGGGTGTCGAACGGCTGGGAAGGGCAGACGATCCGTGCCTTCCTCCGCCACGCTGAAGGGCGTTACGCGGCCACGCACGGCGGCAATTCCCTGATGAAGGACGTCGAAGTACTCGGCCTTGAGCCTCGTTTCTACCCGGCTGTGTACCCCGAGTATGAGGTCCCCAACGTCATTGCGCCGACGACAGCGCTGCAGGCGTTTAGCCTCGCAATGCAATACTCCGTCCCCGTGCTACGCATGGCGATGCGCGCCGGGAACGAGTTCCTCGACTCTGTGCAAGTTGGTCGCACTGGCGTGATGGCCATGATCAACGGGTACGAAGCTACGACGGGCTGCCACCCGCAGTACATCCTGTCGGGATACTCCCAGGGCGCAATGATCATGCTCGAGCACGAGCGTGAGCTCGCGCGGCGCGGCCAGCTCGCCGGTGTGGTCTACTTTGGCAATCCGAATACCGCTGCCGGTGACCCGTCCACCGTTGGCGTGCCGGGCGGCGGCGCGGGCGGCATTCTCGGATTCTTACCGTTTAACTCCCGCACGGCCGCTGGCACTGGCAACCGCGTGAACTACTGCCTGCCCCTCGATGGTGTCTGCGACCTTTCCGTGCAGACGCTGCGCGCTTCTCAGGGAAACGGCGGTAATCACGGGCGCTACTTCATCTGGGGCTCCCGGTGGGACAACCAGGTATCGGACTCGTTCGGCAGGTTTGTGGACCAAGTCCGCTACTAGGCCGGTTGCCACGGTCCGGTCAGAACAGCTGAGTCGTGGCATCATGCGAGCGACGTCCCGCGTACGCTAAGCAGCATGGACGACGCTTTTGCAGACTCGTTGGATGATGCCGCGCGCATTGGCATCATGGGCGGCACCTTCGACCCCATCCACCATGGGCACCTCGTCGCCGCGAGTGAGGTCGCGGACCGCTTCCAGCTCGACGAGGTGGTGTTTGTGCCCACAGGTAACCCGTGGCAGAAGGCGGGACGCACAATTACTGCCGCTGAAGACAGGTATTTGATGACGGTGATCGCCACAGCGTCAAATCCGCGGTTCTCTGTCTCTCGCGTCGACATTGACCGGGGAGGGCCCACCTACACGATGGACACGCTGCGTGATCTCCGCGAGCAGTTTCCCAACGCGCAGCTGTACTTCATCACGGGAGCGGACGCGCTGAGCTCGATTATGTCGTGGCGCGACTGGGAGCACATGTTTGAGCTCGCGGAATTTGTCGGCGTGACGCGCCCCGGTTACGAGCTCAGCGAGGACATGTTTCCGGAGGAAATTCAGCGGCGCGTGCATCTGATTGAGATTCCAGCAATGGCGATTTCATCGACCGACTGCCGGGAACGGTCAGGACAGGGGAGGCCAGTCTGGTATCTGGTTCCCGACGGCGTCGTGCAATACATCGGGAAGAACCAGCTCTACCAGTAAGTGGCACTTTGCGCGCTCATCGTGGGAGAATGGGGGCGCATTATTGTTATCAGCGAAAAGGAATTGCTTCTTGAGTGCAGCGCAGGTCTCCATCGATCAAGCCACGATTGCCGCAAAGGCGGCCGACGAAAAGCTTGGCACGAACATTGCCGTCCTTGATGTCTCCCAGGTCATGGGCATCACGGACATTTTTGTAGTCGTCTCTGCAGGCAGTGAGCGGCAGGTCGCTTCCATTGTCGATGAGGTCGAGTCTGAGCTCACTGCGGCTGGACTCGAGCCGAAGCGTCGGGAAGGGAACCGTGAGTTCAGGTGGGTGCTGCTTGACTACGGAAACTTTGTGGTGCACGTGCAGCGCGAAGCGGAGCGCGAGTTTTACGGCTTGGACCGGTTGTATGCCGATTGCCCGGCGATCTCGGTTGAGGGCATCGCGCCGTATGAGCGCCCGAGCGACTTCGGAGACGTTCGCGAGGTCGAAACCTTGGAAGACCTGCCGCTTGCCGGTGAGGTCGCGGAGGACGAAGACTAACGCTTGACGACGCCCACCCCGTCAGCAACCAACGTCGTTGATCCCCTTTTCAACGCGCCACATTGATTACGAGCAAAGGAGCGCCGATGCAGCGCCGGCTAATTCTGCTGCGGCACGGGCAAACTACATATAACGCGACCAACAGGATGCAGGGACACCTAGACTCCCCGCTTTCGGAGACCGGTTTGGCGCAGGCGCGGTCGGCTGCGGAATTGGTGGCCAAGCTCGGAGTGTCAAAGATTGTTGCTTCCGATCTCCAGCGTGCGGCAAATACTGCGCAGATCATCGCGGATCGGCTGGGGCTTCCCGTGTCGACTGATGCTCGGCTCCGAGAGACCCACCTCGGCGAGTGGCAGGGCAAGTCGCACGCAGAAGTCGATGCGGCCCACCCAGGTGCGCGGGCTCGCTGGCGCAACGATGCCGCGTGGGCACCACCAGAAGGGGAAAGCCGCGTCGAAGTTGCGCAGCGCGCGCGTCCGGTTGTTGAGGAGCTGCTTGCAGAATACGACGCGTGGGATGACTCCGCGGTGCTCCTGGTTGCGCACGGAGGGACGATCTCGGCGCTGACAGCGAACCTGCTGGGACTTGACGTGTCACAATTCCCATTATTTAAGAGCCTAGGCAATACAAATACAGCGCGCCTGTACGCGATGCCTGCCTACAGTGAGCCCGATGCCGGAATGCAGTGGTACCTCGAAGCCTGGAACCAAGGGCTGGTCGTGCCATGACGGTGCGCGTAGTCGTTGATTCTGCAGCGGGACTCTCGGAGGAGCTCCTGCGAGAGTTGGATATTGCCGTGGTTGACCTCCACGTGCTGGACGGGGACGAGGGGGCGTCGACAAGCGGACTCACCGCTATCGAGCTTGCTGCGTGCTACGGCCGCCAACTCGAGCGTGGAGGCGACGACGGCGTCGTCGCCTTGCATCTGTCGAAATCGTTTTCTTCAACGTGGTCCGCGGCTGTCCAGGCGGCGGGAGTCTTTCCTGGAAACGTGCGAGTGGTGGACACAAACGCTGCCGGTATGGCAGTTGGAGCCGCAGCGATGGCGGCGGCAACGATTGCACGTGAGGGAGCTGATTTGGACGAATGCGAGGAGATGGCACGGGCCACGATCGAGCGCTCCGAAACGTGGTTGTACTTGAGCCAGCTTGATGACCTTCGTAAGAGCGGGCGGCTTTCAACTGGCACGGCGGTGCTGTCTGCAGCACTGTTGGCAACGAAGCCCATTCTTCGGTTGCACGAGGGAAAATTCGAGCTGGCGGGGAAGACGAGGACGCAGACGAAGGCGTTTGCCAAGCTGGCAGAACTTGTGATGGAGCGCGCTGAGGACCTCCCTGTGTTTGCTGCGGTCCAACACGCCGAATGCGAGGACGCTGCTGAGCAGTTGGCGGAAACACTCAGAGAGGTGCTGCCAAACGGGTCACGCGTACTTGTCGCGCCTCTGGTGGATGTGCTCGCAGTTCACACCGGTAGTGGGGCTATTGGACTTTCGGTCGTCTTCTCTTCGCAGGGGCGGCCTGCGGCGTAATTCGCCTGCGTGATCTTCGTCGGTGCCCCACGGGCCAGATTCACTTACTTGCGATGTTGATCGAATAGTGCGTTTCCTCTTCCGATTGATTCGAATATTGCGTATTATCGCGATATGGAATCTTTAGCAAGAATTAAAGAACTCACTCGTCCGACGGGGGAAGAGGATCTCCTCAACGTAAAATATCCGCCGCCCCGCATCCAGGTGGCTCCAAAATATGCCATCAGCGCGGTGGTGCTCGTATTTCTGGCGGTCGGTGGGTGGGCCATCACCCGCCCACCCTCTCACAGCGAGTCTGTTCCCCAGTGGGAATCGACTGCAACTGAAGCAGAATCCAGTGGCCAAATCGTGGTTTCCGTGATTGGGCAAGTGGAAAACCAGGGGCTTGTCACGCTGCAAGACGGAGCCCGAATCGCGGATGCCGTTAACGTGGCACGGCCAACCGGTGACGCGGACATCTACCAGCTCAACCAAGCGCAGTTGCTCGTCGACGGCCAACAGATCCTTGTGCCAAGCAAAGGCGCGCCGCCGGTTCCTCACGAGCTCGGAGCTGGCGGTGCCCAGTCGGGCGGTGCGCCTCCGGCGGGTGGCGCAGGTGGGCTCGTTTCACTCAACTTCGCTACAGCAGAAGAGCTGACCAGTCTTTCAGGTGTTGGTGACGCCACAGCGGCGGCGATTGTTGCCCACCGGGAGTCAAACGGCCCGTTTGCCAAGCTGGAGGACCTCATGGACGTCAAGGGGATCGGCCCAGCCAAATTTGACGCCCTCAAAGACCAGATCACGCTGTAGCTATGCAGGAACTCCGACTCGCTCCGGCAGCCCTCGTCGTGTGGGGAGCAACCATCTGCTGCCTGCTCATCGGCCTGCTCCCCGCAGGCTTCTTTGTAGTGGCGACAGCATTGGTGTTTTTCTGTGCGCGGCAAAAGGGGCAGGCGATCCTGGTCGCCGGACTTGGCGCTGCATCCATTGTTGGTACGTCTCTGCGTATCCGTACTGCAGCATCCTTTGCGCTGAGCCACGAGGTTGGTCGCAGTGCAGAATTCCCCGCGACGGTGCTTGGCCAGCCTAAGCCGTTGAGCTCGGGCGGGTTCCTGACAAACGTGAGCCTTGATGGCTACCCAGCGAAGATTCCAGTCTTCGCACCGGAGCTGGATGACTCTGTCGTTGCAGGCGCAAGCGTAGTGGTATCCGGCCAGGTACGGGAGTCCACGTTCCCTGGGATCGGGACGGTGACAGTAAACGGCGAAGTGGACACTGTTGCTGCGCCGCGCGGTTTTGCCGCGTTTGCGCACCATGTCCGTGCGACATTTGGACAATCTGTGCAGGCAAATGTTGGGGATGCTGCGGGAGGCCTCATCCCGGGAATGGTACTTGGGGATACGCAATATCAAACCGAGGCGGAGCAACAGGCATACATTGACACGGGGCTGAGCCATCTGTCCGCGGTGTCTGGTGCGAACGTGGCGATTGTGACAACGTTTGCGATCGTTGTCGCATCGCTTGTAGGCCTTGGATTGCGGGGGCGCCTCATTGCCGCGGCGATAGCACTGTCGCTCTTTGCCGCGCTGATTGGTCCGGATCCGAGCGTGCTGCGTGCGTCTGTGACCGGACTGGTCGGTGTCGTGGCGGTGGTGGCGTCGGCAAGAGTCGAGCCCATTCACGCGTTGTGTTTGTCCGTGATCGTCTTGATCTTTATCGACCCAGACCTGGCGGTGCATTTCGGTTTCGCGCTGTCCGTCGCGGCTACTGCCGGGATTGTCGCGCTCAACCCACTGCTTTACCGCGCCCTTGCAGTTACCGGGTGGCCGGACATTGTGGTTCGAGCGCTGGCTGTAGCAATTGCTGCTGACCTTGCGACGATACCAATCATTGCGCTGATGTCGGGGCAAGTATCGCTTGTCTCGGTGGCTGCGAATGTCCTCGTCGCCCCAGTGGTTCCCCTCATCACGGTCCTCGGCTTGATCGCGGTGGTTCTCGCGTTGCTGCCAGGAGGCCTCGAGGTGGTGCTCCTGCGCGCAATGGAACCGTTCGCGTGGTGGGTCCACAAGGTCGCAACTTGGGGATCGGAGATGCCTTTCGCGCTTATCGACGCCACGCCAGCGGCCGCACTCGTCGCCTACGGATGGATCGTCGCGGGCCTGGTCGCGGGACGTCCGAGACTGACGTTTGCCACAATTGTGTCGTTGATCCTCGTGTTGCAGGCCCCCTTTGCCGGGCATGGTCGCACGCTTGATCCGGGGCAGCTTACTGCACACGTCGTAGAAAGCAAGGAAGACGTCGAACCAATTCCAGCAGGAACGCAGGTTGTAGTGGTGCTTGAAACCGGGCGGCCACACTCGCGGCCCGTGCAAACGGCATCCGGTATCCCGGTGCTGTTTCCCAACCGCGATGGTCCCGTGCGACTCTACGCCGATGGCACGCAGGAGCTTCGCGGTTCCGGCCCCTAAGATGGTGGACATGCTCAACCCCGTGCACCTCGTACTCGGTGAAGAGGCGTTTCTTGCGGAGCGCATCACCAACGAGATCATCGACCAGATTGGCCCTGCTGCGGAGGTCTCCACGCTGCGTGCAGGCGACGTCACCGAAGGCGAAATCGCGATGGCAACAAGCCCATCCCTCTTCGCCGAAGAACGTGTCGTGGTGGTGAAAAAGGCAGAAATAGCCGGAAAAGAGCCCACCCAGGTGCTCCTGAGCGCATGCATGGATCCTGCCCCGGGCATGACGCTCATCATTGAGCACACCGGCGGTGGGCGCCAAAAGGCGATGGTGAAGAAATTTCAGAAAATCGCTGAAGTACATCCTGCAAATCCGGTTGGCCCTCGGGACCGACCCGCATGGGTTACGTCCGAGTTTCGTCGTCACGGCGTTCGCCCGCATCAGGACGTCGTCGCCGCGCTGCTTGAATCTGTGGGATCTGACTTGCGGGAGCTGGCGTCCGCTGTCAGTCAGCTCGTGGCGGACACAAACGGCGAAGTCACGGTCGAAGCAGTCCGTCAGTATTACACGGGCGTTGCAGAAGTAGCCGGGTTCGATATTGCGGAACTCGCGCTGCAGGGCCGTGCGGACAAAGCACTGGCGTCAACGCGCCGGGCGTTGCAACTGGGCACGGATCCTGTAGCTATTGCAGCGGCGTTGGCGTATAAGGTCGGCGACCTCGCAAAGTTGCAAGGGGAGCGTGGGGACCCAAATCAGCTTGCCAGGGTTGTCGGTATGCCACCGTATGGGGTGAAGAAGACCATGCAGCTCGCGCGACGGTGGTCCTCTGAGGCAGTGTCGCAGGCCGTGATCATCGTGGCAGACCTGGACGCAGAGGTGAAAGGCAATGGCGGTATTCCCGAGTTTGCGGTGGAGAACGCTGTCCGCCGCCTCGCACAGCTCGCGTGATAGTTTTTCGGTATGACCATTGAGCGCACGAGCAATCCTGCCCACCAAGACGAGAAGATTCCCGAGGAAGTGCGGGAATTTGCCACCAAGATGTTCAACTTGGCACGTTCCGGCGACGTATCGCTCTTGGACTACGTTGACGCCGGAGTGGATGTGAATTTGTCCAATCAGGACGGCAATAGCTTGCTCATGCTCGCCGCCTATTCAGGGCATGTGGATGTGGTCCGTGGTTTGCTCAGCCGTGGAGCAGATGTTGAACTCCTCAACTCCCGCGGCCAGAGCATTCTCGCCGGTGCGGTGTTTAAAGGCGACGAGGACATGGTGAGCGTGCTGCTTGCCGCCGACGCGAGCCCAGAGGCAGGGCAGCCTTCAGCGCGGGAAACTGCGCGTATGTTTGGCCGCGAAGATCTGCTGGGACCGACCGCATGATCGGGTTCGGGGACCTGGCTGTCATCGTCGGCCTGAACTTGCTGGGTGCGGCATCACCGGGGCCGGACATCATTCTGATTACGCGGACAGGGACTCGGTCGCGCACCCATGCGTGGGCCACGACTCTGGGGACGCAAACTGGGGTGCTGCTGTGGTGCACGTTGACAGTGATCGGTGCGACTGCGCTCCTCAATGCATTTCCGTGGGCACTCGAGGCCGTGCAGGTATTGGGTGGCGCTTTCTTGGCATGGATGGGGATTGGCAACGTACGTAGCGGTTGGGCTGAGAGGAGGAAGCCTCCACCAAATACGGTTGAGGCTGCACGCCGACTCGGCACGCCACGGGCCAGCTACATTCGAGGGCTGACCACGAACCTGGCGAACCCGAAAATTGTTCTCGGCCTCTCAGCGATGATCGCCCCGCTACTGCCGGCGCACCCTTCGGCGCTGACGGCGGTTGTCGTTATTTTGGCGCTGTGGTTGAGCTCTTTCGCGTTGTTTGCGGCGTATACCCAGGTCATTTCTACAGAGCGCGTCCGGCGCCGGATGTTAGGGGCAGGCCCCTTCATTGACATCGGCGCTGGCTGCTTCTTTTTCGTCGTCGGTGTTGTGCTCTTTCTACGCGGCGCACTCGCATTGGGGCAGTAACGCGCAATGCTGCGGCATAGTCCCCGCAGCACCGCTTTGGCGCGGCGTTAGAGCTCGTTGAGGACGAAATTTACGGACTCCGTCGTCGCGTCAGGGCTGGTAAACCACGTGTGGCCGCCACCGTCGACGCGCTCAAGTCGAGTGGACGTGAGACAACTCGTGGGCTCAAAACTGGTGGAAAACGCTCCGGGGGTTTCAATGAGCTGCGTCGAGCAACCGTTCTTCCGGCCAAACGTAGCAAACACACGGTCGACGGGTTGAAAGTGCGCGCCGTGTCGGGTTCCGCCGAAATACCCCACGACGTCGTCGTTCGTCCCGTGCAGCAGGAGCGTCGCCACGTCGCCGGACGTGCAGTTGCTCACGGTCGGGTCGTAGTACGCACCGGCAGCCGAAGCAACTGCTTTGACCAATTCTGGTGCGTGGCACGCCAACGCGGCAGCCATGCCACCGCCGTTGGATAGCCCGATCGCAGCAACGTGGTCCCGCTCGCCACCGAAGTTGGTCGCAACATCGTCGATCGCGGCACGGACGAAGTCGATGTCGTTGTCCACAGTCGTGTCAGCGTATGGTGCGCCGCCCCAAGCATTGTTGATTCCTTGCGCATAGATAATGATTGCGTCACGAGCGACCGATTCCAGTCGCATGTATTCACGCGAGCGCTCAGCAGAATGCTGCCAACCGCCAAAGGCGATGATGACCGGGTAGGCATCGCCTTGGTGATAGTGGGCGGGCAGTACGACGTTGAACTCGCGGGTTCTACCGCCTGCCTGCACGGTGCGACGTTGGAGCGATCCTCCACCTTCATAGTCATCGTCGGGAGCAGTGTTCTTCGACGACCCCTCGGTGCCCACAATCGGAATCGCAACGCCCAGTACCGCGATGAGTGCGATGAGGACGCCAATGCGCTGCGCCACCACCGGATCTACTCCGGGAAGCTGAGGGAAAGCTCCGTTCAGGCCGCGTGGCGGGCTCTTGAGAAGCTCTTCTGCGAGCGACGCATTCGTGGCAGGCAGGACGCCGACCGAGGCGTCCTGCGGGCGGCTCTCCGCAGGGGTATCCGCAGAGGCGACGGCAGGGAAGCCGTCCTCCTCGCTGAATGCAACCGCGGTGCTGAGGGCGAGTGCAGTGGTCAGTGCGGCCGCACTCATTGTTCGTCGCCACGATCGTGGCAGGCGCGGTGCGAGGGGATTGGACGATTGGGAAATGATCACCCGGCAATCGTAATCCAACCTGGGAGCAAGTATTGCGTCTCCCGTGCGCGAATATGAAAAAGCTCCCACGCCGACCTCGCGGCCGGGGCGGGAGCGACGACGCTCAGCGTCAGTTACGCCATCTTGTTCAGGGCGGTAGCCATGTTGGACTTCTTGTTCGCCGCGCTGTTGCGGTGGTAGACGCCCTTGGTCACAGCCTTGTCAAGCTTGCGGGAAGCCACGCGGAGCTGAGCCTCGGCGGCAGCCTTGTCGCCGGACTCGACAGCCTCGCGGAACTTGCGGATCTCGGTGCGAGTGGCGGAACGGATGGACTTGTTGCGCAGACGACGCTTCTCGTTGGTGAGAACGCGCTTCTTCTGCTGCTTGATGTTTGCCATGATGTACCTCTTGGTCTTTCGTCAAAACGGATCGGTTCGTGTCGATCTCCCGGAAGCGGGGAAGAAACTGCCTGGCTGTAGCGACCCTCGTCGGCGTGCGCCGTGCGTTGGTCTACGCGGACCCAAGGTCCTGACCGCGTCGTCAAGCAAGCCCCGAAATGCCCCGGGCTGAAACAACCACTCAAACCTAGCAGCTCAGCAGGAGAAACCCCAAAACGTGCGCTACTCCCAGTCAAACCTGTCGCGTAGGCGGTTTGCCACACGCTCAAATCGGCGCTGCGGGATGATGGTGCCGGAACGGTGCAGGTCACTTTCCGGCACAATCATTGTCTTGTCCAGGCGCACCCAACAGGGCTTTCCAGAGGCGTTCCATTCGCCGGCACCGATGCCCAGCCAGCGTTCGTCGCTGGCGTGCTCGGCTTCGGAGGAGATGAGCAAGCCGAGAACTTCGCCGCGTTCGCGGCCGACGACCAGCATCGAGCGTTGCCGTGGCGGGTGTGAGGGGACGGTGACCCAGACAACCTCGCCGGGTTCCGCGTTGCCGTCCATATCGGGTGCGTAGTAAATGTTGCGCGGCAGGTGCGCCGTCGGCCTCACCGTGACGTAGGTGGCGGTGCGGGGCTCGTGCGCCGGGTTGCGGGTCCCCAGGCGCTCGTTGAGTAACGCGAGCCCCTGGTCCAGCGAACCTACGCGGTGCTCGTTGTTGCTCCCGCGGTTGCGCTTGATCAGCTTGGACGTTGTCGTCTTGATCTTGTTCAGCGGTTGAAAGCTTCTGGGCCTCTTGACCAGGCGCGGCTTGTCGCCCTGAGGGGTGGGGTCTCCGTGTGATTCCACGCTGCTGAACCTTCCGTCCGTGTTGCTGGACACTCTAGGCGTTCGCAGCGGGCGGGACAAGTGGTTTCGCGTGGGTTGTGCCCGGTAGGATGGTGAAACTATGGCTGCCACTACGAAAAATTTTGCGGAAGAGACGTTTACTTCGCCCGAGCGGATCCGAAACTTCTGCATTATCGCCCACATTGACCACGGCAAATCTACGCTCGCTGACCGGATTTTGCAGTTGTCAAACGTGGTGGCTGCGCGCGAGATGCGCGATCAGTACCTAGACAACATGGATATTGAGCGCGAGCGTGGCATCACGATCAAGGCGCAGAATGTGCGTCTTCCCTGGACGCCGACGACCGGTGAGTACGCCGGCCAGGACACGGTGCTGCAGATGATCGATACCCCCGGCCACGTGGACTTTTCCTATGAAGTTTCGCGTTCCCTCGACGCGTGCGAGGGAGCAATCTTGCTTGTCGACGCCGCGCAGGGGATCGAGGCCCAAACCCTGGCCAATCTGTACATGGCCATGGAGAATGACCTGGAAATCATCCCCGTGCTGAATAAAATCGATCTGCCCGCCGCAGATCCGGACAAGTACGCGGGGGAGATTGCCAACATTATCGGTTGCGAGCCGGAGGACGTGCTGCGCGTCTCCGGGAAGACCGGCGAGGGCGTGGCGGAGCTGCTGGACAAGGTTGTCGAGCTCGTTCCGCCGCCGACGTCGGAACACGGTCCGGATGCGCCTGCGCGCGCCTTAATTTTCGATTCGGTCTACGACACCTACCGCGGTGTGGTCACGTACGTGCGCATGATGGACGGCAGGCTCGAGCCGAACCAAAAGGTGCAAATGATGAATACCGGCACCACCCTGGAGATCCTCGAGATCGGCGTTGTCTCTCCAACCATGAAGAAAACGAAGGGGCTGGGTCCGGGCGAGGTCGGCTACCTGATCACCGGTGTGAAAGACGTGCGCGAGACGCGCGTGGGTGACACGGTGACCTGGGCGCAGAAGGGCGCCACCGAAGCGCTGGAAGGCTTCGAAGACGTCAAGCCGATGGTCTACTCGGGCCTGTTCCCGGTCAGCCAGGAGGATTTTCCGACATTGCGTGAGAGCCTGGAGAAGCTTCAGCTTAACGACGCCTCCTTGACTTGGGAGCCCGAAACGTCGGTGGCGCTGGGCTTCGGCTTCCGCTGCGGATTCCTCGGCCTCTTGCACATGGAGATCACCCGCGACCGCCTCGAGCGCGAGTTTGACCTGGACCTGATTTCCACGGCTCCGTCGGTCACCTACCGCGTGATCGCCGAGGACGGCACGGAGCACCTCGTGCACAATCCGTCGGATTGGCCGGGCGGCAAGTTGCAGCAGGTCTTCGAGCCGGTTGTCAACATGACGATCATCGTGCCGCAGGAGTTTGTCGGCTCCACGATGGAGCTGTGCCAGTCCAAACGCGGTCAGATGAAGAACATGGAGTACCTGTCCGAGGACCGCGTAGAGCTGCGCTACATCATCCCGCTCGGCGAGATTATTTTTGACTTCTTCGACATGCTCAAGTCACGCACGAAGGGCTACGCCTCGCTCAACTACGAGGAGGCAGGTTGGCAGGAGTCGGACCTGGTGAAGGTAGACATCCTCCTACAGGGCGATCCCGTGGATGCGTTTTCCGCGATCGTGCACCGCGATTCCGCGCAGTGGTATGGCAACAAGATGACGAAGAAGCTCAAGGAGCTCATCCCACGCCAGCAGTTTGAGGTGCCGGTGCAGGCGGCGATTGGTTCGAAGATCATCGCCCGCGAAAACATTCGCGCGATGCGCAAGGACGTCCTGTCGAAGTGCTACGGCGGCGACATCTCGCGTAAGCGCAAGCTGCTGGAGAAGCAGAAGGCAGGTAAGAAGCGCATGAAGGCGATCGGTTCCGTGACGGTGCCACAGGAGGCGTTCGTCGCGGCCCTGTCTACCGACGAGGGGTAAACGCGGCAATCAGCGCCGCGGACACCACCGTCGCGACTGTGCCCAGGGGACCGGAGCTTATCGACGCCCCCATCACCCACACGTTTCCTACCAGGTGCAAAGCCCACGCGGCCTCGATTCCGTCGGTGCGCCAGGTCAGCCACGCCGCGCAGGCGGCAAACACGGCGACGTCGACAATCGTGCCGGTCCCGCCCGTGTGCAGCGCAACGAACGCGAGCGCGGGCATGCCGTAGGCGATAGCAGGGTGTGTGCACCAGCGCCCGAACGCGCCCGAGCCAATGATCTGGGGGAGCGCGGCGCGGAACACGAGCTCTTCTGCTGCCGATTGCAGCGTGATCACGGCGCACAGCGCACACACCAACGCAACCGAGCGCGTTTCGTCCAGCGGGGCGGATTCACCGCTAACGCGTGCCCATAAGGCGGCGCCTGCCGTGGCGGCAGCGTAGAAACCAATCGTGAGGGCGAGGGCGCGCCCCGCTACGGGCCACCTGATACGCCGCGTGGTTGACACCAGTGACGCGGGGTGGCGTCCGGTGCACGCGGCGGCGAGGGGCGCCGCCGGCAGCGTCGCTGCGAGAACCAGCAGCGGCTCAAAGAGCGCTCGCTGCGCGGGGTCGTCGAGCAGGATCCCGCGCGAGCTGCACAACTGGATGGCGAGCGCGGCGACGACGCCGAAGGCGGTGGCAAACGCCGCGAGCAGCGCGAGCTCCGCTGTGCGAACCCACGTGCTGCGCCCGGGGCGCGCGTCGGCGGTGCGATGGAGCGGTACCGTCATGCGCGCACGCTCCCGCCAGCAGTCGCAGTGACTGTCAGCGAGAATTCTGCAGACGCACCCGGGGCGAGCTCAACACCTTCGCGGTTTTCGCCCAGGAGCGCGGGTTCGACGCAGACGAAGCGGGTCCAGTCGTCCGCGCGCAGCCCGTCGGCGGCGGCGCATTCCTCAGGGCCTGGGTTCCACACCACGACGTGGTCGGTGCCCTGGGTGCGGAAGGCGAGGGCGCGGTGGCCGTCGATAAGCATACAGTCATTGGTGGTGCGAACGACGCTGTCGACCTCCCGGCCGAACGCGAGATCGCCGTCAATCCTGCGCTCTGCACCCGCGACCTTGTCAAAGTAGGGCTGGTCGGCGAGACCGGTGACGCGTGCGCGCGCGGTGTCAACGGCCCAGTAAGGGTGGAGCGCGAGCTGAATCCGGCGAGACTCCTCGTCCTCATTGACCGCACGCAGCGTGAACGTGGGCTCGGGGCCGCGGCGAACGGTGTAGATCAGGCGGAGGCGATCGTTGCTGAGTTCCGCAGTGGTGGCCTCGCCAGTTTCCTCGGTGATGACCCACGGCAGGGCGCGCGCCCACCCGTGCATCTGCGGGCCCAGCGTTTGCGCGAACCACGGCGCAACCACGGGAACGCCGCCGTGCTCGGGCCCGGCGGACGAGTTGAACAGGAGGTCGCCGGTGGGGTGAGGGAGGGTACGCAGGTGGGCATCGGTGGTTGGCATGGGGGCAACCTTACTGCCAATGATCGGCAGCGCGATCAGTGCGAGGGCGAAAGCGCCAAGTTGGCCGACGACGGGCAGCAGGACGCGCACCGATTCCAGATCAATAAGACCGGAAAACCTTGCGTACGAGACAGTGATGTTATTGACAATGTGCAGCGCCACCGAAAGCTCGATCCCGCCCGAGCGGTGGACCAGCAGCGAGGCAACCAGGGCGAACACGGCGATGGTGACCATGCCGCCGCCGCCCGCGGTGTGCCCGACGACGAAGATTGGCAGGGCCAGTAGGTATGTGAGCCACGGCGAGCGCATCCACGCACCGAAGCTTTGCACCACCACGCCACGAAAAAGGAGCTCCTCAGCGAGACACTGCAGCGGGACCAGGGCGAGCACAATGCCCACGCACCAGAAAAATGTCGCGTCCAACGGCGCGGGCGGCGCACCGTATATGACGATGTCTGCAGCGAGCGTGAGCAGGCCGGGCGCGGCAAACGCTGCGAGCCCGGGCAGGAAGTAGTGCCACCGGAACCGCCGCTCGACCGACCACAGCGCGCGCACGTCGCGCCCGGAGGCCCACGCCGCTACGAACGCGGCCGGGACCGTCATCGCGAGTGCGCCGAAGCCAACCAGCATCGATGTGGGGGTGCCGTCCGCAATACGACCGATACTCTCTTTGCCGTTGATGAGAATGAACGCGACCACCCACACTGCCTGGAGTGCGACGAACAGTGCAGCGGCGACTGCGATCTCAAGAAGCGGGCGCCACCAGCGGTACGGGCGGATGCGGTCGCGGCGCGCTAGGCGGTGGAAGGCGGGGATCATGCGGGGAGTGTCTACGATCGCAGGCATGGAGTCAACTGTAGAGGTCACCCGAGGCCAATGGTCCGTCTTCGCTCGCGTGTTGGGAGACACCGGCGCTCCCGCGTTGCTGTTTTTGCAGGGAGGGCCGGGCTCGCCCGCGCCGCGCGAGCGATTCGCGTGGATTGAAGAGGCGCTGCGCCGCGGTTACCGAGTCGTGCTGCTGGACCAACGCGGCACGGGCCGGTCGACGCGCGTCGACGCCGCCACGCCCGAGCTCATCAACGCCGATACGCTTACGGAGCTGCGCGCGCCGGAGATCATCAAGGACGCGGAGGCGGTCCGCGAAAAGCTCGGCATCGAGCGCTGGGACGTACTGGGGCAGTCCTTTGGCGGGTTCTGTTTGCTGCACTACCTGTCGGTCGCGCCGGAACATATCGGGGTGGCGATGTTTACGGGCGGGTTGGCGTCGATAAGCGAGGGCCCCGACGCGGTGTACGAGGCGACGTTTGCGAAGCTGCGCGCCCGCCACCGCGCGTTCAACCGCAGCTACCCGGAGGCGGAGCGCACGATGCGCGAGGTGTGCCGCCACCTTGAGGCTGCCGAGGAGTGCCTGCCGACAGGGGAGCGGCTCACCCCGCGCCGCTTCCGCACCGTCGGCATTGAGCTTGGGCGCCAGGGCGGCTTTGCGACGCTCGCGAGCCTCCTCGAATCACCCTTCCACCCCAACGGACGCCTGCGCACCGACTTCCTCGCCAACGTTGGCCAACGAGTCAGCTTCGCGGCCAACCCGCTCTATGCCGCTATCCACGAATCCATCTACGGCGGCACCGTGCCGGGGACGACGAACTGGTCTGCCGAGCGGGTCTCGCGCATCATCGCGGGGTTCGGTCCCGACGCTTCGCCGGACGACGACGAGTTCTACCTCACCGGCGAACACATCTTCCCCTTCCAGTTCGACGAGGATCCCGCGTTGCGTCCGTTCAAGGGTGCGGCGAACGCGCTCGCCGCCAAGGACGACTGGGGCAACCAGTACGCGGGCGTCATCGACGGCGCGGCGGCGCACGAGGTTGCGGGCGGCAGACGCGTTGCAGCCGTCTACACCGACGACATCTTCGTACCTCGCGAGCTGTCGCTGGCCACCGCGGACGCGCTGGGAGTGAGCGTGTGGGAGACTGCAACGTACCAGCACGACGGCCTTCGCCGACACGGGACGGAGGTCATTGGGCGGCTGTTGGAGATGGCTGCGCAGCGGTAGTGCGTGTAGGGTGCACGCGCGGTTGCGCGCGGGCTATGATCGGGGCATGCAACGACCGGTTCCCCGCGAGCAAGTGCAGTTGAGTCCCGCCGAGGCGCACGAATTTGAGGACCTCACGGCCGTGTTTGAGCGAGTTGAGGAGCACCTGCTGAGTTGGTCTCTGGTGCCCCGCATCCGCGACTAGCGCGCAGCCCCCGGCAGCTCGTCACCGGAGTTTGGGTACGACGGCTGGGCGCCTGGGCGCTGGACCGAAAACGCGCCGACGCGCGCCGCGTAGGCGGCCGCGTCATCCAGCGAGTCGCCGGCGACGAGCCGGAAGCACAGGGCGCCAGCGAACGAGTCCCCGGCACCGACAGTATCTACCGCCGTCACGCGCGGGCTCGCGATGTCGCGCAGGCCGTCAGCATCGGCGACGAGCGCGCCCGCCGCACCAAGCGTGAGGACGACCGACGCAACCCCCGCGTCGAGCAAGCGCTGCGCCAGTTCGGGCGGGGTTCCCGAGCCGTCGAGGCCAAGCTGCGCCAGGATCAGGCCGGCCTCATGTTCGTTGGCGAGCAGCGGATCGGCCGTGAGCAGCGCGTCGCGCGGTACGTCGACAACGGGCGCAAGGTTAATCACCACCTGCCCGTGAGCCAGCTTGACGGCCTCGGCGAACCCGTCCGCCGGAATTTCGCCCTGCAACAAGACCAGCGGCGCCTGTTCGATGGGGGCACGGTGCGCGCGCACGAACGTTGCGTCGACCAAAGCGTTTGCGCCGGGGATGACCAGGACGGTGTTTTCGCCGTCGGCGGCGACGGTAATCACGGCGAGCCCGGTGACGTCGTCGACGTCCTCGAGGTGGTCGAGGTTCACTCCAGCTTCGCGCATGAGCGCGGTCGCTGGCGTGGCGTTCGCGTCGCGTCCGACGGCGCCGACGAGCGCCACGCGCCCGCCAAGCTTGGCTGCCGCGCACGCCTGGTTCGCGCCCTTGCCACCGGCGGTGATGCCACCGCCACTGCCCAGCAGCGTCTCTCCGGGCTCGGGGTGCCGCGGCACGTTCACGGTCAGGTCAGCGTTGACGGAGCCGACGACAACAATGTCGGCTGTGGCTGTGGTGTTCGCTGTGTTGCTCGTTGCGGCGGGACGGGGTGCGCTGTGTTGGCTCATAGGTCCTCATCGTACGGAAGATCGGTCGGGGTCTCGTAGGGGATGATTGCGTCGAGGAGCTGGTGGGTGTACTCGTGCTGCGGGTCGGCCCAGATTTTTTCGGTCGCTCCGTGCTCGACGATGCGCCCGCGGTGCATGACCGCCAGCCGTGGGCACAGCTCGCGGGCAACCTGTAAGTCGTGGGTGACAAAGATGAGCGTGCCGTCGCCGACGGTGGAGCGAAGCAGGTCGAGCACCTGGTGCTGCACGGATGCGTCGAGGGCGGAGACGGGCTCGTCGGCAAGCAAGAGCCCGGGGCGCGGCGCTGCGGCGCGGGCGATCGAGATGCGCTGGCGCTGCCCGCCGGAAAACTCGCTCGGCAGACGCGATCCCGTCCCACCGAGCTCGACGGCCTCAAGCATCGCGTCGGCGCGCTCGGCGTCGACGCCGGCCTCGCGGATGGAATCGCGCACGCGCATGCGGGGGTCCAGCGACGAGTACGGGTCCTGGAACACCATGTGCAATCGCTTGGAAACACTCACCTCACCGGAATCCGGGGCCAAAAGCCCCGCGATGACGTGCAGGAGCGTGGTCTTGCCGGAGCCGGACCCGCCGACGATGGCCACGCGGTCGCCCTCACGCACGGTGAGGCTGACACGGTCGAGTGCCCGCGTTGCCCCGCGGGTCAGTGTGACGTCGGCAAGCTCGACCACGGGTTGGCGCAGCTCACGGTCGTGCGTATGCGGATCTGCCGCGGGCGGGCCCGGCTGCGCGGCGCGTGCGAGCGACCGGGCGTACTCCCCGTCGGATTCCTCGATGCGCCCGCGGTGGAAGACAAGGGTGCGGTCAGTCATATGGTGCACGACCGCGAGGTCGTGGGAGATGAACAGCAGCCCCATGCCTCGCTCGGTGACGAGCGAGTCGATGAGGTCAAGGACCTCCGTTTGCGTCGTTGCATCGAGCGCGGTGGTCGGCTCGTCGCAGATGAGTACGTCGGGGTCCTGCGAGAGGGCGAGCGCAATGAGGACACGCTGGCGCTGCCCGCCCGACAACTGGTGTGGGTACGCGTCCGGACGATCCACGCCGACCTGGCGCAACAGGTCGCG
Organism: Corynebacterium sp. NML180780; assembly: GCF_007786415.1. Lineage (NCBI taxonomy): Bacteria > Bacillati > Actinomycetota > Actinomycetes > Mycobacteriales > Corynebacteriaceae > Corynebacterium > Corynebacterium sp. NML180780. The sequence goes on along the minus strand of NZ_VNKN01000006.1, from coordinate 67,064 downwards.
GGGGACGAGCCGCCCAATCCTGGTCAGGGGATCCAGCGCCGTCATCGGTTCTTGGAACACCATGGCGACGCGTTGCCCGCGTACCTTTCGGCGGGTCCTGTCGCGGGTCCCCACCATCTCGATGCCGTCGACGGTGACCGAGCCCGAGGCCGGCGGAAGCCCGGGCTGGTCGGCGAGTCCCATGATGGACAAGGCGGTGAGCGACTTGCCCGAGCCGGATTCACCAATGATGCCGACCCGCTCGCCGCGTTCGAGGGTAAAGCTGACGTGGTCGAGGACGCCGGGGATGGTCAGCCCGTCGACGGTGATGAACGGTGCCGACGAGCCGTCTGCGGTGCTATTCGCCAAAATCACTGTGCCCTCCGTTCGGTTCCGGTGCCGAGCAGGTTAAACCCGAGCACGGTCAGCGCGATGGCCAACCCGGGCCACAGCGCTAGGTGCGGGGACGTGGCCAAGAACGGCTGCGACGCCTGCAGCATGCGCCCCCACGACGCGTACGGCGCCGGGGTACCCAGGCCGAGGAAAGAAAGCCCTGCCTCCGCGAGGATTGCGAGCGCGAACGCGACTGACACCTGCACCGTAATAATGGGTGCGATGTTGGGGAGGACGTGCCGCAGCGCGATGCGCCACCCAGTGGCGCCAGAGATGCGTGCGGCGAGCACGTAATCCTGGTGCATGACTTGCATAGTGCCGACCCTGGCGACGCGGATGAATCCGGGCACGCCGGCAATGCCGACAGCGAGGATGACCACCCACATCGACGCACCGAACACGGCGGTAAAGACGATGGCCAGCAGCAGCGCGGGGAACGCCAGCAGCAGGTCCGCGCCCGCCATGACCACGCCGCCGCCACGACCTGCCGCGCCCCGCATGCCGGCGAGGACGCCCAGTGGCACACCGACCAGGGCGGAACCGGCGACGGCGGCAAGCGAGACCGCAAGCGTGAGGCGTGCGCCGTCCATGATGCGAGACAGAATGTCGCGGCCGAGCTCGTCGGTCCCCATCCAGTGCTGCCAGCTGGAGCCGACCAGGCGAGCGGCAGGGTCGGCGTGCAGCGGGTCGTACGGAGTCCATACCAGGGAGAGCAGCGCGGCGAGCACTGCCACCGCGACGAGCACGAGCCCGAAGGTGCGCCCCGCTCCGAAGCGTTTACGCGTTGTCACCATTATGCGAACCTCCCCGGCCGCCCAGCTTGTCTCGTTCGCGGATCGATCGCGGCGTAGCTGACGTCCACCGCGAGGTTGACCGCGAGCGTAAACGCGACGATGCACATCATCACCGTTTGGACCGCGGTGAGATCGCGGGTCGACACGGCGTCGATAAGCATGCTCCCGAGGCCAGGCACCGCAAACACGCGCTCAATCACCACAGCGCCAACGATGAGGGTGGACAGTTGCACGCCCGTCACCGTCAGTACCGGCAGCGCGGCGTTGCGTAGCGCGTGGCGAGCCAGGGCAGTGCTTACCGACGCCCCGCTCGCCCTTGCCGTGCGCACATAGTCTTTCGTGAGCTCCTCCGAAATCGCGGCGCGCACGTAGCGGGTGAGGATCGATGCCTGCACCAACGTCAGCGCGAACACCGGCAGCACGATGTGCGACGGCGTGCCCCACCCGTTCGCGGGAAGCCAACCCAGTCGGACGGAGAAGCACGCGACGGCGAGGATGCCCACCAGGAATGAGGGGACCACGATGCCGACCTGGGTCAGCGCGTTGATGAGCGCGGCGTCGGCGTGGCCGCGGCGGCGCGCCAGGTAGGTTCCCGCCGGCACCGCGATGGCCAGCGAGCACACCATCGCGATGACGGTCAGCGTGAGCGACGCGCCTGCGCGCTCCGCCACGACGGGGGCGAGCTCAGTGCCGCTGGCCATGGAGATGCCGAAGTTTCCGGTGAGCATTCCACCTACCCAGTCCAGGTACTGGTCCACGAGCGGACGGTCGGTGCCCAGCCGGTGGGAGAGCTCCGCGACCGCCTCGTCGGTTGCGCTCACGCCGAGGGCGACGCGCGCCGGGTCGCCGGGGACGGCGCGGAGCAGCACGAAGATGATGACGCTCGCGGCGAGGAGTAATAGGACAAAGCGCAGGAGCGCGTGGCCGAGGCGCGCCGCGAGCGCGGAGGCGCCGCTCCTGGCTCTGACGGTGCTGTCCGCACGGTGCTCGCGCGAAAGGAGCTTGCTCACCGTTCTACCTCCTTTAACGGTAGCGAGTCGGTGACGACGTTGGGGTTCAGGCCGTGCACGCCCGGGGCGTAGAGGACGACGTTTGGGGCGTTGACCAGGGTGAGCGCGCCGGCGTCCGCCATGATCGTGTCCACGGCGTGCACGCGGTCGCCGCTGCCGAGCGCGGCGCGTGCTGCTTCGGAGTCGTAGCCGAGGTAATAGTCGGGGTCGCCAAACAGCACACCCAGGTCACGCGGTTCCACGTGCGCGACCAAGGACGCCTGGTAGTCGTGCCCCTTGAGCACGTCTGCGAGCCAGACCGCGGGGAACTCGACCGTTTCAAGGTGAACGCGGAATCCGACGTCGGTGAGCTGGGAGTAGATAAGTTCGCTGGCCGTTTGCGCGTACGGCAGGTTCGGCACGGTGATGGTGATTTCCGGAGCGCGCCCGCCGAGAAGCTCTCGCGCGCGTTCCGGATCGTAGGGGTAGTAATTCTCGCCCGTATACCAGGGGTCGGTCGGCGGCACGGGTGCGCCGCCGGTGTCGGTGGCGAGTCCGTTGTACACGACGCTATTCACCGCCGCGCGGTCGATGGCAAAGGCAGCAGCGCGGCGGACGTCGGGGTCATCAAACGGAGCGCGATTATTATTCATGGAAAATAGGACCTCGCCGTTGGTGGTGCCGATGTCCACCGTGATGTCGTCGGGGAGCGCGTCGATGAGCTGCGGTGCCTGCATCGCCCACACCACGTCGGCGTCGCCAGTGCGCAGCGCGTTGACAGCGGCAATCGAATCGTCGAAGTAGCGGATTTTGGCGTCGTGCTCGGCGGGCTCGCCCCAGTAGTCCTCGCGCGCACTGAATTCGATGGCTTCGCCGACGCGGAAGTTGTCCACTACGTATGGGCCGGTCCCGAGCGGATCCGTGGCGAGCCGGTCCACGCTCGCCGGCGCCATCATCGCGCCGGTCAGCGTGCCCATGGACCATAACCAGTCCGGGCTCGGGGAGTCGAGCGTGACGCGGAGCGTGTGCTTATCGACGCTCACCGCTTCCCGCACCGGCGCCATCTGGCTCTTCAGGCCGTTCGTCCACTGGTCTTTGACGTAGTTGATGGAAAACGCGGCGGTGTCGGCGTCGAAGGGGGTGCCGTCGGCAAATGCGACGTCGTCGCGCAGGTGGAAGGTGTATTCGGTGCCGTCGGTGCTTTCCTCCCAGCTGGTGGCGAGGAACGGCTGCGGTTTACCCGATTCGTCGATCCGGACCAGGGTTTCGTAGACGTTGCCCATCATCGCCTGGGGGACGGCCGCGCCGCCGGTGGTGGTGAAATCCAGGCTGGCGGGTGCCGCTTGCGTGGCGACGACAACTTCTTCGCGGGCATGCTCGGGGGCCGCGTCCGTGTCTCCTCCGCTGCCGCACGCAGCGGTGGTCAGCAGCGCGCAGGACGCGGCAAGCACCCCGGCGAGCCGGAGAGGGTGGGAACCAGCTGTGGAAGCCATGGGCAGAGTGTAACGGGGCCCACGCGGCGACTACGAATCGATTTCAAACCACAGGGGGGACGAGTGCCCCCGCACATTGTTCAGCCCGATGGTGATCATGTCGGCGCGGTACGTTTGCACAGCGAGCTCGACAGGCCTGCCCGAGTGGTCGAAGACGCGCATCTCCACCTGAATCACCGGTGTACCTGGGGCGATGTCGAGCGCGTCCGCCTCGTTGTCGGTCGCGGCGTGGACCGTCAGCGCGCGGGACAGGTTGTTGAAGTCGATCCCACTACTCACGAGGCGGCGGTGAATGGAATCGTGCTCTGGATCAACCCCGTCAAGGGCGTTGGTCACACTGGGGTGGAAGTAGAGAGACTCGATCACCAGCGGGGCGCCGTCGGCGGTGCGGGTGCGCTGCACGGTCACCGCCTCCTCGCGGCCGGGGACGCGCAGCACGTCCGCCGCGTGCTGGGGCAGCGGGGCCAGGCCGTAGTGCTTCAGGACCTGGCCGGGGGCCTTGCCCAGGTTCACAATCCAGGCCGTGTTGGACAGGATCTCTTCGAACGACTCGGTGCGAATGTTGGAGAGCACGAGCGAGCGCCGACCGCGGCCAGAGGAGATGAGTCCCTCGGCACGCAGGGTCGCCATCGCCTGGCGGACGGGGCCGCGGGACGAATTGAACTGCTCGCACAGGTCCGCCTCAGAGGGGAGTGGTTCGCCCGCGGGGATCCGGCCCGTGAAGATTTCATCGCGCAGGTGCGCCGCGATTTCCTCGTGTTGTTGCGGGGGCCGAAGCGGCGAAACGGACATGACACTCTCCCAGCTATAGCGCGCCTAAAAGTATGAACTCGGCTAGACCCTATACCAGGATCCTGAGTGTTCACGCATCGGCGAATTAATGTTTCCAGTGGCTTGCGAGGATGTCCATGGAGGCGAGTACTTCCTCGTGGCTGGGTGCCTGCAACGAAATCATGAGCTCGTCCGCGCCCGCGTGCTGTGCAAACCAGTCGAGGTACTCGACGACCTGCTCGCCGGTGCCCTGTGCGGTGTACCGCAGCATGTCAATGATCTGCCGGCCCTGGTAGGAGTCGACGACGGCGTCCAGTTGGGCGTCGTCAAGCACCTGGCCCCTTCGGCCCAACATCGCGCGCACGCGGTTGCGGTGTACCAGCCCGGTCTGCCGCTCCGCGTCCTCCTCGGTCTCCGCGGCGGTGACGTTGACAGCGGCCACACAGTACGGCTCGGGGTAGCGCTCGGAGGGTTCGTAGTTTTCGCGGTAGTAGGCGGTGGCCTGCTCCAGGTGTTGCGGCGCGAAGTGGGACGCGAACGCGTAGGGCAGGCCCAGCTTGGCGGCCAGGGACGCGCCGAACATGGACGAGCCGAGGATGATCAGCGGCACGTTGGTGTTGAAGCCGGGGACGGCGGTTACGCCCGGGAGCGGCGACTCGTTGGACAGCCATGCCTGGAGCTCGAGGACATCCTGCGGGAAATTTTCGGCGGCGCGGGGGTCGCGTCGCAACGCACGGCCCAGTGTTTGCTGGTCGGTGCCGGGGGCGCGGCCCAAGCCCAGATCAATGCGGCCGGGGTAGAGCTCCTCGAGCATGCCGAACTGCTCGGCGATGACGTAGGGGGAGTGGTTGGGCAGCATCACGCCGCCGGAGCCCAGGCGGATGCGCTCAGTCTTGGCGCCGATGTGGGCGATGAGCACCGCGGGCGTGGAGGAGACAATCGAGCTCATGTTGTGGTGCTCGGAGTACCAGATACGCGAATACCCCAACGACTCCGCGTGCTGGGCGAAGGCTACGGAGCGCTCCATGGCCTCGCCGACGGATTCGTCGGGGTAGCGGGTGCAAAAATCAATGAGTGACAGTGGGGCACGCGTATTCATGCCCCCACACTACGCGGTGACTACGTCACCGTCGACGGTCTCGTTGGTGCCCACCGCCATCGGTGTCTTGGGGTGTGCCCAGTCGATGGCCAGGCCGATGAGGAAGGCGATGACAACCGGGACGATCCACCCCAGTCCCTCGGCGTGCAGCGGCAGCCAGGACACCAGCGGCGTGAGCGCGTCCGCGCCCCACCCCTGGGAAATGCAGGTCTCGATCGCCGAGTAGATCACAGCGACCCAGATGGGCAGGAAGAACGCCCAGGTAAAACGGGTGCGCTTGGCAAACGCCGGCTCGACCAGCGTTACCAAGATCAGGGAGATGGCGGGCGGGTACAGGAAGCCGATGACCGGGGCCGCAATCGTCATGACGAAGTCGAGGCCCTGCGTTGCGATGACCATCGACGTGACGGTGAACACGACGGCCCAGATCTTGTAGGAGCCCGGGAACTGCGAGGAGAAGTACTCGGCGGTCGCGGTGATCAGACCGACCGACGTGGTCAGGCATGCGAGCAGGACGATCAGCGCGAAGATGATCTGGCCCGCCATGCCCATGGTCAGGTTGGAAGCGTCTGCAAGCAGGCCCGCGCCGTTGTCGTACTGGGTGGGGTTGGGGATGACGCGGCCGATGGTGCCCAGGCCGAGGTAGATGGCGCCCAGCATGATGCCCGCGCCAACGCCGGCGAGGATCGTGCCGCGAACAATTTCCTTGCCCTCCTTGAACCCTTTGAACTGCAGCGTGGAGATGACCACGATCGAGAACGCCAACGCGGCGATGGAGTCCATGGTGAGGTAGCCCTCGAGCAGGCCGGAGGTGAACGGGCCGTCTGCGTAGGTCTCACTCGGGGCGGAAGGCTCCGCGTCCCACTTGACAATGGACACGGAGATCATGATGATCAGCAGGACCACCAGGGCGGGCACGAGGAATTTGCCCAGGGTTTCCATAATGCGGGTGGGGTTCCACGCCAGCGCCAGGGAGACGCCGAAGAAGATCACATTAAAGACGGCGGAGGCGAACAAACCGTCCCACCCAAACAGTGGCGTGATCGCCGTTTCCATGGACACGGCGCCGGTGCGGGGCAGCGCGTAGAAGGCGCCGATAGACAGGTAAGCGAGCACCGGAAAGACGACGCCGAAGACGGAACCGGCGCGCTGCGCAAGGTCGCGGACGTTCGCGCCGGACATGGCGATCGCGATCACCGCCAGCACTGGCAGGAGTGCGCCGGTGCCCAGGAAGCCGAGAATGGCGGGCCAGAAGTTGTCGCCGGCCGAGACCGCCAGCATCGGCGGGAAAATTAGGTTGCCAGCACCGAAAAACATGGAAAACAGTGCGAGCGCGGTGATGACGATCGTTTTCGTCTGGCCGCCGGTGCTGCCCGAGGCGCCGGCGGACGTTGCTGTGGAACTCATTGAAACCCTCCTTGTAGGTGTTGGGTGGTTTTCAGCGTACATCGAAGATTCCATTTTTGGGAAACTTTGTCCCAAATAGTGGAAAATTTGGGGAATGTAACTAATTTGCCAGCGGGTTTGCGTCGATAAGCGATCGGTGCGAGCGGAGCGAGAAAGTGGAAAGTTAGGCAAACTGTTGGTGAATTTTGCGTCAACAGTAGGTGTGATCGGGCGAGAATTTCACTGTTGTTCCAGCTCACAGGCTTGAACGTGCGGGAAATGGATGGATTGACAGGCTTTGCAAAGTGACCTGGCGGGAATTTAAATAGGCGCTGAAAGGATACGGTCCTCGCGCAGGGGTGCCGCAGCTTTCGTCGTTACCGCAGTATCCGCTTACTTCAAGATTGGACTTCGCCATGAAGCTTCGTCACCGCGCTATCGCCGCGTGCGCCGCAGTCGCCGCGACCACTGCAATCGTCCCGGGTGTGGCCCAGGCCGACACTAAGACCCCGATCGAGCACGTCGTGGTCATTTACTCGGAGAACATCTCCTTCGATCACTACTTCGGCACCTACCCCAACGCCGCAAACCTCGACGGCGAGAAAATGCAGGGCTCGGGCAACGACGCCCCGAAGTTCACCGCCAAGAAGGACACCCCGAAGGTCAACAACCTGGAAAACAACGACCTGCTCGGCGAGAAGAACCCGAACTCCACGAAGCCGTTCCGCCTCACTCCGGGCCAGGCCGTGACTACGGACCAGAACCACCACTACGGTGACGAGCAGAAGGCCTACAACGGCGGCAAGATGGACAAGTTCGCAGAGACCGTGTCCACCGATGTGGACAAGTACGGCGAGGGCTCCTTCGCCACTGTCGGCACGACCATGGGCTACTACGACGGCAACACCGTCACCGGCCTGTGGAACTACGCGCAGAACTTCGCCATGAACGACAACTCGTTCTCCACCATCTTCGGCCCGTCCACCCCGGGTGCGCTCAACCTGATTTCCGGCACCGTGGCCGACGCCACCATGCACGACCCGGCGACCGGCGAGCAGCAGAAGATCGTCGACGGCCAGAACCACGCCCTCGCCGGCGTCTCCGAGGACGGCAAGACCGCGACCGTCGTCGGCGACCCGGACCCGCTGTTCGACGACTGCTCCAACTCCTCCTCCGCGGGTACCAACCAGGTCACCGCGATGCACTCCAAGAACATCGGTGACCAGCTCAACGAGAAGGACGTCACCTGGGGCTGGTTCCAGGGCGGATTCCGCCCGACCGAAGAGGCAACCGATTCCTCCCGTGCACGCTGCGGCGCCGCGCACAAGACGCTGACCGGCCAGGATAAGACGGACTACAACCCGCACCACCAGCCGTTCCAGTACTACGCATCCACCGCGAACCCGCACCACTTCGCGCCGTCCAGCGACGAGATGATTGGTAAGACCGACCGCGCGAACCATCAGTACGACCTGACCGACTTTGACAAGGTCATCGAGCAGGGCAACCTGCCGGCCGTTTCCTTCCTCAAGGCCGCGAACTACCAGGACGGCCACGCCGGTTACTCCAACCCGTACGACGAGCAGGCCTTCATTACCCACTACATCAACGAGCTGCAGAACTCGCCGGAGTGGGACTCCACCGCGGTCGTCATCGCCTACGACGACTCCGACGGCTGGTACGACCACCAGGCACCGACGATCCTCAACGGCTCCAACGATCCGCACCAGGACGCGGAGATCTGCACCGCTGCAGCCAAGAAGGTCGGCGTCGCGGGCGACAAGCACGGCCAGTGCGGCCCGGGTACCCGTCAGCCGCTGCTGATCGTCTCCCCGTACGCAAAGACCAACTTTGTCGACTCCACCTACACCGAGCAGACCTCCATCACTAAGTTCATCCAGGACAACTGGGGGCTGGGCCGACTGGGAGGCATCGCTTTCGACGAGCGCGCCGGCGAGCTGAACAACATGTTCGACTTCGACGGTGAGAAGGCGCCGAAGCTGTTCCTCAATGAGACCGACGGCACCGTGGCCAAGGATTACGCCTCGATTGAGAAGGTGGACAACACCTCCCGCGAGATCTCTAACCTCAAGCCGGTCGCAGAAGGCATGAACAACCCGCTGGTCACCGAGAACGGTGTCGCCGAGGTGGCCAAGATGGTCAACCGCGACGCGAAGCCGGGTGCGCAGCAGCCGGGCAAGGATGATCCCGCCGGCGAGCAGGACGGATCCTCCACCGGCGGCATCATCGCCGCGGTCGTTGCCGTCCTTGCTGTCCTGGGTGGCATCGGCGCTTGGGTCATGAACGGCATGCCGGGGCTGCCCGCGAACATCAAGGACTCCATCAAGCTCCCGTTCTAAGGCAGGCGCTCAGTAATGCAGGAAAACATCCAATACGCTCTGGCGGCGCTGGCTGCACTCATCGCAGTCATCGTCGGCATCGTGCACATCCCAGGAATCTCAAGCTCGAGTGGCACGGAAGGCTCGAGTGGCTCCTCGTCGCAATCGCAGGGCCAGCCTTCCGCGCAGCCCGCACCGAGTGACAACCCCGACCAGCTCACGCTGCACGTGCGCGACGTGTACAACTGCCCGTCCCCCGGGGATGTGCAGGACCAGGCGAATTGGAATGTCTACAACACCTCTGGCCTGGCCCTCACCGTCTACGTATCGGACGATGACGGCTACGCCTACCAGGTCCTCGAGCGCGTCGGCTTCCCCGCCGAGCGCGCCTGGACCCCCAAACTTCAAAACGGCACGTACCACCTGACGTGCGTGTTTCACAGTGATTCCGCGGTGAAGTCCGAACCGTTCCAGGTCACCGGATCCCCCATCACGGACGCCCCGAAGATGGTGCCCATCACAGACCGAGAAGTCGCCGCCGTCTCCACCGCCCACGCCGCCGCGCAGAAACAGCGCGTCCCCGAGCTGCAGGTCAAGGCGCAGGCGCTTGTCGACGCCACCCGCTCCGGCAACCGCAGCGAGGCGCAGGCCTCCTACCTGGCATACCTGGAGACGTACCGCTCCTTCGACGACGCGTCCGAGATGTGGCCGGGCGCGGCACTTGGCGGGTACGAGGACGTCGAAAAGCTGCTCTTCTCCGAGGCACCGGTGCAGGACGCGGTGGCGCCCGCGGAGGCGCTGGCCGACGCCGTCGACAAGGCGGCGCACGCGCTTCAGACCTTGCACTTTGCCATCCCGGCACCCGATTATGGGCTGCGCACGCACGAGGTGATGGAGGAGTTCGAGCGTTTTGACATGCGCGGCGAGCGGGACTTCGGCGCACACGCGCTGCCCACGGCGCTGCGCGGAAACGTAACCTCGACCAGGGCGACGATGGACCCGGTGCGCGAACTCGTGGAGGGGCGCGGCCTGGACACCACCCCAATTTATGACCAGCTGGACGCGCTCGAGCAGCTCGCCAACGAGATGGACGCGAAGTACGGCGCCGGCGGCACGCCGACGGCCTACGACGACTGGGAGCAAGACGACCGGCTGAGGCTACAAGCCGAGGTCGCCCGCGCGAATGAGCTGCTGGCCACGGTGGCCACCATGACTGTGATCCGGAGGATGAACTAGTGACTTGCCCGTTCCACTTCAACCGACGCACGTTCCTCGCCGGCGCCGCCACGGCCACGGCGGCGCTTGGGGTCCAGGCGACGACGCAGGCGCAGCAGGCGGACTCGCCCCGGGGCGACGGCACGCCGCGCTCCGACAACGCGACCGTGAACAACCCGGAGGCGCGCCTGGAATTCCACGGCGAGCACCAGCAGGGCATCATCAACCAGCCGCAGAAGTACGCGGAAATCGTCGCCCTGGACATCCAGCAGGGGGACCGCGCCCGCCTGGAGCAGCTCCTGCGCACGATCACCGAGCGCTCCCGCGCGCTCACGGCCGGGGGTGCGACCGCCGTCGACGGCATCGCATTCCCCGCCAGCGACTCGGGCGAGCTTGGCCCGGACCTGCCCACCGACAACCTGTCCATCACCCTCGCGGTGGGCGAGTCCCTCTTCGACTCCCGCTTCGGGCTCGCAAACCGCAAGCCCGCCCGCCTGCGCGCGATGGAGGCGTTCGCGGACGACACGCTCAACCCCGATCTCTGCCACGGCGACCTGGTGCTGCAGATCTGCGCCGACCAGCACGACACCGTGACCCACGCGCTGCGCGACATCTTGCGCCACACCCGCGGCGACGTTGCCGTGCGCTGGCGCCAGAACGGCTATATGAACGAGCCCCGGCCGACCGGCACGCAGCGCAACCACCTCGGGTTTAAAGACGGCATCGTCAACCCCTCGCCGAAGCAGTTCGACGACCTGGTGTGGGTGGGCGACGGCGAGCCCGACTGGACCGCGGGCGGCAGCTACATGGTCGTGCGCCTGATCGCCATGTATACGGAGTTTTGGGACCGCATCTCCATCGCGGAGCAGGAGCAGATCTTCGGCCGCGACCGCGCCACCGGCGGGCCGCTCTCCGGCGGCGACGAGTACGCCGCCCCGGACTACCTCGATGACGCGAACGGCGACGTGATCCCCACCGACGCACACATCCGCCTGGCCAACCCGCGCACCCCGGAGACCGCGGACCAGCTCATGCTGCGCCGCGCCTACAACTACGACAACGGCGTGCGCGACAATGGCACCCTCGACGTCGGCCTGCTCTTCGTCTGCTTCCAGCAGGACTTGGAGCGCCAGTTCGTCACCGTGCAGAAGCGCCTGGAGGGCGAGCCGCTCGCGGACTACATCCGCCCCTACGGCGGCGGCTACTTCTTCGCCCTGCCCGGCGTCGCCGACCAGGACGACTACTTCGGCAGCGCCCTACTGGCCTAATCCGCTCCTACACCAGGTCGCGGATCGCGTCGAGGGGGATGTCCACCCAGTCCGGGCGGTTGTTCGCCTCGTAAATCACCTCGTAGGCGGCCTTGTCCACGATGTAGGCGGCGAGCAGCGCGTCGCGTTCGGCGCCGTACCCTGCGAGCAGCTTCTCGACGCCGCCGCGCTCCCATTCCACGTCAAACCCGCCGACGGCGCGGGCGTACCCGTACGAGCGCACCATCCCGGCCACGTCACGCAGCCGATGGTCCGGGCGGCGCCGCTGCGCGAGGGGCCGCGCCGGCTCGCCCTCGAAGTCGATGAGGTACCACCGCTTTGGGGTCTTGAGCGTCTGCCCCAGGTGCAGGTCGCCGTGAATCCGCTGCACCGGCACGGTTGACTCAGTGCGGCCGAGCTCCGCGTAGAGCTCGCGGATCCGCGGGGCGAAATCGGCGAGCAACGGTGCGCGGCGCACGTATGCATCCAGGTTTGCGGTGAGCGTGTCGGCGATCGCGCGCGTCGGCCGTTCCTGGACGCCGAATGCGTGGGCAAGCGCCTCGTGCACGGTCCGCATCGCGCGCCCGAGCGACTCCGCCTGCGCGGCGACCTCGGCCTCCGGCAGCGTCCCCTCGCCGGAGCCCCCGGTAGTGAGCACGAACCCGTCGATGCCGCCGCGGATGAATTCCTGCTGCATCGCTAGCGTCTGCTCGCCGCGGGTGACGTAGGCGTTCACGGCGGCGACGTGCGGGCAGTCGCCGATGCGGGTGAGCAGTTCAACGTCCGGGTTGAGGCCGTCCTCGAGGTGGCGGAACACCTTCACAATCGTGTTGCCGACGACGAGGTTGGTGTTGGACTGCTCGGCGCCCAGTGGGGTAGCGGCGCCGGTGATCAGGTCGCCGTGGACCTCGCCGAGCTCGGGGAGCGCGGCCACGTAGGCCGTGGCCCCGGAGTCGGTGCTCAGAATGTCCTGCGTCTCACCGCTCGCCGACTCCGCAAGGAGGACCTGGTAGGTGTCCGAGTCGGCGCCGCGTGTGACGTCGAGAAGCTGCCACTGCGCCGTGGTGCCGCAACCAGGGACGGCGACCGGCCGCGCGGTGGCGACGGTGATCGCGTCGATGGTGTCTGACTTTGCGCCGTAGAATCGTTGCGAGGCGAGATCGAACATGCCGCCCTCCCTAGGAGATGTCGAACCAGAAGAAGCCGTGCGGAGCGAGGGTAACCAGCCAGGGGAGCTCGCCGATCGCCGGGAACTCCAGGCCGCCGGACAGCTCGCGGGGAACGACGCCGGCGTACTGCGAAAGGTGCATCTCCACCGCCTGCGGGCGCGAGCTCATGTTGTGTACGCACAGGATTCGCTCGACCCCGCCGCCGGGGGTCCCGTCCGCGGAAGCGTCGTACTCGCGGATGAAGGCCAGCACCTGCTCGTTGCCGTGGTCCACCTCTATATACGAGCCGCGCCCGAACGCCTTGTACTGCTTGCGGATGTGCACCTGCGTGCGCACCCACTGCAGTAGCGAGTTCTCGCGGTCCATCTGGGATTCCACGTTCACGATGTGGTAGCCGTACTGGTCGTTGCGCACCGGGGGCAGGTAGAGCCGCTCCGGTTCGGCCTTGGAAAACCCGCCGTTGCGGTCGTTGGACCACTGCATGGGCGTGCGCACGCCGTCGCGGTCGGGCAGCCAAATGTTGTCGCCCATGCCGATCTCGTCGCCGTAGTACAGGAACGGGGAGCCGGGCAGGCTGAGCAGCAGGGCGTGCGCGAGCTCCAAGCGGTCGCGGTGCCCGCCGAGCAGTGGGGCGAGGCGGCGGCGGATGCCCACGTTGGCACGCATGCGCGGGTCGGATGCGTAGTGTTTGTACATGTAGTCGCGCTCTTCCTCCGACACCATCTCGAGGGTGAGCTCGTCGTGGTTGCGCAGGAAGATGCCCCACTGGGCGGACGCCGGGATCGCCGGGGTTGCGCGCAAGATGTCAATGATAGGCGTCGCCGATTCCTGGTGAATTCCCATGAAAATGCGCGGCATGACGGGGAAGTGGAACGCCATCTGGCACTCGTCGCCGGAGCCGTCGGGGTTACCGTGTTCGTCGGTGCCGCCGTCGCCGAAGTACTCCACCACCTCGTCGGGGAGCTGGTTGGCCTCGGCGAGCAGGAAGCGGCCGGGGTATTCCTCGTCAAAGAGTGCGCGCACGCGCTTGATAAAGCCGTGCGTCTCCGGCAGGTTTTCTGACGAGGTGCCCTCGCGCTCGAAGAGGTAGGGGATGGCGTCGAGGCGGATGCCGTCCATGCCCAGGTCGAGCCAGAATCGGATGATGCCCAGGATCTCCTCCTGCACAGCCGGGTTGTCGTAGTTCAGGTCCGGCTGGTGGGAGAAGAAGCGGTGCCAGAAGTACTGCTTGCGCACCGGGTCCCAGGTCCAGTTGGATTCCTCGGTGTCGATGAAGATGATGCGGGTGCCGTCGTACTGGGTGTTGTCGTCGGTCCACACGTAATAGTCGCCGTACGGCCCATCCGGGTCCTGCCGGGACGCCTGGAACCAGGCGTGGGAGTCGGAGGTGTGGTTGATGGGAAAGTCCGTGATGATGCGGATGCCGCGTTTATGCGCGGCGTCGATAAGCGAAATGAAGTCCTCGACGGTGCCGAACTCGGGCAGCACCTTGCGGAAGTCGCGGATGTCGTAGCCGCCGTCGCGCAGCGGGGAGTCGTAGAACGGCGGGATCCACAGGCAATCCACCCCCAACCACTGCAGGTAGTCGAGCTTCTCCTCCAGCCCCTTGAGCGTGCCCAACCCCGTGCCGTCCGGGTCGTAGAAGGCGCGGACGAGGACTTCGTAGAATACGGCGTCCTTATACCATTCGGGGTCGGGCCGCTCCCAGGGCTGCTCCGGGGGTGCGGGGGGTAGGTAATCTGAGGCCTGTGGGGTCTGCTCCATGCCCATCTACAGTAGGCGAATTGCCCCCGCCATGCGCTCGACTGCCTCCCGCAGGATCGCGGGGCTGGTGGCAAAATTCAGGCGCGCCTTGTGCCGGCCACCGGGGCCGAAGCTCATGCCCTCGTTCATGGCCACCTTCGCGTGCGTGCGCAACCAAGTGGCCGGCTTTTCCGTGGTCAACTTGGTATTCCGGAAGTCCAGGAGCATGAGGTAGGTGGCCTGCGGGACCTCGACCTCGATGCCGGGAATTTCGCGGGGAAGGGTTTCCACGAGCCAGTCGCGGTTCTCGCGCAGCTGCGCAATTTCACCGTCGAGGAAGTCACCCCCGTCCCGGTAGCACGCCTCGGCGGCGACGATGCCGAGGGTGCCCGTGCCGTCTTTCGCCACCCCGCTGAGTCCCTGCCAGGTCTTGACATCGGCGTCGTTGGAGAAGATCAGCTGCGCGCACTTCAGGCCCGCCACGTTCCAGGCCTTCGACGCCGCCGTAATAGTGATGCACACGTCCGCATTGTTCGCGGCCGCGCACGTGTGGACGCCGTCGTAGACCAGCGGCGCGTGGATCTCATCGACGATCACACGCGCGCCGTGGCGGCGGGCAAGGGCACAGATCTCATCGAGCCGCTCGGGCGTAAAGGTCCACCCGCCGGGGTTGTACGGGTTGGTGAGCACGAGCGAGCCCGCGCCGCGGGCAAACGCCGCGTCCAGTTCGTCCAGGTCCAACCCTGGCACGGCGCGCACGTTGATGCGCACGCGTCCGGCGGTCCCCGCCACCTCCAAGAACGGGTGGTAGGCGGGCACCGGCACGATGACCGGGCCCTCGGTGAAGTGCTGGATGGATAGCAACACGCCGCGCACCACGTCGGGGATGGGGAAGATGCGCGCGGGGTCCGGCCGCCAGCCGTAGCGCGCGTCGTAGAAGTCGGCCACCAGCCCTGGCAGCTGCTGCGCGCTCGGAGCGGGGGTGTAGCCGAACATCTCGCGCTCGACGGCGTCGGCGATCGCCGCGCGCACGGGCTCGGCGGTGGTGAAGTCGCTCTCGGCGATGAACAGCGGCAGTACATCGTCATCGTACTGGGTCCATTTGCGGGTTCCGCGTGCGCGGAGTTGCTCAAGCTCGGGGAAATCCATGGCCCAAGCTTAACGACGCCCACCCGCCCCCTCCGCCACGCCGCCCCGCGGGATCAGGCGTTGTGGGGCTGCGCGGCGCCCTCCACGTCCGCGGCGTCCTCGTCCTCGGCGTCGTATTCGCCGTCTAGCTGGAAGCCGAAGGACTTCAGGCGCGCCCGGTCCGCGGCGGACGAGGACGCGGTGAGCGTGAGCAGCTCTGAATAAATACCGCCGGAGGAGGCGAGCTCCCCCGGCGAGCCGATCTCATCAATCCGGCCGTTGTCCAGGGTGATGATGGTGTCCACGTCGGCGATGGTGGAGAGGCGGTGCGCGATCATGATGGTCGTGCGGTCCTTCATCAGCTCATCAAGGCCGGCCTGCACGGCGCGCTCCGCCTTGGTGTCCAGAGCCGAGGTGGCTTCGTCGAGCACCAGGATGGGTGCGTCCTTGAGCATGGCGCGCGCGACGGCGACGCGCTGTTTCTGCCCGCCGGACAGCCGCAGGCCGCGCTCGCCGATGACGGTGTCGTAGCCGTCCTTGAACCGGGTGATGAAGTCGTGGGCGTTCGCGCGCTTGGCCACGTCGATGACCTCCTCGCGCGTCGCGCCGGGCTTACCGTAGGCGGTGTTTTCCGCCACGGTGCCGGAAAACAGCGCGGGTTCCTGGAAGACCACGCCGGAAGACGCGCGCAGTTCCTCCACGCTCAAGTCCTCGAGGTTGCGGCCGCAGATGGTGAGCGTGCCGTCGTGAAGCGGGTAGAGCCCCAGCAACAGGTTGACGATGGTGGACTTGCCGCCACCAGACTCGCCCACCAGCGCGATCTTTTCGCCCTCGCGCGCGGAAAAGGTCAGGCCCTCCAGGACGGGCTCGCCCGGGTTGTACGCGAAGGAGACGTCGTCAAAGGCGACGACCGGTTCGCGCACCTCGAGCGGTGCGTGCGCGACCTGTGTGAGCTCCGGCACGCCGGTGGACTGGGTCGCGGCGACGAGCTCGCGGTTGGCGGTGGGCTCGTTCGGCTCGTCCATTACCTTGAAGTAATCGCGCGAACCAGCGATGGCGCGCTGCGCGGCGTCGACGATCCAGCTCATCATCTGCGCAGGCTGGCGAGCCATGGTGACCATCTGGATGAGCATGACCATCTCGCCGATGGTGAAGTCGCCGTGGAGCGTGCGCACGAACAGGATCAGGTAGATGCCCAAAAAGACCGCCGTCATGGCGATGCCGCGCACCGTGTCCATGCTGTGCCACCAGCGCGACTGCGGGCGCGTGATGTCCACGGTGTTGTTGTAGTGGGTGCCAAACTTGTCCAGCTCGCGAACCTCCGCCACGAAGGACTTGGTCACCTTGACCTGACCGACCACCTCGGCGAAGCGGCCGTTGCCCTCGTCGATGTTGGCGTTTTTCTCCTGCTCGAAGCGCTGCCACCGCGTGGACGTGAGCGCCGTGAGCCACATGTAGAGCGGGAACAACAGCGCCAGGAGGATGGTGAGCGGCCAGTAGTAGTACGCCGTGATCGCCAGGATCGCCACGACCTGCAACAGCATCGGCAGGAAGCTGTTGGCAAAGGACTGGATGAACTGGGTGACGTTTGCAATCGAGCGGTCCAGGCGGGCGATGATCGTGCCCGTGACCTGGTTGTCAAAGTAGCGCTGCGGCAGCGCGAGCAGCTTGGCAAAGTAGCGCGTGGACATGATCTGTCGGATGCGCGCCACCATCACGTCGCCCAGGTAGCCGGCGACGTTGCGCAGCAGCGCCGCAGCGGATTCGGCAGCAAACAGCGCGATGGCCAGCCACACGACAGCGCGCACCGGCGACGGCCCCTCGCTGCCACCGCTGACGTATCCGACGATGGTGTCGGTGGCCTCCCGGATGATGAAGGGGGAGACCAATCCCAGAGCTGCGACACCGGAGGAAATGATCACGACGGCGAGGTAGTAGGGCCACAGCGCAGAGGCGCTGCGGAGGACACGCAACAATGACTGCATAATTTGGTTAGGGTACTAGGGCTGTACAGTGAGGAAGAATTGGAAGGCGCCTGATCGGCGCATTTCAGTGCAGTGCCACAACGAGGTAAAAGAGGCGTTTATGTCACACCGTTCGCAGCTCACCGCCGTGCTGCTTGCCGCCACGTCCGTCTTTGCGTTGTCCGCGTGCGTGAGCGGCAACGAGAGCGAGGAGGCGAAGGAATCTGAAATCGAGATCACGACGCCGACTGGCGCCCCCGCGCCAGAGTTCAAGGCCGAGGAGACCGACCCGCTAATCAGCGACGAGATCACGGGCGAGCGCGTGGAGGACCCGGCGATGGACCTCTCCTACAAGTGGCAGGGCACCAGCGCTGCGCCCGGTGGCGGCACCGTGGTCGTCGTGGCTGTGACCAACGAGAGCGAGGTCCCGATGCCCGCGGACACCCTCACCCCGAAGCTGCGCTACAACTCCGGCAACAACAACATGCAAAACGCCGACCCGATGAGCGGCGAGAACGCCGGCGTGGAGATCGTCGGCGTGGACCTGCCGCTCGGCCCGGGCGCCACCACGAACGCGAAGTATGCCTTCAACGTGTCCACCGGCAATCTGTGGGACGCCGAGTTCACCATCGGTAATGTCACCTTCAAGGGGAATCTGAACAACTAATGCGCGAGCAAGTAGTGCTTGTCGACGCCACGCGGACCCCAATCGGCACCGCCGACAAAGCCATCGTGCACACCACCGACACCCCGCTGCACCTCGCGTTCTCCTGCTGGCTGCGCAACGCCGACGGCGAGGTGCTGCTCACGCGCCGCGCGCTTTCCAAGATTGCGTGGCCCGGGGTATGGACGAACTCCTTTTGCGGCCACCCGGGCCCGGGCGAAGCGGTAGCCGACGCGGTGCGCCGCCGCGCCACCGAGGAGCTGGGCATTGCTGCGATCAACGGACTGACGGAGATCCTGCCGGACTTCCGCTACCGCGCCGTTGATTCCTCCGGCATCGTGGAAAACGAGTGCTGCCCGGTCTACGTCGCCCGTCTCGCGCCGGGCGCGGCGCTGAACGCCAACCCGGACGAGGTCGACTCCTGGGACTGGGTCGCGCCGGAGGAGCTCATCCGTGCCGTCGACGCCACCCCGTTCGTGTTCTCGCCGTGGCTCGTTGATGAGCTCGCGGACCCGCGCCTGCGCCGCGCGCTCACCGAGCCCGGCTCCAACTAAAGCTCGTGGGCCACGGGGCTGAACGCGCCCCGCAGGTAGCCGAGCGGATCCGTTACCTCCTGCGCGCCCGAGCCGTCCAGCGCCACGCGCAGCGCGGTCCGCCCCGTCCCCGCGCGCGTGCCGCCGCTGTAGGGCTCCCACCCGACGTCGCCGCCGCGCACAAATTGGGTGAGCCACCGGTTGAGCCCGGTGCCGTAGGCGCCATCGGCGCCGAACGCGGGGGCGAGGTCGGCGGCGTGGTGCGCCGGGAGGTCGGCGCTGGCGACGAGCTCCGCCTGCCACACCGTTCCCGGCGCGCCCTCAGCAATGTCGTCGACCCAGCGGCGGCACATGGCGTCGGAAATTAGGCGCCCCACCACGTGGTCCGGGTCCATGCGCGACGCCGCGCCGAGGTACTCGCCGACGCGCCCCTTGGCCAACCCCATGTGCCGGCCCAACGCCCGCGCCACGGGGGTGGCCAGGGCGGTGCTGTCCGCAAACGCCCCGTTGGGGAAGAACTCGTCGCGGGTAGAGGTGACCACCAGGGGGACGCGAGCGAGCTTCGCGGGCTCCAGTGGGAACGGGCCGAGCGCGATGTCGGTGAAGTACTGCGTGCGGAAGCGGCGGTAGGCGCGGTCGAGCCGCTGCGGCGAGCGGTCGTAGAGCGGGTTGAGCTCCTCGCGCAGCAGCGCCCGCCCGAGCGCGCCGCGCGCCGCCCACCGGCGCGAGTCCATCCCGCGGCGCGGGAACACCGGCGACGCCGCCACCGCGCGACGGAACTCGCCCTTGTAGTGGTCGCGCCGGCACAGCCAGACGGCGATGTCCGCTCCGGCGCTTTGGCCCGCGACGGTGACGTTGGTGGGGTCCCCGCCGAACGCCTCGATGTTGCGCTGCACCCAGCTCAGCGCCGCCGCGCAGTCCTGCACGGCCCGGTACTGGCCGGGGGCGTCACCGCCCACCGGCAGCATCCCCGGAAACTTCAGCCGGTACCCCACCTGCACCAGGATGATCCCGTCGCGGGCGAAGGCGGGGCCGTTGGCGCGGTCATCGGCGTGGGTGCCCTCCTCGAACCGGCCGCCGTGGATCCACACCAGCACCGGCAGGTCGTCGTTTCTGCGAGCGCCCTCCGGGGCCGTGATGCTCAGGCGGGTGGCGTGGGGGAGGGGAGTAGTGGCGTCGATAAGCATGCCCGTGGGCGCTGGGGCGGGCGGGTCGAACGCGGCGGTGAAGCGCGCGTACGGGATCGAATGGAACTCGCGGACTGCTCCGTCGCTGGTGCCGACGATTGCGCCGGCGGGGCAAGTGACCTGAGTTTCGCGCGTAGCCATGCCGCAATCGTAACCGCCTATGATGGCCGCCATGACCAACCCACTGCTTGCCCCGTCGGAGCTGCCGTACCAGCTGCCGGACTTTGCCCACATCAGGCTCGCGCACGTCGAGCCCGCGTTTGAGGAAGCGCTCGCGCGCCACGACGCGGAGATCGCGGAAATCTGCGCGCAGGAGTCGCCGAACTGGGAAAACACCGTCGAGGCGCTCGAGCTCGCGGGGCAGGACCTCACGCGCGTGCTCGCCTGGTTCTTCAACCTGCAGGGGACTGACGCCACCGCGGAGTTTGACGCCGTAGCCGACCGCATCGTCCCGCAGCTGTCCGCCCACACGGACGCGATCTACCAAAACGCGGAGCTGTATTCCCGGCTGCGCGCGGTGGCGGTGCCCGATGACGAGGAATCGCGGCGCCTTCACGAGCTGCTCGTGCGCCGCTTCGTGCGCCGCGGCGCGGATTTGGACGCAGACGGCAAGGCGCGCCTGGCCGCTCTCAACGGGCGGCTGTCCGAACTCTCGGAGCAGTTCGGCCGCAACCTGCTCGCCGACACGAAGCG
This sequence comes from Corynebacterium sp. NML180780, assembly GCF_007786415.1. Taxonomy (NCBI): domain Bacteria; kingdom Bacillati; phylum Actinomycetota; class Actinomycetes; order Mycobacteriales; family Corynebacteriaceae; genus Corynebacterium; species Corynebacterium sp. NML180780. The sequence goes on along the minus strand of NZ_VNKN01000006.1, from coordinate 46,278 downwards.
CCTCGCCGTGCGGTTCTCACGCGACGAGCTCGCGGGACTGAGCGAGGACCAGCTGGACGCGTTCGCGGCGGACGACGGGAGCGGCGAGTACATCGTGCCCCTCGAACTTCCCACGACCCAGTCGCTGCAGGCCGAGCTGGAGAACCCCGCGGCACGGCGCGCGCTTTTCGACGCCTCCCAGCAGCGCGGTGCCCAGTCAAACGTTGACATTGTGGTGGAGACGGTCACGCTGCGGCAGGAGCGTGCCAAGCTCCTGGGGTACGACACGCACGCGGACTACGTGATTGCGGAGGAAACCGCGGGCACCGCCGACGCGGCCCGCGCGTTGATCGCGGACCTGGCCCCCGCTGCCGCGGCGAACGCGGAGGCGGAACGCAAGCTGGCCGGCGAGCTCGCGCGGTCGCGCGGCGCGGAGCTTGGGGGCCCCGATGGCCCTGACGGTGCGGACTGGCCGTACTGGGCGGCGCAGCGCCGCGCCGAGGAACTCAACTTGGACGAGGCCGAGCTGCGCAACTACTTCCCGCTCTGGCAGGTGCTGGAGGACGGCGTGTTTTACGCGGCGAACCTGCTCTACGGCATCACCGTCACGCGTCGCGAGGATCTGCGCGGCTACCGCGACGACGTGCAGGTGTGGGAGGTCAAGGAAGAAGATGGCACCGGTCTCGGCCTGTTGCTCACGGACTACTCGGCGCGCGAGACGAAGCGCGGCGGGGCGTGGATGAGCTCATTTATGGACCAGTCCCGGCTCGCCGGCACGGCACCGGTGGTGGTCAACGTCATGAGTGTGAATAGCGAGCTGCTCACCATCGACGAGGTCACCACCGTCTTCCACGAGTTCGGCCACGCGCTGCACGGTCTGCTCTCCAACGTGCGCTATCCGTCGCTGTCCGGCACCAACGTCCCGCGGGACTGGGTGGAATTCCCCTCGCAGATCAACGAGAACTACGCGTTCGCGCCCGAAATCGTGCGCAACTACGCCCGCCACGTGGACACCGGCGCGCCGATCCCGCCCGCGTTGCTCGAGTCCGTCCGCGCCGCGCGCCAGTTTGGCCAGGGCTTTGCCACCGCCGAGTACCTCGCCGCCAGCGCCATCGACCTCGAGTGGCATTCGCTTACCGACGCCACCCCGACCGACATCGACGCCTTCGAAGAAGACGTCCTGCGGCGCTACCACCTGGACGTTCCCGGGCTGACACCCCGGTACCGCTCGACGTGGTTCAACCACATCTTCGCCGGCGGCTACTCCGCCGGGTACTACTCCTATCTGTGGGCCGAAGCGCTGGACGCGGACGGGTACGACCTGGTGCAGGAGGAAGGCATCAACCGGGCGACCGGCGCGAAGTTCCGCGACGCCATCCTGTCGCGCGGCGCTGCGCGCGACTACACCGAGGCGTACACGGCGTTCCGCGGCCGCGAGAAAGATACGCGCCCGCTGCTGGTGCGGCGTGGGCTCGAGGGCACCGACATCGCGTCCAACACTGGGCGCGCGTAGGCGTACACGGAGGAGGGACCTTCATGTTTGCACTGAGCCCCTGGCTCCAGCTCCCGATCGTGCTTGCCGTCGCGCTGCCGGCGGCCGGGCTCGCCGCGTGGGCGATGCTGCGCGTGGCGGATTGGCTGGCGTTCTTGCGCGACAGAACTCGCGGGACCAAAAGTGCCCAACAGACCGGAAGCGCACACGGCGAAGTTTCGGCCGCGGCGGACGGGGAAGTACACTAGCGCCATGGCAAACCCGGAAGAATTGCGCAAGCAGGATCAGCGCCTGCCACGGCAGCAACGCAAGTACCCGCAGTCGCGGGTGACGCAGGCACTGTACGTGATGCTCGCGCTCGTCGTTATTGCGGCGATCGTCGGCGGCCTGGTGTAGCAGGCCGAGCCGGCCGAGCCGGTCGAGCCCGCTCCTGCGCGAGACCTGCGCCGGCGGCGCCGCACAGCGGCCAAGCTAGCGCTGCGGCCGCCGCGACGCCTCTGCGACCCGGTGGAAGAGGGGGTTGGACGGCAGGGCGTCGATAAGCACCGGCTTCCCCGCGGCATCGGTGAGGGGGATGCACCAGTTTGCGTACTGGTGCGCGTTGGTGCCCGGCTGGTTTTGGATGCGGCGGTCGCCCACCATGTCCACGAGGTTCGTGCACGTCATCGCGGACGGGGTCGAGGCGATGAAGCGGGTGAGGCCGACAAGCAGGTCATCCAGCGAGCCCGCGCTGTCGAACTCGCCGAGGTCGTACTGGGTAAAGTCGGTGTCCGCGAACGGCGTGCCCGCGAACGCGCCCTCGGCGCGCACCTGGTTGAGCACGCGGCCGATCCACACGCCGTCCTCGGCGTTGAGCTCTTCGAGCGACTCCGCCACCAGGCCCAGGCGGGAGCGCAGCTCGTTGTGCACGCCCTCCATGTATCCGGCGGTCGGCGGCAGGTCGTGCGTGCCAACGGCGGACAGCGCCAGCGTCCGGTACTGGTCGGCCGGGCGTGGGTCGTCGGACTCGGTGGCCTCGAACCACAGGACCGTCGTGCCGAACACACCGGTGTCGCGCAGCACGTCCTGCACCCACGGCTCGAAGGTGCCCAGGTCCTCGCCGATCACCACGGCGCCTGCGCGCTGCGCCTCAAGCAGGAGGATGCCCACCATCGCCCGGTAGTCGTAGTTCATGTACAGGCCGTCAGCCGGCTTGTCCTCGCGCGGCATCCAGAACAGGCGGAACAGGCCCAGGATGTGGTCGACGCGGATGCCGCCGGAGTGGCGCAGCACCGTGCGCAGCAAGTCGCGCCACGGGCCGTATCCCTGCTGGGCGAGTGCCTCCGGGTTCCACGGCGGCTGGGACCAGTCCTGCCCCTGCTGGGAGTACATGTCCGGCGGCGCGCCAACCGAGGCGTCGGCGACCAGCACATCAGCCAGCGTGTGCGCGTCCGCGCCGTCCGGGTGAATGCCCACGGCGAGGTCCGTCATGATGCCGATGCGCATGCCGGCGGCCAGCGCGCGGTCCTGGGCGACGCGGCGCTGCTCGTCCGCGATGAACTGCAGCCACATGTAGAACTGGATCGTTTCCTCGTCGGCGGCCTTCGCCGCGTGCTGGCCGTGCTCGGCCGCGTCGGCCTGGACGGCGCACCACTCGCCGAACTCGCGCAGGCCCTCGCCCTCGTCCAGGGTGTACAGCTCGAAATCGTGCGAGCGCCCCGGGTCCTGCTGGGACAGGTAGAACAGCTCGCGCAGGACCGCGAGCTTCACCTCAAACACGGCGTTGCGGTCCAGCGGGTCGGCGGTGTGGTTCATCGCTTTCAGCGGGCTGACCAGCTGGTTGACCTCCGCGCGCGTTTCCACGCCGAGCTTGGTGAACTCGGGGACTGCCTCGACGGAAATGTAGATGGGATTGACAAAGCGGCGCGAGGCGGGGAGGTACGGGGAGTCCTCCACCGGCGGGACGGGCTGCGCCGCGTGCACCGGGTTGATCAACAGGTAGTCCGCGCCCTCGGCGGCGACAGCCTCGGCGATGCGCGCGAGGTCTTCAAAGTCGCCGATGCCCCAGGACTGCGTGGAGCGCACGGAGTAGAGCTGCGCCATCACGCCGTACGCGGGCCGGCGCTCAAGCGCCTCGTTGGTGGTCAGGCGGGCCGGCACAACAATGAGCGGGCAGACCTCGTCCAGGTCGTCGGACTCCAGGTGCAGCTCGTGCCAACCTTCGGGCAGGTCGCCGGGGACGTGGAAGGTCGCCTCGCCCCAGACGGTGCCGTCTGCGGCGGTGGTCGGCGGCGCCCAGTTCTCGTCCTGGTAGGCGTCGCGCGAGGACCCGTCCTCCAGGCGGATCCAGCAGTGCGCGTAGTGGCCGTCCTTGACGTGGACGTTGAAGTGCTGTTCCTCGCCCGCGGTGGCGACCACGGTGAGGGGCAGCGGCCGGGTCGCGAGGGCGGTCGCGCGGGCGTCGATAAGCTCTTGGAGCTCCTGGTCTGAGGGGGATTCAGACAGCGGCACGCCGATTGCGCGCAGCAGTTTCATGAAGGACTGCGCCGGCGGCGTGATCAGCTCCCCTACGTCGGATCGGTAGGACGTGCCAAAGCCGTACGACCGGGCGAGTGACAGCAAAAGTTCTTCATTCATCACAGTGAACACAAGGTATATTGTGCCAAACGCGCCGCGCGCTCGCCCGGAGCGGGGCCGAGCAGCTGTTAACGCGGTAGGGTGAGGGCTTATGTCACAGAATTCTTTCACCACGGACCTCGGTTTCGAGCTCGACGCGTCGGAAAACTGCCTGAGCCAGCTGATCACGCTGTGCACGGAGCACCCGCACACGGTGCTGTTTTCCCGCCCGCGTAACTACGACTGGGTGAACGTGACTGCCGGCGAGTTCCTCGAAGAAGTCTACGAGGCGGCGAAGGGCCTGGTGGCGGCTGGTATTGAGCCCGGCGATCGCGTGGCTATCCTATCGGCGACTCGCTACGAGTGGTCGCTGATGGACTTTGCCATCTGGGCAGCCGGGGCGGCGTCGGTGCCGATTTACCCGTCGAGCTCGATGTCGCAGATCCAGTGGATTCTGGAGGATTCCGGCGCGAAGCTGGCGCTGACGGAGACGCGTGATCATACGGAGCTGATCAGCTCGTTCGTGCTGCAGGAGGATGGCACGCCGCGGCTGGCGGGCTCCACGTCCCAGCTGCGCAAGGTCTATGAATTTAATGCCTCGGGCGTGGAGACGCTCAAGTTTGAGGGGCGCGAGGTGGAGCAGTCGCTTATCGACGCCCGCGTGGCCGCCATCACCCACGACGACATCGGCTCGATCGTCTACACCTCGGGCACCACCGGCCGGCCGAAGGGCGTGGAGCTCACGCACGGCAACTGGGCCTACCAGACCTGGGCGCTGATTAAGAACGAGATCGGCGAGGTCGCCGTGCCCGGCAAGCGCGTTGTCACCTTCCTGCCGCTCGCGCACGTGCTGCAGCGCGCGGTGTCGCTGGCGCTGGCGATGGCGGGCGCGACCCAGTCGCACTGGTCCGACACCTCCACCCTCACGGTGGAGCTGCAGCGTGCCCGGCCGAACATGGTGCTCGGCGTGCCGCGCGTGTTTGAGAAGGTGCGCAACGCCGCCTACAACAAGGCCGCTGACGGCTCCGCCGTGGGCAAGCGCGTCTTCCTCGAGGCCGAGCGCGCCGCCATCGAGTACTCCAAGGCGCTGGATACGCCGGAGGGGCCGAACCGCGTGCAGAAGGCGAAGCGGAAGGTGTTTGAAAAGCTCGTCTACTCCAAGCTCAAGGACGCCATGGGCGGCGCCGTGACCTACGGAATCACGGGCGGTTCCGCGATGAGCGCCGAGCTGTCGCACTTCTTCCGCGGGATGGGCGTGCCCATTTATGAGGGCTACGGGCTGACCGAGACCTGCGCCGCGGCGTGTGTGAACAACAAGGTCGGGCAGAAGATCGGTACCGTCGGCCCGCCGGTCAACGGCTACTCGGTGCGGATCAACGACGACGGCGAGATCGAGTTCTCCGGCCCCGGCGTGTTCAAGCAGTACTGGAACAACCCGGACGCCACGGCCGAGGCGTTCGACGAGGGCTGGTTCAACACCGGCGACCTGGGCGAGGTGGACGACGAGGGCTTCGTGCGCATCACCGGCCGCAAGAAGGATCTCATTGTCACCGCGGGCGGCAAGAACGTTTCGCCCGGGCCGATGGAGGAGATCATCCGCCAGGACCCGCTGATCTCCAACGCGCTCATCGTCGGCGACGGCAAGCCATTTATCGGCGTGCTGGTCACGCTGGACGAGGACGAGCTGGCCCGCTGGAAGGCCACCCACAACATCCCGGAGCAGAAGAAGCTCTCGGAGCTCGCCCAGGACGCCAGCCTGCGCGCGGAGGTGCAGGACGCGATCAACATGGCCAACGCGACCGTTTCGCATGCCGAGGCGATCAAGAAATTCCGCATCCTGGACCGCGACCTCTCCGAGCGCGACGACGAAATGACGCCGACGATGAAGGTCAAGCGCAACGTGGTCTTCCAGCGCTTCCGCGAGGACATCGACAAGCTCTACGAGCGCTAGCACCCGCCGGGGGGTGGGGTGGGTGCGGCGTAGCTTCGGCGCGCCTTCCGCGCCGGGGCGCGCCCGTGCCTTAGCATTGCTCCCAGCAAATCCGTAACTCGTCCTGAGCAATACAAAAGGGGGCTTGTCCGTGCACAAGACGGCTGCAATGCTGCGGCACCGCGAGCTCACGCAGGAGATTTACAACATCGGCGACGAGGTCGCCGAGTACATCGAGCACATTGCAGAGGCCGTCGCGGACTACGACGGCGAGCTCACGGACGACTGCCTCGCTGAGTTTGTGGAGATCGCCGACGACGCCCGCGTGGACGCGCGCCGCGTGGTCGGCGAGCTCATCGGCTTGCGCCAGGCGCTGACCTCGGGGATGCGCGCGGGCGTCCTGTCCGCCTCCGCCTGCCCCGAGGAGAAGGTCCCCGAGCCGGAGCTTCTCGACGCCACCGGGCTGGAAGAGCTCTTCCCGCTTTCTGCGCCGTTTTCCGTGCAGACGATGGAGGACGCGCTCACCGGCCGCACCGACCTCACCGTCCAGCACCTTACCGAGATTGTCGCCTACACCCTCGAGCAGACCGACATGGTCGCCCGCGAGCTCGGCGCGGTGAGCCTGCCGCACCTCTACGCCACCGTCTCAGAGCTGGTCGAGGCCGCCGTCGAGGGGTGGGTGGAGACCGTGTGCGTCGACCACCCGGCGTTCGTGCGCACCATGCGCGGGACCAACCCGCCGGAGTTTTTGGACGAGCGCGCCCGCATCAACCGGATCGTGGAGAAGGTCGCGGCGAAGCGCTCCCGGCGCGGTGCCTAAACTGGCCGCATGGCTGAACACGACTCTTTTGGCGTCTACCTTCACGTCCCGTTCTGCGCGACCCGTTGTGGCTACTGCGACTTCAATACGTACACGCCCACCGAGGTAGCGTCCTCGCACGCGGAGTACCTGGACGCGATCGAGCGCGAGCTGGAACTCGCCGCCGCGCGCACCGCCGCCGCGCGGGGCGAGCGCACCCCGCCGCGCGCGGACACTGTGTTCGTGGGCGGGGGCACCCCGTCGCTGCTCGGCGCAGACGGGCTGTCGCGCCTGCTGGGTGCCGTCCGCAACACCTTCGGCCTCGCGCCGAACGCCGAGGTCACCACGGAGTCGAACCCGGAGTCCACCAGCCCCGGCTACTTCGCGGGGCTGCGCGAGGCAGGTTTTACTCGTGTGTCGCTCGGGATGCAGTCCGCCTCCACGCCCGTACTCAAGGTGCTGGACCGCGCGCACACGCCGGGGCGCGCTGTCGCCGCTGCCCGCGAGGCGCTTGCCGCCGGGTTTGACCACGTCAACCTGGACATGATCTACGGCACCCCGACGGAGACGGACGATGACGTGCGCGCCACGCTCGACGCGATCCTTTCCACGGGAGTGGACCACGTGTCCGCGTACTCGCTCATCGTGGAGGACGGCACCGCGATGGCGCGCAAGGTGCGCCGCGGTGAGCTGCCGGCGCCCGAGGAGGAGGTGTACGCGCGCCGCTACGAGTTGATCGCCGAGGCGCTCGAGGCCGCGGGGTTCGGCTGGTACGAGGTGTCCAACTGGTCGAAGCCGGGCGGGGAGTGCCGGCACAACCTGCTGTACTGGCGCGATGGCCAGTGGTGGGGCGCGGGTCCGGGGGCGCACTCTTATATCGGCCGCGAGCGCTTCGCAAACGTGAAGCGCCCAGAGCGCTACGCCGACATCCTGCGGGGCGGCGAGCTGCCGATCGGGTTCACGGAGACGGTGACGGATGCGGAGCACCACGACGAGCAGGTGATGCTCGGCCTGCGGCTCAAGGAGGGTGTCCCTGCCGGCTCGGTTGGGGCAGGGGCGCGCGAGGTCGTCGACAAGCATGTGCGCGGCGGCCTGCTCACCGCGGGCGAGCGCATCGCGGTGACGGATGCGGGCCGATTGCTTGCAGACGGCATCGTGACCGATATTCTGGCCGCCGAGTAGGATAGCTGGCAGTCGATGAGAGGGAGTGCTAATGAGTGCTGCTGATGACCGCCGCAAGGCGGTGCTGCGCGCAATCGTTGCAGACTACATCGCGCAGCAAGAACCAGTCGGATCGAAGGCACTGGTGGAGCGCCACGGGCTCGGCGTGAGCTCGGCGACCATCAGGAACGATATGAGCGTGTTGGAACAACAGGGCTACATCAGCCAAACTCACACCTCCTCCGGCCGCATCCCCACACAGGCCGGGTACCGCGCGTTCGTGGACGCGCTGCACGATGACGTCAAGCCGCTCTCCGTCGCCGAGCGCCACGCCATCCTAGACTTTCTCGAGCACGGCGTGGACCTCGAGGACGTGCTGCGCCGCAGCGTCCAGCTGCTCGCCCAGCTGACCAACCAGGCCGCGGTGGTGCAGCTGCCCAACCTCGACCTGTCGCGCGTGAAGCACTGCGAGGTCGTCTCGCTCACGCCGACTCGCTTGCTGCTGGTGGTCATCACCGACACCGGGCGCGTCGACCAGCGCAATGTCGAGCTCAAGGGGCCGCTTGTCGACGCCCACGTGCCCGTCCTCCGCGACCTCCTCAACGACGTCCTCGTTGGCCGGACGATGCGCGAGGCCGCCGCCGGGCTGTCCACCCTGCACGCGCGCGCCCCGCGCGCACTCGCCGACGCCGTCGGGCGCTGCGCTGCCGTACTCGTGGACACGCTGGTGGACACGACCGCGGACCGCCTGCTCATCGCCGGCGCGGGCAACCTGACCGTGCACCGGCTGGCGGACCTGCACAACGTGATCGAGGCCCTGGAGCAGCAGGTCGTCGTGCTGAAGCTCCTGGCCAGCGCGCAGGATCTGGAGCGGGTGTCCGTGCGGATCGGGCGGGAGAACGAGAACGAGGAATTTTCCCAGGCCGCGATTGTTACTACTGCATATGGCGCGGGCGACGAGGCGCTTGGCGGACTCGGGGTGGTCGGTCCGACGTACATGGACTACCCCGGTACGATTCAAAAGGTTGCCACCGTGGCCCAATACATTAGCCGCATCCTGCGGGGCGAATAGCAGCCGCGACCAGCGGGCGAAGCACTTCCTCACACTTCTATAAATCTGAAAGGGTAAATACTTTGGCACGAGACTACTACGGCATTCTCGGCGTCGACCGGGAAGCCACGGAGCAAGAGATTAAGAAGGCGTACCGCAAGCTCGCCCGCAAGTACCACCCGGACGTGAACCCGTCCGAGGAGGCTGCGGAGAAGTTCGCGGACATCTCGCTGGCGCAGGAGGTCCTGCTGGACCCGAAGAAGCGCAGCATTGTGGACCGCGGCGGAGACCCAATGGAGCAGGGCGGCGCGGCCGGGCCCGGCGGCGGCTTCGGTGGATTCGGCGGTGTCGGCGACATTTTCGAGGCGTTCTTCGGCGGGGGCGGCGCGGGCCGCGAGCCGCGTTCGCGCGTGCAGCCGGGCAACGACGCCCTGCTGCGCACCCAGATCACGCTGGAAGAAGCGTTTGCGGGCGTGAAGAAGGACGTCACCGTGGACACCGCCGTGTTGTGCAACAAGTGCCAGGGCTCCGGCTCAGAGTCGGGCGCCAAGCCGGAAACCTGCGACTACTGCCAGGGTCAGGGCGCGGTGCAGGAGATGCAGCAGTCCTTCCTGGGCAACGTGATGACCACCCACGAGTGCCCGAAGTGCCACGGCTACGGCGAGATTATTAAGGACCCGTGCCGTCAGTGCGCCGGCGACGGCCGCGTGCGCACCACCCGCGACCTCACCGTAAACGTCCCGGCCGGCATCGCGTCCGGCATGCGCATCCGCATGGCCAACCAGGGCGAGGTCGGCCACGGCGGCGGCCCGGCGGGCGACCTCTACGTGGAGGTCCACACCGCCCCGCACGCCGTCTTCGCCCGTGAGGGCAACGACCTGCACCTGCAGCTGCGCGTGCCAATGTATGACGCTGCGCTTGGCACCGATCTGGCCGTGGAGAACTTGGCCGGCGAGCAGACCACCATCCAGGTTCCGGCTGGCGTGCAGCCGGACGAGGAGATCGTCCTGCACGGCGAAGGCATGCCGCGCCTGCGCGCCGAGGGCGCGGGCGACATGGTTGCGCACGTGAAGGTGGTCGTGCCGACCGATCTGAACAAGGACGAGCGCGCCGCGCTGGAGCAGCTGCGCGAGTCGCACGACGACGAGGCGCGCGTGCACTCCAGCGAGGAGTCCGGCGGGGAAAGCTTCTTCTCCCGCATGCGTGGTAAGTTCCGCCGCTGATGAGCCTGCCGTACTTTTACGCCGCGCAGCCAAGCTCCGGCGAGCTCGACGGCGCCGAAGCGAAACACGCCCACGTCAAGCGCATCGGCCCGGGGGAGCACATCATGCTTGTCGACGGCCACGGCAACGCCGCCGAAGTCGTCGTCCGGGACTGCTCGCGCGACCGTGTCGTCGGCGACGTGGTGGCCGAACACACCGAAGCCGCGCCCACGCCGCGCGTCACGCTCGTGCAAGCGGTGCCGAAGTCGGAGCGCGCCGAGCTGGCCGTCGACCTCGCCGTGCAGGGCGGCGCGGACGCCATCATTCCCTGGATCTCGCACCGCACCATCGCGCGGTGGGGGAACGACAAGCAGGCGAAGCAGGTGCAGAAGTGGCAAAACCAGGCAGCCGCCTCCGCGAAGCAGTCGCGCCGGGCGTGGCTGCCTAAGGTCCACGACGCGGTGACGACCAACCAACTCAAGGACCTCATCGCCGGCAAGCCCGCGGTCGTGCTGCACGAAGATGCGACCGACTCCATCAAGGACCTTAATTTCGGCGAAGAGGTCTTCCTCATCGTCGGCCCGGAGGGCGGCATTGGCCAGGATGAGTTAGATTTGCTCGGAGCCCACCCCGTGCGGATGGGGCCGCAAGTCCTGCGCACAGCGAGCGCCGGGTTCGCGGCACTTTGCGCCATCGGCGCGTTGACGTCTCGCTGGTAGTGTTGAGGAGCAGCATGCAAAATCCAGTTACCCGCAAACTCGAATTGGACTCCGCCTACGCCCAGGCCGTCCTCGGAGTCAACGACGGCAACCTGCGGGTCCTCAACCGGCAGCTCGCCGCTGACATCCACGCGCGAGGCACGACGCTGACGCTGCGCGGTGCCGAGGCGGACGTGGCCTACGCGGCGCGCGTCGTCGATGAGCTTGAGTCCATGGCGCGCCGTGGTGTGCCCGTTGACCCGGACTCCGTCGTCCACGCCGCCCGCATTATGGAGACGGACACGCCAGAATCCGCGTCCGAGATCCTCGGCGCCGAGATCGTCGCCCGCCGCGGCAAGGTGATCCGCCCCAAGACGGCGGGCCAGCGCCAGTACGTCGACGCGATTGATGAGCACACCATCACCTTCGGAATTGGCCCCGCCGGCTCCGGCAAGACCTACCTGGCCGTGGCGAAGGCGGTGCAGGCGTTGCAGGCCAAGGAGGTCAAGCGCATTATCCTCACCCGCCCCGCCGTGGAAGCGGGCGAGAAGCTTGGCTTCCTCCCGGGCACGCTGAACGACAAAATCGACCCGTACCTGCGCCCGCTCTACGACGCGCTGCGGGACATGTTGGACCCGGAGATGATCCCCAAGCTCGTCGACGCCAACATCATCGAGGTCGCCCCCCTTGCCTACATGCGCGGTCGCACCCTGTCGGACGCGTTCGTGATCCTGGACGAGGCGCAGAACACCACCGGTGCCCAGATGAAGATGTTCCTCACCCGCCTGGGCTTCCGCTCGAAGATGGTGGTCACCGGCGACATCTCGCAGGTGGACCTGCCGCGCGGCACCGTGTCCGGCCTGCGCGTTGCCCGGCGCATTCTGTCCAACATCGATGACATCGCGTTCCAGGAGATGCGCGGCGAGGACGTCGTGCGCCACCACCTGATCTCCCGCATCGTCGCCGCGTACGACCGGCACGATGCCCAGAATTCGATGCGCTACGAGAAGCGCCAGCAGGAGCTTGAGCGCGAGCGCGAGGAGGAAGCCAGCCAGTGAGCATTGAAGTTCTCAACGAGTCCGGCGAGGCCGACGTAAACGAGCAAATGCTTATCGACGTTTGCTCGTTCGCCCTCCAAACCATGGACGTCCACCCGGACACCGAGGCCACGATCACGCTCGTGGATGAGCCGACGATGGCCGATCTCCACGTCCGCTGGATGGACCTTGAGGGCCCGACCGACGTGATGAGCTTCCCCATGGACGAGCTGACCCCGGGCGGCGGCCGCCCCGACGCGACCCCGATGGGCGCGGCGATGCTCGGCGACATCATCCTGTGCCCGGCGTTTGACCGCAGGCAGGCGGAGATGGCCGGCCACGATTTGGCGCACGAGCTCGCGCTGCTTACTGTCCACGGTGTCCTGCACCTGCTCGGCTACGACCACATCCAGCCCGCCGACGAGCGCGAGATGTTCGCGCTGCAGAACGAGATCCTCGCCGACTGGTACGACTCCATGACCGCGCGCGGGGTGGAGTACCAGCCGAAGCCGACCGGTGCGCACGCGTTCCCCTCCGCCGCTGACCGCGAGGAGCTCGACCGCCTGATGCGTGAGCGCGAGGCGCAGCACGCAGACCCCCACGGCACCCACGGCCCCAGCGGCCCCAACGCACCGACCCAGAACGAGAACTAACGCCTCAATGCACAACACCATTCTTTACGGCATCATCGCGCTCGCGGCGATGCTGTTGTCCGGCCTCCTTGGCTCCGTCGAATCCGCCCTGACCCCGGTCTCCCGGGCGCGTGTGGAAAACATGGTGAAGGACGAGGTCGCCGGCGCGCCGGCGCTGCTGCGCGTGGTCAACGCACGCGCGAACCACGTCAACATGCTCGTGCTGCTGTCTACCACGCTGGACATCACGGCGGCGGTGTTCGCGGCGATCACAGCCATGGACCTCATTGACGCGGAAGGCTGGGCGATCACCGCGGCGATCGTAGCGGTGGCGCTGTTGCAGTTCAGCATCATCGGCGTCTTCGCCCGCACGGCCGGCAAGCGCAACCCGTACACCATCTCGCTGAAGGCGGCCCAGTGGCTCGTGGTGTTCCACACGGTGCTGGGCCCGGTGTCCCGCTTCCTGATCAAGCTGGGCAACCTGTTCCACCCGGGCGCGGACTTCCGCGACGGCCCGTACGCCACCGAAGTGGAGCTGCGCGAGGCTGTTGACATTGCGCAGGAGAAGGGCGTGGTGGAGACCACCGAGGGCCGCATGATCCAGAACATCTTCGACCTCGCGTCCACTCACGCCCGCCAGGTGATGGTGCCGCGCCCGGAGATGATCTGGATCGAGAGCGAAAAGACGGCGCGCCAGGCCACGAGCCTGATGGTTCGCTCGGGTCACTCGCGCGTTCCGCTCATCGGCGAGAGCGTCGACGAGATCGTCGGCGTGGCGTACCTCAAGGACATGTTCGGCGACAACGGTGCCCCGGTCGACGCGTCGACGCAGCTGACCGGGCTGATGCGCGATCCGCTGTTCGTGCCGGAGTCGAAGCCGCTGGATGAGCTGCTCAAGCAGATGCAGCAGCAAAACACGCACATTGCGATTGTCATTGACGAGTTCGGCAACGTGGCCGGCCTCCTCACCATGGAGGACCTGCTGGAGGAGATTGTCGGCGAGATCACCGACGAGTTCGACGAGGACGAGGACGCTCCGGTCGAGCAGATCGGCGAGCACCAGTTCCGCGCCCAGTCCCGCCTGCCGCTCGATGACTTGGTGGACTACCTCGAGGACCACTTCGATTACGAAGTCGAGTTCGACGACGAGCTCACCGACTCCGTGGACACCCTCGCCGGCCTACTGTCCTACCAGCTTGGCCGCGTCCCGCTCCCGGGGTCGTCGACGGTGATCGACGGCGTGCGCTACACCGCCGAGGGCGGCTTCGACCGCCGCGGCCGCATTAAGACGAGGACAGTGCTTATCGACGTCCCCGAACCCCCCGAAGAGCCGCTGCCGACTGACGAAACGCGCTAAAATAGTACCTGTCAGTTTTTCCTCTTGAAAGGGGTTTTCCAATGCGTGCAGTGCGCTACTACGGTCAGAAAGACATCCGCGTCGAAGAGATTGACGCGCCGGAGGCGGGCAAGGGCGAGGTGCTCATCGACATCGCCTGGTGCGGCATCTGCGGCACAGACCTGCACGAGTATCTGGAGGGGCCGATCTTCTGCCCGAAGCCGGGCCACCCTCACCCGATCACGGGCGAAGAGCCGCCGGTCACCCTGGGCCACGAGTTCTCCGGCGTGATCTCCGCGCTGGGCGAGGGCGTGGACGACCTGGAGGTCGGCCAGCACGTCGTCGTCGAGCCGTACGTCCTGCCGGATGACGTCGACCCGAAGAAGCCGGGCCCGTACAACCTGCACCCGGACGTCAACTTCATTGGCCTGGCTGGCGGTGGCGGCGGCCTCTCCGAGAAGATTGCGGTCCAGCGCCGCTGGGTCCACACGATCTCCAACGACATCCCGCTGGATGAGGCCGCCCTGATCGAGCCCCTTTCCGTTGCCCACCACGGCTTCTCCGCCGCGGACGCGAAGGAAGGCGACGTGGCGCTGATCGGCGGCGCCGGACCGATCGGCGTGCTCACTGCCGCGGTGGCGAAGGCATACGGCTGCACCGTGGTCATCTCCGAGCTCTCCGAGCTGCGTCGCCAGAAGGCGCTCGACGCCGGCGTGGTCGACTACGCCATCGACCCGAGCAGCCAGGACCTCAAGGAAGAGATCATGAAGATCACAGACGGCAAGGGCGCGGACATCGCTTTCGAGGCCACCTCCGTGAACGTTGTGCTGGACCAGCTGGTGGACTGCCTGAAGCTCAAGGGCACCCTGGTCGTGGAGTCCATCTGGTCCAAGAAGGCATCGCTGGACATCCACAGCGTCGTCATGAAGGAGCTGACGCTGCGCGGCATCATCGGCTACGCACACGACCACGAGCAGACCATCAAGCTCGTCGAGTCCGGCAAGATCGACCTCAAGCCGTTCATCACCGGCAAGATCGGTTTCGACGGCGTGGTCGACGAGGGCTTTGACACCCTGATCAACCGCAACGAGACCGCGGTGAAGATCCTCGTCTCCCCAGAGCTGTAGAGAAAATTAGGAAATTCTCGGGGCTGCGTTTGTGGCCCCTGACGCCCCCGTCGCAAAGCGGCGGGGGCACAATAGGTGGTATGAGTAACATTCTCTCCATCCAATCGGCAGTTGCGTACGGGCACGTGGGCAACTCGGCCGCCGTCTTTCCCCTGCAGCGCATCGGCCACGAGGTGTGGCCGGTGTACACCGTCAACTTTTCCAACCACACCGGCTACGGTCACTGGACCGGCCCGATGATCCCGGCCTCGGATGTCACGGACATCATCAAGGGCATGGATGAGCGCGGCGCCCTCGAGCGTGTCGACGCGGTGCTTTCCGGCTACCAGGGCGGCGACGACATCGCCGACGTGATCGTCGACGCAGTCGCTCAGGTCAAGGCCAAGAACCCGAACGCCATCTACGCGTGCGACCCGGTGATGGGCAACGCGAAGTCGGGCTGCCACGTCTCCGACAACATCCCGCCGCTGCTGCGCGACAAGGTCGTGCCAGCCGCCGACCTGATCACCCCGAACCAGTTCGAGCTGGGCTACCTCACCGAGCGCGACGTCAACGATCTGGATTCGACGCTGGCAGCCGTGGACGCCGCCCGCGAGATGGGCCCGTCGACCGTGCTGGTCACCTCCGTCGAGCGCCCCGACGCGCCGGAGGACGTCATGGAGACGATCGCCGTGGATGACAAGGGCAAGTGGATCGTGCGCACCCCGCGCCTGCCGTTTAAGCGCAACGGCTCCGGCGACGTGACCGCCGCCCTGTTCACCGGCCACTACCTGCGCGGCGGCGACGCGGCGGACGCGCTGGCTCGCACCGCAAGCTCCGTCTACGACATGCTGCGCCTCACCCACGAGGCGGACTCGCAGGAGCTCAAGCTTGTGGAGGCGCAGGACTACTACGCCAACCCGCAGCTGCAGTTCAACGTGGAAGCGCTGTAGTGAACATCGTTTCGCTGCAGTCGGCGGTGGCGTACGGGCACGTGGGCAACTCGGCCGCCGTGTTTCCTATGCAGCGGCTCGGCCACGAGGTGTGGCCAGTGCACACCGTCAACTTTTCCAATCACACGGAGTACCCGACCTGGCGCGGGCCCGTGCTCGGCGCTGACAACGTGCGCGAGATCCTGCGCGGCATGGAGTTCGCGTTCCCGCAGGTAGACCTGTTTGTCAGCGGGTACCTCGGCACCGCCGAGATGGCGGAGGTGGTGCGCGACGCCGTCGTGGCCATCAAGGAAGCCAACCCGCAGGCGCGCTACGTGTGCGACCCGGTGATTGGTAACTCGGAGGTCGGCTCGTTTGTCAACGAGGACATCCCCGACGTGTACACGGAGACGCTCATCCCGCTTGCCGACGCCATCACGCCCAACCAGTGGGAACTCTCGCTACTGACCGGCCGGCGCCTCGACCAGGCGGGCAGCACCTCCGAGGCTGCGTACGCCGCGGACGCGGAGTACGCGGAGTACACCGAGGCGCTCGCAGACGCCGCGCGGTCGCTGTGCAGCAACGCGCTCATCACCTCGGTGGAGACGGGCAACCCGGAGACGATTGGGATGGTCGACGTGGCGTCGACAAGCGTCCTGCGCACGGACGCCCCGCGGCTCGGCGGCAACATTGTTGGTGCGGGTGACCTGGCGACGGCGCTGTACGCCGCGCTCATCGACGTCGCGCCGCAGCAGCGCCTCGACCACCTCGCCGGGACGATGGGCGCGATGGTGCGCGCGGTGCGCGAGCGCGGGCTCGACGAGCTGCCGCTCGTTGAGCTGCAGGAGTGCATCGTCGACCCCGCACGTACCGCCTAGGCGAAGGACGAGCGCGGTGCGCCGATGCCCGGGTCGATGCGCGGCGGCTCGCCGGCGCCGGGGCGGATGTCAATGTCAAAGATTTCCGTCGGCAGGTACACCGTGGCGCACGCGTTCGGAATGTCCACCACGCCGGAGAAGCGGCCCTCGATCGGCGCCGCGCCCAGCAGCAGGTAGGCCTGCTCCGGAGACCAGCCGAACGTGGTGAGGTAATCGATGGCGTGGAGGCACGCGCGCTGGTACGCCAACTGGGAATCCAGGTAGCGCTGCTCGCCCTCGAGCGTGACGGAGGTGCCGGAGAACGCGAGCCACTGGCTGTACTGCGGCTCGACGTTGCCCGGCATGAAGATGGCGTTTTCGGTCACGCCGTACTTGGCCATGCCGTCCTTGATCACGTCGACGTGGAAGTCGATGAAGCCGCCCATCTCGATGCCGCCGCAGAACGTGATCTCGCCGTCGCCCTGGGAGAAGTGCAGGTCGCCGACGGAGAAGTTCGCGCCGTCGACATACACGGGGTAGAACACGCGCGTGCCCTTGGACAGGTTCTTGATGTCCTGGTTGCCGCCGTTTTCGCGCGGCGGGGCGGTGCGGGCGCCCTCGCCGGCGACGCGGTCGAAGTCAGCGCCGGTGAGCGAGCCGAGGATGGCGTGGTCGGGCTCCGGCGGCAGCGCGAGCGGCGGGACGCGCTCCGGGTCGGTGGCAATGAGCGACGCCTCGCGCTGGTTCCACTTACCCAGCAGCTCGTGGGACGGGGCGGTGCCCATGAGGCCCGGGTGGATGATGCCGGTGAAGCTCACGCCCGGGATGTGGCGCGAGGTCGCGGTCTGGCCGGTGAAGTCCCACACGGCCTTGTACGCGTCGGGGAACTGGTCGGTGAGGAAGCTGCCGCCGTTCTTCTTGGCAAAAATGCCGGTGTAGCCCCAGCCCTGGCCGGCGAGCGGGCCCTCCTCCTGCGGGATCGGCCCCACGTCCAGGATGTCCACAACCAGCAGGTCGCCCGGCTTCGCGCCTTCGATGCGGAACGGGCCGGAGAGCGCGTGGACCTTGTTCAGCGGCGCGTCGCGGATGTCGTCTGCGCTGTCGTCGTTGTGGATGTCGCCGTCGAACCACTCGCGGCAGTCAACGCGGAAGGTGTCACCGGGCTGCACCGTCTGGATCGCCGGGATGTCGGGGTGCCAGCGGTTGTGGCCGACGGTCTCCTGATCCGGGAACGGCTTGGCGGAATCGAGTGGGAAAAGATTCTTCGGCATGCTGCCTCCTAAGGCTTCGGAAGTTTGGCGTGTTGCGGGTTGTGCGAGACCTGGGTGGCGCGCCGGTTTCCGGCACGCGGGACCGAGTTCACGACCGCGGGTTCGTATGCGCTCTTCTGCGTTGCCTCCACCAGCTGGGCCTTTCGCTTATCGACGCTTCCCACAGCCGGTGCACTAATCACCCTCGTCGCCTCCTCGCCGCAGTCCTTGCAGTCCGTCGTGCGCGACTCGGAGGACATGGGAAGAAGCCGCTCGGTGGTGTGGCCGGTTGGGCAACGAAATTCATAGAAAGGCATCTGCTTCACTTTCTT
Source organism: Corynebacterium sp. NML180780 (assembly GCF_007786415.1). Lineage (NCBI taxonomy): Bacteria > Bacillati > Actinomycetota > Actinomycetes > Mycobacteriales > Corynebacteriaceae > Corynebacterium > Corynebacterium sp. NML180780. The sequence goes on along the minus strand of NZ_VNKN01000006.1, from coordinate 27,889 downwards.
TTTCAGCAGTGGGTGCAATCACAAAAGCACGGCCAGTGTAACGCATACCGAGTAGGGGTACGCGGATGCCGGCCGCCGATCGGGGGGTGGCGCGCCCCCGACTACGGTGGCGGGCATGGCACAGCAACGCAGACACCGGAACCACCGAACCGACGCGCGGAGCTCGCGCCCCGCACAGCGGCGCGGCACCATCGACCAGCTGGATCGGATGTGCCGCGACATCGACGGCGCCGACTACGGCGCGTACAAGAAGCTCGCGGGCGAGTACGAGGCCGGCGAGTTCCGCCTGGTGGTGGACAAGGTGCAGTCGGACCCGTTCGCGTCGCCGTCGAAAATCCGCGTCATCGTGCCGCGCGATGCGCTCGATGTGGGTGGCGAGTTCACCGCGACGCGCGGCGACCGCATCGCCGTCGCCGACGTGCTGGCGCGCGAGGCTGCGGCACTCCTGCGTTCCGGCGGCGCGCCCGGCCGCGGAGGGGGCAGCGGCAAATCCAACACCATCAGCATCGGGGCGCTCGGCCAGGAGGTCCTCGAGCGCACCAACGTGCTGGTGGGGGAGCGCGACGTAGAATTCCGCCTGCTCGTCGGGCTGCCCGCGCGCGGCCGGCGGGTGCTGGGCAAACAGGCGGCGCAGCTGCTCACGCAGGACGTCCCCCGGCTCGCGCAGCGGGCTGCGGCGGTGTCGCGCCAAGCCCTGGAAGACGCAGTGTGGCTGCTCCGGGACCAGGAGGCGCTCCGCGCCGAGCTGCCGGGCCGCGGGCTCGTCGCGTTCGTCGCCGACGGCGCGAACCTCCCGCGCGCATCGGGCGCGAGCGATCTGCCGCTCAGCGGCGGCGTCCCGTTCCGCAGCCCCGAGCCGCTGCGTGTCACGTTCGACCTGCCCAGCGGCCGCACCGTCACCGGGATGGGCGTCCCGGAGGGGCTCACCGTCATCGTCGGCGGCGGCTACCACGGCAAGTCCACGCTGCTGCGCGCACTTGAGCGCGGCGTGTACCCGCACACGCTCGGCGACGGCCGCGAGTTCGCCATCACCCGCGCCGACGCCGTGACGGTGCGTGCGGAGGACGGCCGCCCGGTGACGTCGCAGGACATCTCCGCGTTCATTGCCAACCTGCCCAACGGCGCCGACACCGCGCACTTCTCCACCGCCAACGCCTCCGGTTCCACGTCCCAGGCCGCAAACGTCATCGAGGCTCTCCAGGCGAGTGCGAGCACGTTGCTTATCGACGAAGACACCTCCGCCACCAACTTCATGATCAGAGACACCGTGATGGCGGAGCTCATCGCCGCCGACCGCGAACCGATCACGCCGTTCAGCGCACGCGTCCGCGGGCTCTACGAGGAGCTCGGCGTGTCGACGGTGCTGGTCGCCGGCGGCTCCGGCGCGTACCTGGGGCTCGCGGACACCGTGATCGCCCTGGACGCCTACGTGCCGAGCGACGTGACAGAACGGGCCCACGCGGTCGGGCGCGGGCACGAGCCAGCGCAGCTGCCGGTCACACCGGAGATGTTCGCGCCGGATGCCCGCACGCTGTCGGGCCCGACCTTTGTCTCCGGCGGCTCAGGCGGCGGGCGGCGCCGCGGGCCGAAGGCGCGGGGACAGGACACCATCAGCGTGGGAAAAAGCGACATCGACATGTCCTTTTTGCCGCAACTGGCCGGGGCGCCGCAGACGGCGGCGATCGCCGCCGCGCTGGAGCGGCTGGACGAGTGGTGCGGCCGCGGCGGGGCACCGGTGGCGGTGGGCGTCGAGAAGCTGCTCGGCGAGCTCGAGGCCGACGGGCTCGCGGCACTCGTGCCGGGGCGCGCGCACCCGGGGCACCTCACGGCGCCGCGCCGGTTTGAGATCCTGGCCGCGGTGAACAGGTACCGGGGGCTTCGCACCGGGTAGGATTACGCGCCATGAGCACTTTCTTCCCCGACGAGGCCGACCTGCCAGACGACGCGCGCGCCGATGCCACCGGCGGCACGGACGCGGCGCCCCGCCCGACCGTGCCCGGCTTCACCGACACGCCGGAGGGCTTCCGCTCCGGGTTCGTCAGCTTTGTGGGCCGGCCCAACACCGGCAAGTCCACGCTGACCAACGCGCTCGTGGGCGAGAAGGTGGCCATCATGGCGGACCAGCCAGAGACGACGCGCCGGCCGATCCGCGGCATCGTGAACCGGGAGGACGCGCAGGTCATCATCGTGGACACGCCCGGCATGCACCGCCCGCGGACGCTGCTCGGCGAGCGGCTCAACGACGTGGTCAAGGACACCTTCGCAGACGTCGACGTCATCGGGTTCACGGTGCCCGCGGACGAGAAGATCGGCCCCGGCGACCGCTTCATTCTGGACCAGATCCGCCGCATCAAACCGAACACGCCGATCGTTGGCATCGTGACCAAGCTGGACAAGGCTTCGCGCGATATGGTCGGCGAGCGCCTGCTCGCGCTGCACGAGCTGCTCGGCGGCGACTGCGAGGTGGTGCCGGTCTCCGCCACGGACGGCGTGCAGACGGACGTGCTCATGGACATCCTGGTGGGCCAGCTGCCGGAGGGGCCGCGCTTCTACCCGGTCGGCGACGTCACCGACGAGGACCTCGAGGCGCGCATCGCCGAGCTGATCCGCGAGGAGGCGCTGCAGGGGCTTCGCGACGAACTGCCGCACTCCGTGGCCGTCCAGATCGATGAGATGGTGCCGGACCCGGAGAACCCGAACCGCACCATGATCTACGCCGTGATCTACCTCGAGCGCCCCGGGCAGCGCCGGATCCTGGAGGGGCCAAACGGCCGCCGCCTGTCCGGGATCACCCACCGCTCGCGCCAGCAGATCATGGACCTGGTAGGCCACAACGTGTACCTTGACCTGCGCCTGAAGGTGCTGAAGAACTGGCAGCAGGACCCGAAGGCGCTGGGCCGCCTTGGCTTCTAAGGCGATTCGGACTACTCGGTCTTCGAGGCCTTCGCGCCCGGGCCGCCCGTCCTGGCGCGACCGCGCGTTCGTCGTCCGCACTTACGACTTCGGCGAGGCCGACCGCGTCGTCGTCCTGCTCACGCGCTCCCACGGCCTGGTCCGCGGCGTGGCCAAGGGCGTGCGCAAGGCACGCTCCCGGTTCGGCTCCCGCCTGCAGCCCTTCGTCGACTTGGACGTGCAGATCTACCCGGGTAAGAGCCTGTCCACGATCACCGCCGCTGACACCGTGGCCTACCACGGCGCGCGCATCATCGAGGACTTCGAGCGCTACGCCGCGGCGTGCGCGATCCTGGAGGCGGCGGACAAACTCGCGTACGAGGAGGCGGACCCCGAGCTGTTCGACCTGGTCAAGGACGGCATCCGCCAGCTACAGATGACGGAGGCGCCGACGCAGGTCCTCGACGCGTTCATCCTGCGCGCCACCGACCACGCCGGCTGGGGGCTGTCGCTGTACAACTGCGCGAACTGCGAGAAGCCTGGCCCGCACCGGGCGTTCAACGCCGCCGTGGGCGGGGCGGTGTGCACGAACTGCCGCCCGCCGGGGTCAATGACTGTGGCGGAGGAAACCCTGCACGCGATGTGGCTGCTCGCGCGAGGCTATGAGTACACGCCAGACTCGGCGACAGGGGAGTCGACAGTGGAGGCGCAGGTGCACCGCGCGGCGACCGCGCACCTGCAGTACCACCTGGAGTCCGGGCTGAAGAGTTTGCGAATGATGGAACAGGCATAATAAGGGCATGACTTTGCGCCAGATCGATCCGGAATTCATCCCCCGCCACATCGCACTCGTGATGGACGGCAACGGCCGTTGGGCGCAGCAGCGCGGCATGAAGCGCACTGAGGGGCACAAGCGCGGCGAGGCAGTGCTCATGGACTGTGTCGATGCCTGCATCGAGATGGGCACGATCGAGTGGCTGTCGGCCTACGCGTTTTCTACGGAAAACTGGCGCCGCGCGGCGTCCGAGGTCCGCTTCATCCTCGGTTTTTCCCGCGACGTGCTGCACCGCCAGCGCGACGAGCTGAACGAGAAGAACGTCCGCATCGTCTGGGCCGGCCGGCGCCCGCGCCTGTGGCGCTCGGTGCTGCGCGAGCTGGAAGCGGCCGAGGAGCTCACCCAGGACAACACCGGACTGACGCTCGCGATGTGCATCAATTACGGCGGCAGGGCAGAGATTATCGACGGCGCACGCCAGCTCGCCACCGACGCCCGCGACGGCAAGATCCGCCCACAGGACATCAACGAGCAGACGTTTTCCAAGTACCTCTACCGTCCCGACATGCCGGACGTGGACTTGTTCCTGCGCCCCAGCGGCGAGCAGCGCACCTCGAACTTCCTGCTCTGGCAGTCGGCCTACGCGGAGATGGTCTACCAGGACAAGCTGTTCCCGGACTTTACCAAGGACGACCTGTTCGAGGCGGTCTACGAGTACGCCAAGCGCGACCGGCGCTTCGGCGGCGCGGTGGATAAGTTCGCGGAGAAGTAAGGTTACGCGTTGGCGTCGAGAAGCCTCCTGCACTCGGCGCAGATGCCGTAGATCTCGGCGTCGTGGGCGACGAGCTGGTAGCCAAACGAGTTCGCGGTTTCGCGCGCCCAGGCCTCGATGGGCCCGCCGTCGATCTCCTCGCTGCGGCCGCACTTCGTGCACACGAGGTGATGGTGGTGGTGCTCGGTGATGCAGTGGCGGAAGAGCGTCTCGCCGTCGGCGTTCTGGAGCACGTCGACGGCGTCGATCTCCGCGAGCGACTGCAGCGTGCGATACACGGTGGTCAGGCCGACCTTCTCTCCACGCGCATCCAGCTCGGCGTGGATTTCTTTGGCGGTGGCGAACTTATCGACGTCGCGCAGCGTCTCCACCACCGCCGTGCGCTGGCGCGTCATGCGCGCTCCGAGTTTGGGGATGGGCTCCTTCGGCGTCCTCTGGTGCTGCTGTGCCATACCTATCTACGGTAGCGCGGCTACTCCACCGGCTGCCGCGGGGTCTGCGGAACGATCCCGGGGTCCGCGGTGGGAGCCACGGTGGGGGACATCGTTGGTGGGGCCACGATCGCCGCGCCCATGCCGGCGCCCGCGCCGGGGGAGGTCGGCGCATCGCCGTGTTCGCGCGCGCTGCGCTTCTCGGCCAGATCGTCGCGCTCGGCGTTCGCTTCCTCTGCCTCCTTGGTCACCCGAGTGGCGGCCCGGGAGAGCGCGAAGATGACCTCTCCGGCCTCCGGGACCACAAGGCTGTAGACCACCTCTCGGCCGGAGCGCGAGGAGGTGACCAGCCCGGCGGACTTGAGCACGCGGAGGTGCTGCGAAATTAGCGGCTGCGACTTTTTCAGGTTGGCCACCAGCTCGTGGACCACGTGATCGCCGTTGTACAGCATAAGCAAAATCTGCAGCCGCAGCTCGGAGTTCAGCGCGCTGATGAGCTCCGCGGTTGCGTCGAGGTTTGCTGGGGCGCTTCGTTTACGTCGTGCCAAGGCGCCGCCCCTTTCTAATTGCTGTGGGCGTTCTCAGAATTCTCAGTTTAGGAAATTTACGAGGCTTTTGCCAGTTTCTTGCCCAAGGGCTTGAGCGGGCGTGGGGCAATCGCGCGGTGCGCGCCCCATGCGCATACGCCGGGCGTGCGCTGGGCTACACTGGCACCGTTACCCGAAACCGGATTACAGGAGGCTATCCGTGCCCGCCAGCAAGATCGATACCGTTGTCAACCTCTGCAAACGCCGTGGACTCGTGTTCCCCGCGGGCGAGATTTACGGCGGTACGCGCTCGGCATGGGACTACGGCCCGCTGGGCGTAGAGCTGAAAGAAAACATTAAGCGCCAGTGGTGGCGCCACATGGTGCAGTCCCGCGACGACGTCGTGGGCGTGGACACGTCCGTGATCCAGCCGCGCCAGGTGTGGGTGTCTTCCGGCCACGTCGAGGTCTTCACGGACCCGCTGGTGGAGTCCCGCCATACCGGCAAGCGCTATCGCGCCGATCACCTCATCGAGGCGTACGAGGAGAAGCACGGCCACGAGCCGGAGAACGGCCTGGCAGACATCAACGACCCGGAGACCGGCCAGCCCGGCGACTGGACCGAGCCGAAGGCGTTCTCGGGTCTGCTCAAAACCTTCCTGGGCCCGGTGGATGATGAGCAGGGCCTGCACTACCTGCGCCCCGAGACCGCCCAGGGCATCTTCGTCAACTTCAAGAACGTGATGACCTCGTCGCGCATGAAGCCGCCGTTCGGCATCGCCAACATTGGCAAGTCCTTCCGCAACGAGATCACCCCGGGCAATTTCATCTTCCGCACCCGCGAGTTCGAGCAGATGGAGATGGAGTTCTTTGTCAAGCCGGGCGAGGATGAAGAGTGGCACCAGTACTGGATTGATGACCGCTACAACTGGTACGTCGACCTGGGCATCAAGGAGGAGAACCTCCGCCTGTACGAGCACCCGAAGGAGAAGCTGTCGCACTACTCCAAGCGCACCGTGGACGTGGAGTACGCCTTCGGCTTCAAGGGCTCCAAGTGGGGTGAGCTGGAGGGCGTGGCCAACCGCACGGACTACGACCTCTCGGTGCACGCGAAGGGCTCCGGCGAGGACCTGTCCTACTACGACCAGGCCAACGAGGAACGCTGGATCCCCTACGTCATCGAGCCGGCCGCCGGCCTGGGCCGTTCCATGATGGCCTTCCTGGTGGACGCGTACGACGAGGAAGAAGCGCCCAACGCTAAGGGCGGTACCGACAAGCGCGTCGTCCTGCGCCTGGACCGCCGCCTGGCTCCGGTGAAGGTGGCAGTGCTGCCGCTGTCCAAGAAGGAGGAGCTGTCCGTCCCCGCCCGCGAGCTGTCGAACACGCTGCGCAAGCACTGGAATGTCGACTTTGATACCTCCGGCGCGATCGGCCGCCGCTACCGCCGCCAGGACGAGATCGGTACGCCGTTCTGCGTCACCTACGACTTCGACACTCTCGAGGACAACGCGGTCACTGTCCGCGAGCGCGACACGATGGAGCAGGAGCGCGTGAAGATCGACGAGCTCGAGGCCTACCTCGCCGCCCGCCTGATCGGGGCATAAGCGCGATGCACTACGTCAGCTGGGACCGCTCGGATCGGGACAACCTGAAGCTGCTCGCCGAGGCAGGCCCCGAAGTGCTCGGCGAGTTCACGCACGACCGCGCCGTCGTGGCGGGGCAGCAGTGGGAACTGCTCGCGTCGCCGGAGTCGGGTGCGGTGGCGTCGCGAGGCGGCAGCGAGTTCGTGCGCGCGCACGATTCGCTGAAGCGCGCGAAGCAGATCCGCGTCGACGTGGAGGGCCGCACCTACCAGATGGTCGCGGAGACCTCGAAGAACTGGATCGTCGACGATGCCTCCGGCACGAAGGTCGCCCAGTTCACCTCCGATCACAACGGCGTGCGCAAGGCCATCCTGGAGTTCGAGGGCGAGACCGAGCTTTCGCTTCTCGACGTCGCCGCGCTCGCCTGGGTATCCCGCGAAATCTTGGAGGCGCGCAAGATCGTCTCCTCCAACGTGCTGATCGCAACGCTCCTGCTCTTCTCGCTTGTTGCCGTGCTAGTGTTCGTGCTGTGATTTGGCGCGACAACCTGCTGATCCGCGAGGACGATGAGCCACCCGCCGGGGGCGGCGCGCGCCTCGCTGCGGTGGAGGACGGCACGCTGCGCTTCGGCGCCACGGCCCTCCGCTTCACCAGCGAAAACCCGGCTGACCTGCGCGCTGAGGGCGCGCACGGCGAGCAGTTCGCGTTCCGCAAAACGTCGCTCACCGTCGCGCGCTACGCCGCGGACTGCAACGGCGCCGCATACGAGCTCAACCGGACTGGGCTGCGCCCGCGTCGCGAGATCGTTGACGCCCAGGGGAACATCGTCGCGCTGACCGCCGCGCGCGCGAACGGCGATCTCGCGGTCACCGTCCCGCGGGAGATCACCTTGGACATCGTGTTCATGACGTGGTGCCTGACGCTTATCGACGCCCCCGTGCGCCGCACCCGCTACTAATCCACCCCTACTCGGCGTCGTCCGGCGAGCCGACGTAGATGCTCTCGCCCTGGCGTAACGCCGACACGAGCTGCGCCAGTGTTTCGCGCGCCGCAGCCGAGCTGGAGCAGCGGCGGAGCGCGTCGAGCTCGTTGAGGTCTTCGGGGGTGAGTTGCGTGGTGATAAGCGCCCTCATCGTGAAAACCTCCCGCTTCTGCTCGTGGTGGCTGGCTGATGTTTGCCAACCAAAGCTTATGTGGATCTAATGTATCGCAGCTGTGATTCAGACACTACGGAACCCCGGCCGTTCTAGCAACGGGACACCTGTCTGTGCTGCTAGAACGTGCCGCCGCGGCTAATGTTGCCGCCTCCGCCACCGCCGGAGAAGCCTCCTCCACCGCCACCGCCGCCAAAGCCGCCGCTGAGAATCGCGCCCCACATGGCTGCGCGCGCGATGTCGCCGGCGGTCTGGCGGTTCTGCTGGGAGCGGTAGTGGTCCACGTCGTCTTTGGCCGCCTGGTAGGCGCGCCGCGCGGTGTCCGTGGCGGCGCGGGCGAAGTCGATCGCGCCGCGGGTGTCGCTGGTCCGCCGCTGGTGTGCCTCGGCGTACTGGCGCTGGGACTCGGCGAGCAGGGAGCGTGGGTGCGAGCCGATGATGCGGCCGCGGGAGCGGATGAGGTCTTCGGCCGACTGGATCTGGGTCGTGGCCACCTGCATCTGCTGGGTAAACAGCTGGAGGGCGCGGGACTGGTCGTTGGCAACACCCTTGGCGCGGTCCAGCTCGGCGTCGATGCGCCCATCCAGGTCCGTCAGCTCGGTGTAGAGGGCGAGCGGGTCGGTCTCAGCGCGGTCGCCCATCTGTGACAGGGCCTCGCGGGCCTGCGCGGCGATGGCGTCCAGGGATGCGACGTCGATACGCGCGCCCTGCTGCGTGGAGTCCTTAACCTGGTCGATTTCGCGCAGCTCGCCCTCGATCTCCTTGATCAGCGCGGGCAGGTTGTGCTGCGCCTTGGCCAGGTTGTCCTCGGCGTGCTCGATGGCGGCGAGGTTGGTGTCGGCGACCTTGACGGCCTGGGTGGCGGTGGCGAGGACGTCGATGAGCGCGCCCTGCTGGCCCGCGGGCTTCGCGGCGAGCGCGCTGGCCTCGCTCAGCTGTTTCTCGGCTTCCGCGAGCGAGGATTCGGCGACGTCGACGTTTTCATTGATCGACTGCAGCATCCCCTCGTCGTGGCGGCTGCGCAGCTCCTCCAGCGTCGCCTTCGCCGGCTCGATGCGCGCGCGAATGTCGATGGTGCGGGCGCGGAGCTTGTTCACCTCTTCGTCGGCGCGCATGAGCGTGCCGCGCATGGCGTTGAACTCATCCGTCTTCGCCTTGAGCGCCTCCTCGGCCTTGCCGCAGCTGGAGATGATGTCAATGAGCATGGCGCGCTTTTCCGGCTCGGTCTCCGGGATGGCGTCGTAGAGCTTCTGGTGGGTGTGGAACGCGCGCTGCAGCGTGGAGGTCGCCTGGTTCATCGCCGAGGTGAACGGGCGCACGCGCTCGGCGCCGAACTCCGCGGACGCCACCTGCAGCTCCTCCTTGCCCTGTGTGATCGACTCGTCGGCGGCGACGAGGGCGTCGCGCGCCACCTGCTCGAGCGTCGGCGTGGGCAGGCGTCCGAGCGAATCGGTGTCGCCGGGCGTGAGCGCCTTGGCGGACTCGAGTTGCTTCGCGTTTTGCTTCTTGGTGTTGCGGCGCGACGCTACGTAGGCGCCGCCGCCGGCGAGCGCGAGCACGCCGACGCCGCCCGCGGCCCAGCCGGCGCCCGAGCCGCCATCGGAACCGCCGCTCCCGGAACCGCCCTTGCCGCTGATTGCGGCCTCAGCCGCAGCGGTGCCGACGCCCGCCCAGTCCTTGGCCGACAGCTTCTCATAGGCAGCAGCGTCCATCGCGTCGATGTCCTTCTGCGTCCAGTCGTTGCCGCCGAAGACGCCGTAGGCGCGCTCGTCGGGTGCGACGACCAGCACGGCGGTGTTCGCGCCGTTCGCGGCGACGGCCTGCTCCGCCCACTGCGGGCCGGTCAGGGTGCCCAGCGAGCTCGTGTACACCACGCGCAGCGAGAGGTGCTTCTCCTGGCTCACCTTCGACACGGCGTCCTTGACGCTGGCCAGCTCTGCATCGGAGAGCACACCCGCGTCGTCCGTGACGGGCTGCGCGAGCTTGCCCGGCGCCGTCGCGGTGTCCACGGCCTGCGCGAGGACGGCCGGTGCGTCGGGGGTTGGCGGGGTGGCGTGGGCGGCGGTCATGGGGGCGTCGATAAGCAATGCCCCGGCGATGAGCGGCGCGGTTGCCACGATGCGTAGATAGCGCGAATTCATGCCAACTAGGGTAGTCGCAACCGGGGAACGCGCGCTGCAGCCTTTACGCTTGGGGCGTGTACACCTATACAACTGAGGATTTCGCCCGCCGCGCGCCGGAGGCCCCGAAGCAGGCGCAGATCGCGCCCGAGCAGGACACGCGCGACGCCTTCGCGCGCGACCGGGCCCGCGTGCTGCACTCCGCCGCGCTGCGCCGGCTTGCGGATAAGACGCAGGTGGTGGGCCCCCGCGACGGCGACACCCCGCGCACGCGCCTGACGCACTCGCTGGAGGTCGCGCAGATCGCGCGCGGGATTGGCAGCCGCCTCGGCCTGCACCCCGACCTGTGCGAGATGGCCGGCCTAACCCACGACATCGGCCACCCGCCCTACGGCCACAACGGGGAAAACGCGCTCAACGCCGTCGCACCCTGCGGCTTCGAGGGCAACGCGCAGACCCTGCGCATCCTCGCGCGCCTCGAGCCCAAAGTGCTTATCGACGCCACCTCATACGGACTCAACCTCACCCGGGCCTCCCTCGACGCCGCCGTGAAGTACCCGCGCACCCGCACCAACGCGGACGGAACCGTGAACCGCAAGTACTCGGCCTACGACGAGGACGCGGACGTGCTCGCGTGGGCGCGCGCCGGCCACACCGACGACCGGCCGCCCATGGAAGCCCAGGTCATGGACTTCTCCGACGACATCGCCTACTCCGTCCACGACGTGGAGGACGGCATCGTCTCCGGCCGCGTCTCGCTGCAGGTCCTGTGGGACTTCGTGGAGCTTGCTGCGCTGGCGCAGAAGGGCGCGGACGCCTTCGGCGGCACGGCAGACCAGCTCATCGACGCCGCCGATCGCCTCCGCTCCCTGCCCGCCATCGCCGCGGCCGCGGACTTCGACTTCACGCTGCGGTCTTGGACGGGGCTGAAGTCCCTGACCTCGCAGCTGGTGGGGCGCTACGTCGGCGCGGTCACGGAGGCCACGCTTGCGAGTGCAGCGAACCAGGAGCTCACCACGGGGCTCGGCCGGGCGCACGGCGACCTCGTCGTCCCGCCCGACGCGGAGGCCGAGGTCCGCCTGCTCAAGACGGTCGCCGTCCTCTACGTGATGGACCTGCCCGCCCACATCGCGCGCCAGGACCGGCAGCGCGAGCGTATCTTCCGCGTCCACGAGTACCTGCGTGCCGGCGCGCCCGGCACGCTGGACACCGTGTTCCGCGCCTGGTTCGAGGCCGCGGACACGGACCTGGAGCGCGAGCGGGTGATCGTGGACCAGATCGCGTCCATGACGGAGTCGCGCCTGGAGCGCGTGGCGGACAAGGCGGCCGCCTTTGACGGGTTCCTGTAGCTCCGCCTAGAGCCGCTCCGCGATCTGCCCGAGCGCCTCGCGCGTGCCGATTTCGCCCGGGAGCCACGGCAGCTCCACCACCGGCACCGGTAGGTCCAAGAGCGCGAGCGCCTGTTGTTCCACGTCCCGTCGCCCCTCCAGAAACGCCCCCGCCTCATCCTGCGTGCGCCGGTTCACAATCGCGCTTCCCACGTGCACCCCGTTCGCGGTGAGCTCCTCGTAGAACTCCATCGACTCCATCACGGGCAGGCGCTCGGCGGTGAGCACGATGTGGAAGACGCACTCGGCGGGATCGGTGAGCACGGCGCGCAGGCGCTCGAACTTGCGGCGACGGGCGAGCAGCGTGGCGCGGATCTGCTGGTTGCGGCGGTCGACGGGCGAGCCGCCGATGCTCGAGCCGCCCATGCCGCGGACGAGGTCGCTGAACTTGTCCGACTTGTCGCGCCGCTCGAGCAGCCCGTCGGTGTAGGCGGCCAAGAGCTCCGGCAGCGCCACGAGCCGGGAGGTGTGGCCGGAGGGGGCGGTGTCGAAGATGAGGTTGTCGTATTCGGACCCAGCAACCAGGTCGGCGATGCGCTCGAGCAGCGCCGCCTCGTGCATGCCGGGGGAGTGGCGCGACATTTCCAGGTGCCGGTCCACTTCGCGGTGGAGGCGCTCCGGCATCATCGCGCGCATGGAGCCGCCGACGGCGCGCAGGTGCTGCTGCGTGATGGCGGCCGGGTCGAGCTCGATGGCGTCGAGGCGTGGCTCGAGGGTGACGGGGGCGTCGTGAAGCGCCTCGCCCCAGATGTGGCCGAGGTTGTGGGCGGGGTCGGTGGAGACGAGCAAGACGCGGCGACCGCGCGCGGCGAGGCGGACGGCGGTGGCGGCGGAGATGGTGGTTTTGCCCACGCCGCCTTTGCCGCCGAAGAACATGACTGGTGCGTCTAGCAGCATGAGATCCCGTCGAGTGGTGAGCGTTCCATGCCCATGCGGGTGTGCCAGGCGTGGAAGTCATCGTACAGCAGCGGCAGCAACTCGAGCGTGTAGTAGCTGGCCGGGTTGGGGATGCCGAGCGTTTCCGACGCCACGAGCAGCGTGAACAGGTCGTCCTCCTCGCGGGCTGCGCGGGCGAACTCGCGGCGGTACGGCGCCTGGTAGAACTCGCTGAGGCCCGCCCCGAGGCGCTTAAGCAGTTGCATACTCGTCGTCCCAGGTCATCGCGGGCTCGCGGCGCGCCTTGCTAATCGACGCCACCGCCTCAACCACCACCCACACGGCCGCAACAATGATGATGACGTCGATGCCCAGCAGCAGCCAGTTGCCGGCCTCGAAGAGCGTGCGCAGCTGCAGCACGGCGGCCCAGAGCGACATGAGGGTGACAAACACCAGCGGGATGAGCAGCGGCAGGGTGGGGCGGCGCAGCTTGGTCAGGATGACCACCAGGACGGACAGGGTGAGGCCGGCCATGAGCTGGTTGGTGGTGCCGAACAGCGGCCAGATGATCATGCCGCCGGAGCCGTCCATGCCGGTGGAGAACGTCAGGCCCAGTGCGGCGCCGACGGCGATGATGGTGGCGACCAGGCCGGAGAGCTTCACGCCCATGATCTCGGCGATCTCGCCGACGACCATGCGCTGCAGTCGCACGCCGGAGTCCATGGTGGTGGCGGCGAACAGGACGGCCATGGTGGCCAGGATGGTGGCGGACAGGGAGGTCGGGATGCCGAGGCCCTCGTTCATGAGCGCGCCGCCGCCCTCGACGAACGCGTTGACGCCGCCCGCGTTCCACTCGTTGTACACGCTTTCCCAGTCGGCGAGCGTCTTGTAGCCGGCGGTGGTGGCGACGATGGTGCCCAGGGAGAGCAGGCCCTCGCCGACGGCGCCGAAGTAGCCGACGAAGCGCGCGTCCGTCTCCTTGTCCAGCTGCTTGGCCGACGTGCCCGAGGCGACGATGCCGTGGAAGCCGGAGACGGCGCCGCACGCGATGGTGACGAACAGGAGCGGGAAGATGTTCGGGGTGCCGGCGGGGACGGCGTCATTGAGCGTCGGCGCGACGATCTCCGGACGGACGATGAAGAACGAGCCGTACAGGATGAAGAGGCCGACGAACAGCTGCAGGCCGTTGATGTAGTCGCGCGGCTGCAGCAGCACCCACACCGGCAGCAGCGAGGCGATGAAGGCGTAGACGAAGAGCAGGATGATCCACACGCCTCGGTCCGGGATGCCCATGACCGTTTCCGGCAGGGCGACGGGGAAGCGGTCGCCGAGCACGATGAGCGCGTAGAGCGCGGCCACGCCGACCAGCGAGACCAGCGGCAGGTTCCACTTGAGGCGGTAAATTGCCTGGCCGATCAGGACGGCGACGATAATCGCGCCCCACGTGGGGATGACCGCCGACGGCGTGGCGATGAGCAGGTTCGAAATCACCACGGCGAACGCGGTGTTCACCATGAGCAGCAGCAGGAAAATGACCACGAGGAAGAGGTTGCGCCCGCGCGCACCGATGTAGCGCCCGGACAGCGTGCCAATCGACTGGCCCTTGTGCCTTTGCGACGCCCACAGCGCCCCCAAGTCGTGCATCCCCGCAAAGAACACGGTGCCGAGTGTGACCCACAGAAACGCCGGTAGCCACCCCCAGATCACGGCGACGGCCGGTCCGATGATCGGCGCCGCGCCCGCCACGGAGGTGAAGTGGTGGCCCCACAGGACGTACTTGTTGGTGGGCACGTAGTCCACGCCGTCCTCCATGGTGTGCGCCGGCGTGCGGAACGTGTCCGATAGCTTGAACACGCTGCGGCCGAGGAACCTGGAGTACAGCAGGTAGCCGGCCACCATCATGGCGAGTCCGATGATGACGAGGAGTAGCGAGTTCATACGCCAACTTTCTTTCCGTGGTTCGTGTCACAACTGTGAGAAGTATGCCACACATCACACGGCGTGGTGCAAAGTGGGGGGCGTTGCTTATCGACGCTCCCCCGCCCCCTTACGGCACAAGAACTGTGTGAAATAGTGTTGACTGTGTGTCGTTGAAATTGTCGTCGACAGCAATGTGGAGGGTACGGCGGCCGTCATCCAGCATTGGCCCCCATGAAAGTGCCTCGACGTTGTCGGGCTGCGGTGGGTTGTCGGCGAAGTCGTACACCAATTCTTTAGTTGCGAGCTGCTCAGTCCCGTCGAGCGTGTCCTTGCCGAGAACATCGTCCGCGCCGCTGAGTGTGAGTCGGTAAATCTCTCCGCGGACTTCGCCGCTTTTTCCCAGCTCAGGGTAGAACCCGCGCTCAAGGACATAGAGCGACCCGTCTTCTGCCTCGAGCACGGATGTGATTCCGCGACCGGGGTTCGCGCGTACCGCGTACTCGTGAGTGGCGTTTCCGTTGGCCAGGTTATATTCGGTGATGCGATTGACTGAGCTGTGCTTCGGATCGTTGCTGGTCCCGTCTTGCGCGAGCGCATTCTCATTGATTGTCAGCGCGGTTGTACCACCATCCGCCAATGTCATTGCTTCCGGTCCGTTGTTGTGGTGGATGCCCTTCGTGTCGTGTCCATCGGGGAAGTGGTATGCGGGTGGATTGATTCGGCGGACTTCGCGACCAGCAGCGGTCGACTCAATCAGTTGCGGTGGAGCGACCTGTCCCTCGCGCGCGTCTCCCTCGGTGGTCCACAACAAGTTGCCATTGGGCAGCTGGCGAATCTCTTCCGCGTCGATGAATTCGGTGTAGTCGGAGCCGTCAGGAAGCGTGAGGCGCACCTCACCTTCATGCGCGAACCTGCGATGATCCTGAGTAGTGAAGATGTATGCGCGGATAGGGCCGTGTTCATGCTTGTCATCGGAAATTGCGATGTATCGCCCATCCTCGAGCTGATCCATGCCGCTGAGCCCGCCGATCGCGGGGTCATGCTCAGTCGCACTGAAGTCAAAACGACTGACGTACTCTGCACTTGGGAGATCGCTGGATGACACTCCCTCTTCGTTCTTCTCTGCCCCTGCGGCCAGAAGCACCTGAATGGCTACAGTGAGCGCGCCGCCTATGAGCACGCCGATACCGGCAACGGCGGCGACAGCCGCCGTAACCGGCACCGTTACTTCGCCTACGTGAAGCGAAGTGCCGTTCTGGCCGACCGTGACCGGAACCGCAGCACTCGGGTCTGCAGTGGCTGTGACTGGCGAGAGCGCGATCGAAGCTGAGACCCCTAACGCGATGACGGTACGACTACGCATGCGTGACTCCTTTGAGAGATACAAATGTAATATCTCACATCTTAAAACCGTCCCTGGAACATGCAACTTGGCCACAGCCACCGTTACGCTCCTACCGCAACTCCCGATACAACAAGTAGACGGCTCACAGAAAGGACACGCACCATGCGCACTTCATACCTCCCCGCCTTCTCCGCCGCGGCCCTCGCCGCCGCAGCCCTTGTCGCCCCGCACGCCACGGCCGCGGAGCTCGCGCCCAAGGGCGAGGCGTCCTGCACGCTCACGATGACCGCCGCCGAGCGCGCCTACGCCGACTCCTTCAAGAGCGAGGAAAAGGACCTGGGCGGCAAGCGGATCGCCGGCACGTGGGTCCGCGCCATCGAGGACGTCTACCCCGAGGCTAGCGCCTACAACGACCTCGACCTCCTGCAGAAGGTCATGCCCCGCAGCCTGGCGGAGCACTACCTGGAGGTGCGCGGGTCCGAGTCCGCCGCCGACGTCCCGTTCGGCCCGACCGCCGAGGCGGTCGCGGGCCTGGGCGCCGTCAACGCCGCCGATAACACGGCCACCACCACTGCGGGGGACCGCGAAAACGGGCGCTCGCTGACGCAGCAGCTGCAGGCCGCGTTCCCCGGGCTGGCCAAGGAAAAGGCGGATTCGCTGGCGTACGTGCTGCAAAACGACGCCACCGGCAAGTACTTCAACGACCGTCTGGCCTACCACCAAGCGCTCGAGCAGGCGGAGCTGCGCTGCCACGACCTGCGTGCCGGTAGCGCGAAGCTGGCTAACGTCGACCTGCCCACTGCGGATCCCGTGCAGAGCGCGCCCGCGCCGGGCAGCTCGCAGCCGCACCGGGGCGAGGCGTCGTCGGCAGGCGCGACCGCAGGCGTGGTGGTGTTCTCCCTGCTCGCGGCGCTCGGTGTGTCGCTCGCGGTGCTCGCTACGGTCGGCCCGCAGTTCGGGCTCGCGCTGCCGGAGTTCCCGGACCTTTCGGACCTCGCGAATATCCAGGTCTAGTTAGCGCACCAGCTCGACGCGGTTGTCGCGGAAGACGGCGGCGACCTTGCGCGTCTCATCCGCCGGCAGGTGCCAGTCGCAGGCGACCACGCGCGCCGGGCGGGCCTCGCGCAGCAGGTCGGCGAGGCCGTCGAGATTGCGCGGCGCCGGGCGCTCGGGCCCGAACACCGCGACGGAGATCGCCCCGGCGACGTCCGCGACCGTGTGCACCGGCGCGGTGAGCAGCACCGGGTTCCGGTTCCGTCCGTGTCCTGTCCTATACATCTTGAACCTCCTCCACCTGGCAGAAGCTCTCGTAGTGGTCGGCGGTGTAGTACCACACCTCGGGGGTCTCGTCGCCGGCGCCGCCGTCGTTGTCGCGGCTTCCGGTGATGATGCGCCGCGCGCCGCGGTGCGACACGCCCGGCGTGTCCACGGTGAACTCGCGGTAGAAGTTCAAGTCCTCGTCGGGGAGTACGCCCTCGTAGTTGCCAAAGCGGGCGTTGTCGTTGTCGGGGTAGGGGAACGGCCCACCACGCTGCACGAGCGAGATCGTCTCGCGGGCCTCTTGCGGGAGGTTTTCGCAGGTTGGGATGGTGGGGGACGCGGGGGCGTCGATAAGCGAGCATGCGCTGAGCACGCCCGCGAGTGCGACGACAAGCTTTTTCACGCCACGCATTGTCGCACACTACGATTGGGCGCATGGCAAGGGGCAGGATTCCGGAAAGCGACATCTGAGAGGCAGAT
The DNA here is from genome assembly GCF_007786415.1 of Corynebacterium sp. NML180780. Lineage (NCBI taxonomy): Bacteria > Bacillati > Actinomycetota > Actinomycetes > Mycobacteriales > Corynebacteriaceae > Corynebacterium > Corynebacterium sp. NML180780. The sequence goes on along the minus strand of NZ_VNKN01000006.1, from coordinate 10,367 downwards.
ACCCGTGACTTTGGCAACGGCGTCTAGCACCAGAATAATTTGGAGTAAATTTATTTGGAATCTTTCATGACCGACGCCTTGTCTGACGGTTAAAACGCCAGTATATGCACTTATCAATGGCTGCCTGAAACCATTGCGAAAACTCCTAACCGGTGGTCTTATTCTAATGTGAAGAAAGTCAGCATTTTTGCACGTCAAGTGGCAATTTTTACGGCAATTGCCCAGCTCGCCTCCATGACGGTTTCAGCAGATGCGGTGGAGACGTCACCTACTCACTCAATCGAATCGGTTTCCGAATTGCGCCTTCCCTTGGGTGATGCGCCAACCCCCTGGATTGCGGCCCACCGGGGCCAGTGGAGGGATTTTCCGGAAAACTCGATCCCCGGATTTTTAGCAGCGATTCGAGACGGAGCAAACATTCTTGAAACCGACATTCGGAGGACTGCCGACGGGCATCTCGTTTTGATGCATGATCCGACGGTCGATAGAACGACAAATGGAACGGGGGAAGTAGCAGACTTAACTCTTGAGCAGATCAAACAGCTACGATTACGACAGTCTCTTGGCAACGGACCCTCGGCGATCACCTCGTACGAGGTTCCGACCCTTGATGAATTACTCGACGCGGTTAAAGGTGAAAATGTGCTCATCGACCTAGACAAGGGTTGGGACTACCGTGAGCAGATGTACGAAGAACTATCTGCGCGAGACATGCTCGACTACGGGCTGTTTCAAGGCTCTCCCAACGTGCCCGACGCCGTTGCCTTCATGAAAAAGCATCCCGAAGCCTTCTATATGCACATCATCGGCGATGACATGGAAGACCAGTTCGAGCAGTTCGGCGAGTACACACCCGACATGATTGAGATCCCGTGGAGTTCGCCGGAAGACTTTCAGGGAACCGATGAGTTTTGGGAGAAAGTAGATGCAAAGACTGCGGTGTTTGCGGATTCAATGTGGAACTCGATCTCTGGTGGACATACCGATGAAGCCTCACTGCTAGATCCCTCAACAGGCTGGGGGTACCACCTGTCGCGGGGAGCGGACGTGATTCAGACTGACAACGTGAAAGCGATTTCGGCTTGGCGTAACGGAGCGGACGTAACTAAGAGCGGACTCCGCCCCGATTCAATTAGGGTTCAGGCCGAAGACTATGTGAATGACCCCGCTTTGTATTCGGATGCTGACTCGAAGAATGAGTGCTCGGCACCAGTTATACACCCAGAAAGCCCGGTTGATGCCTGCAACCTTGACGGAGCAAAGATTATTCAATACATCAGGGATGGTGAGTTCTGGGCGTTAGACTTCGATGTTCCGACCGATGGGGTGTATGAGTTGTCCATGCGTCAATCTTCAGATACCGAGCCAGGGGGCGTCGTAACAGTAGAGACCGAAGACGGTCAGAAGGGCGCTGTTCCGGCCCCGAACACCACTCACAACCGGAACTTTAGCGTGATTAACCTTGGGCAATTTCAGCTGCAGCGCGGAACAAATCGCATCACGTTTAGCTTCAGCCATCCTGATTACATGTCTGTGGATTGGGTGCAGGCAGATCCGGTCCCCGCGGGTTCGCAAGCACAGGAGACCTTGACGACGATCGCTACTGCATCCGCCCCAAGTGCAGAAACTGCAGTTACCTCCGTGCAGGCCACAACCAGTATTCCGGCCACTACCGGAGATAATGAGCCAAAAACTACCACGGTGACTGCTACGCCGGCCTCAAATACGAGCCACGAATCTAAGGGATCGGCGGATACTAGCAAAAACGTAGGTATCTTCGCTGGAGGCGCTGTCTTCGGAGCAATCGCAATTGTCCTCGCGATTATCGGTGGGGTTTCTGCAATTTTGAATAACATTGTCGACCAGGCCCGAGAACTGCTCGAAATCTAAAAGATTGAGCCTGCGCATTGCCTCGATTCAACAAGTTGTCGCTGAGGGGGAAAATCGCATGGGAACCACTTGAGGTGGCAGCCGGTCGGTTCTACCACAACGTTTGGGACTTTGCTTTCCAGCATAGGAGGGGTAGGCATTCTGCTCGTTAACCTGGGACCCTGTGCCCGACGTTGAACGTAGCCGTTGACATTGAACCGGAATTATAGGGATTGTTCCGGGAACTGGTGTGCTGTAGCTAGCGTCCGCCCTGGAACAAAGGATCCTAAAAGCGTTTCGTGGATAACTGCTTGCCTTGGGTTTTCTAATCGCGACCCCATTATATGGGCGGCACGTGCAGCAACTCCTTCCACAGGCAACCGCAGAGTTGCTAACCCGAAATGTTGCCATTGAGTGAAAACACCATCTGTTCCAGTTACACTCACTGCTTCCGGGATCTTCAGACCGGCCAAGCTGCAGTAATCAATGAACTGGAGAGCCCGGTAATCAACAGGGAACATAACGCAAGTCACTCGTTTGCATTGCACTAGCTCCAATACACGCTGGACAGTAATCATGCGCGTGGTGTCCTCGCTCGCTTCAACAACGGTGACGTCGGCGCCAGATCGTTTAAGAGTGCGGATCATGGATTGCGATCGGTGTGCCTCAGACGGAGAAATAGTGGGGGAAACGTCTACGACGCAAACAGACTGATGCCCGTAATTGAGCACATGATCGGCCATAATCCGACCATGTGCTTCTTCGTCGTAAGAGATGGCAGTAATTTCGTCGTGCAGCTCAGGCCGTCCGACAGAAATCATCGGGACTGTATCAAGGAGCGACTCGACGTCTGACGGGCGGATGGATCCTGTAGCGAGAAAGATGCCATTTACGCCTAGGCGAACAAGACGGTCAAGCGCAGACATTTCGTCCGCGAAATTTCCACGGACGGTGGGTGCTGCCGCGATGAGTTGGAATCCGTTTTCTTCCGACTGCTTTTGCATTTGCGAATAAAAGTAGCCGTAATATGTGCTCGCGGGGTTGCGCAACAAGAGACCAACCACTGGCACTTCGGATCTTCTTCCCGCAAGTGATTGTGCTGCAGCATTGGGGACGTAGCCGAGGGTTGAGATTGCTTCGTTTACACGAGCAATTGTGTCCTCGCTGACAGAGGAGTTTCCCTTCATTACCCGGGAAACGGTCGCACGAGAAACTCCCGCTGCGCGAGCTACATCATCCATTGTGACACGGACAGTACGGTAACGAGGGGAGTTCATCTGCGTTGTGGGAGCTATTGCGAGTTCTGATCAGTGCTAATTATAGCGACACCTGTTTCCATAACCTACATGCTTCCAGTTCGGTTCGACATGAAACGGTTCAGCAGCATCGGCCAGTCGGTTTGCACGATGTCCGCTCCGTGATCAATTAGCCGGCCCCAGCCCTTTTCCGGATCGTCCAACACTGAAACTTCATCATCCCAGCCGACAAAGAGCGGAACCCTGTTAGGGAGATTCAGAGCATTGAGATAGACAAGCAAGTTGTGGCTGTGCAGTAACTCCACTACTTCAGGTGAAGCCAGATCACAATCCATATTCTCGGCAACCAGCTCAACAGCGACCGTATTGATGTTGCGAAGTCGAAGGACTTCCTTCAGCTCATCCATAGTCTTCACAATCGGCATGTAGGGGTACTTCACCGTATGGTCTGCGAGCACGTCGAGGTGCTTAATAGAAACGGGAGATTTGAAAAAGACCCGATCAGCGCAGTCGAACTGGTCCATGTACGGCAACAGGTCCGTCCAATAGTTCCAGGACCGGTCGAGGTTGAGAATCGTGTCTGGAAAGGAGCGAAGGATCGTCTGGAGCTGCTCGAGGCCATATTTTTCTGCTCGGCCCGCTACGTACTGCTCATACTGGAGGGCTTCGATTTCTGCTGCGGACAAAGTAAGAATGTCTCGGTCCAACCCGAAGTATGTGCGCTCGAAGCCATTATGGAACACGAAAAATTCGCCATCTGTTGACCGAATGACATCAATTTCAACGATGTCTGCGCCGGAAACTACCGCAGCGCGAACAGCGCGTGCGGTGTTTTCAACAATGCTGCCAGCATTCTGTCCGCGGTGGACTGCAACCAGAGGTGAACGTGAGTTTGCTGACGTCAAGAGCCGCTGGTTGATGTGTGCGTAATCGCTTTTTCCGAGTGCGTTGAAAGTCATGCTGTCGCAGACTCCTTTACTTCGTTGGTCGTTGCGGTCCGTCGGAGATTTCCTCGTCGAAGTCGGTCTTTGAACTTGCGCGCCGACTTGTCGCTTCGTCCGTAAACGAAGTAGAGGACGAGGCTAGAAATGATCATCAGCAGCACTGTGTAGACAAAAGTCAGCGCTGTGGTGTCATTGAGTGTGTCTGATTCCGTAGCGTTATAGATGAAGATGCCTAACGGTTGATAGAACGGGTGCGCCAGAAAAATGGATGTGTCGTAGTTATCCAGAAGCGCGTTGAAGTTTCGAGCGGTGATTGCAGTAGCCACAGGCAGCACAATTGGTAGCAGGATTTTTCGGAAAATAGTGAAGTCGCTCGCCCCAAGAAGTGATGCAGCTTCCTCCAAATTGTCCGGGACACCGGTATATGAGGCCTTCAACATGCGGAGAGTGAACGGTATCTTTTCGATCACGTAACCAATCGCAAGGATTGAAAGCGTACCAGAGAGCACAGCTCCGAAAACTAGCGGTTGCGGCTTGCTGAAAGTAAGAAGTAATCCGAGAGCGATCATTGTGCCTGGCAGAAGCCATGGGATGTGTAGCAAGTACTCCAACCAAATTGTGAAAGTATTGCGATGTCTTTGCACGATTCGTGCGACAAACAGCATCGCAAACACGACTACGACGGATGCTACAGCGGAGTACGCGATGGAGACCACAAACGGTTTGATCGCATTTGGATCAGTAAAGATACGTGCGTAGTTATCGAGTGTGAAGTCTTGCAGAGTTAGACGGCCATTGCTGATCGCAGAAGCATTGGTAAACGAGAAGATTAGGATCAGCACAGGCGGAGTGACGTAGATAAGCCACAGTAGCCAGGCCAGAACGTGGACAACAACGTTTACGACAGGGTTATCGATCTTCTGCTTCTGAAGCGCTACCGGCACTTTGGAGACGGAGAAATATGTGCCGCCTTTTTCGACGCGGTTTAAGATTGCCAGCATCACAATTGTCATCAGCCCAAGGAACATTGCGAGAGTCGCGGCAAGGTCTCTTGAGCCGACGGACCTGGAGAAGGTCAGAATCATCGGTGAAATAGTTTGGAAGTTCTCGCCCCCCAAGATCAACGGGGCCGTCAGCGCTCCCAAACCGCCGAGGAAAGTAAGAATCGTGATGGCGAACACCATCGGACGGAGGACCGGTAAAACGACAGCTCTGAACACCTGAAAGGTCGAGGCACCCATTTGTTTTGCTGCTTCGATGGTTTGGTAGTCGATCTTAGAAATCGAATCGGTCAGAAAGAGTAAGTGACTGCCAGTGCCGGAAAACGTCATCACGAGGATTACCGCGAGCGCTCCTTGGAACCAATGACTGTCCATTCCAGGGAAAAATTGCATTACGCCGCTGGTAATGAATCCGTTGGGTCCGTAGATCATTTTGTATGCGGCTACGAGAACTACGCCGCCGTACAGTAGGGGCGTCGCAAATCCGGCGAAGAGGATTCTTGACCCTCTTATGTCGAAGTATCGAGTGACCAAGACGATGAAAATGCCAACGATATTGACTGTCAAGGAAAGCGCGAATGCAAGGATAATTGAATTAAGGAGCGACCTCATCGCACGATCAGAAGCGAAAAGCTTTGGGAAAACGTCGAGACTCCACTCACCGTTTGGGCGGAATACGGTAAGCAAGAGAGACAGGTTCGGCCATATGAGGAACGAGATGACGAAGTAGGCCATCAGGACCATAACCACCACATTGAGTGGTGACTTGAACATCGAGCGGATCGATAGAGAATTCTTGCTCATTGTGTGCTCCTACTATGAGACAACTCGTCGTTTATCAGCGTCGAAGCTTCGAATGTCCGCTGGATCGAGGGAAACATTGAGATTTTCTCCATTGATACCTGCAACCGTGGCATCCCGGACGCTGGTTCGTAGCGGTGCGCCAAATGCATCTATCTCAATCACTGAGTGATCACCGAAGTATTGCTTTTGGGTGATTACCGCTGGAACTAGAAGTCGGTTCCCGTTCATGGTCGATCCCGCCGGTTCTACTCGCAGACTTTCGGGGCGAACGTAGTGAGAGAGCTTTGGTGACAGACCAGCACCCTGGTCATTCAAGTCCCGTATCTGCTGTTCGCTAAGACGGTTGACTTCACCAAGAAATGTGCACACGAATTCGGTTTCGGATTGCTCGTATAGTTCGTGTGGCGTACCTACCTGCTCGATTCGGCCTTCGTTCAGCACGGCAATCCGATCAGACATCGAAAGCGCTTCTTCCTGGTCGTGCGTGACATAAACCGTCGTAATACCAACCTCAGACTGAATCTGCTTGAGCTGGACCCTGAGCTGTTTGCGCAGACGAGCGTCGAGATTCGACAGTGGCTCGTCGAGAAGTAAAATGCGTGGTTTCATCACCAGAGCTCGAGCAATTGCGACGCGCTGCTGCTGTCCGCCGGAGAGCTCAGACACCTGCTTGCCTAACTGATCTTTTGTGAGCGAAACTTGATTCGCTGCGTCGGAGGCACGTTGAGCGATTTCTGCCTTAGGCACCTTTGCCGTCTTAAGCCCGAACTCGATGTTTTCGCGGACATTCATTGAGGGGAAAAGCGCGTAGTTTTGGAAGACCATGCCGATTCCGCGCTTGGAGGCATGGGCGTACGTTACGTCCTTTCCGTCGATAAGAATTTTTCCGGCGCTTGGAGAGATGAATCCTGCGAGGGTACGCAACGCCGTTGACTTTCCACAGCCGGACGGACCAAGCAACGAAAAAAACTCGCCTTCGCGAATATCCAATTCAAAATCAGGAATTGCGACGAAGTCGTCGTAAATGACCTTTACGTGGTCGAAAGTGATCATGGAGGTCTCCGTAATTGTAAAAGGAAGAACCCCGTCTGCTAGGAAACGGGGCTTTGGACAGAGAAGACGGAGGTCTAGAGATACTGCAGCTCGATCTTTTCAACCCACGCCGACAAGTTTTCGGCGACGATCTGCCAATCGATGTCCTGTGCTGTGAATGAGTCAGTTTCTTCCACCGCGGTCTGATCAGCGTCAGCCAGTGCATCCTCATTGACGGGCGCAGTGAAGAACTCTCGAGACCAAGAGGCCTGAACGTCAGCGGAACCAAACCAGTCGATGAATTCTTCCACCTTCGGGTTGTCGCTTCCCGCGACCTTCGCAACGTGCTGTGTTGCCATCGGTACACCGGTAGAAGGGTGAACCGCGGAGGTCTTAATGCCGTATTCCTTTTCACGGGATGCCTTACCCGCGAGCCACATCTGGCCGGCATCAATTTCACCGCTCTGCATGCGGGCGTAGAGATCTGTGCCCTTGACGGACTTCTGGCCATTCTTGTAGTAGGCCTCGATAGCCTTCCAGCCCTCGTCGGAGACCCCCAGATCGCCGTTCTCATCCAGGTAACGGGAGAGGATGCCGGCGATGACCATCTGAGTCGTAGCGCCGCCCAGGCCGGATGCTACCTCGTAGCGGTCGTGGAAGCGGTCCTGCTCCCAAAGGTCAGACCAATCCTTCGGAGCATCCGCCTCGGTGAAGGCCGCATCGTTGTACACCAGCATGATTGGCTCACGGACGATCGGCCAGTATGTGTCATCGTCTCCCAAGCCAGCTTCCACCTTGTCAGACCAAGACGGGGTGTAGGACTCGAGCACGTCTTCGGCCTTGATGTTTTCGAAGTAGACGTTGTTCAGTCCGAAGACTACATCAGCAATCGGATTGGCTTTCTCCGCGACGAGACGGTCCTGGACATCGCCACCGCCGAGGTCGACGAATTCGATGTTGAATCCGGCCTCAGAAGCTTGATCGGTGAGCCACTCACCTCGGCCGTCGGAGGTGGAGTTTGAGTAGATAACGATCGGATCATCCCCCGATTCGCCATCAGACGAGCTGCAGGCAGCGAGGGGAAGTGCAACTGCGGCGACGGTAAGCAATGCAGCCACAGGTTTAAAGATCGACGGGAATTTCACTATTTTGCCTTTCGTAGGCGAACAGACAATGGACCAAGAAAGTGGTTCACTGGGTTTAGGAACCGCTTTGACGTGTGTGAACGCGCTTTCATGGAGCAATACTCGTGGATACTGGTGAACTCTCGGTTACGGATGAATAAATGCTCCGAAAACTTTTGAAAGCGCTTTCACGGACGTCACAGGCTTTTTGTTCCGGGCGGCGAAGGCGCCTTCCGCGGTGATGGGCAGGCGGTCGATTTTGGCCCGTGAACGTGCTTAGAGGAATCGCTCGTAACGCGGAAAGCGAATGCTGAAGTGAGTGACAGTGGTGGAAAAATGCGAGTGGACGCATCGCGCGGGCCTGACTTCTGGAGAATGACGTCGCGGCCGCCGCTGATAATTCACAGTGGAGTGATGCCACCGATGTAGCCATGAACAAACTATGCGAGCTTGGTCGGCGGTGATGCGGAGCGTGCAAACCGAGCCAGTAGTCCCTTGGCAAACTGGGGGAAGAGCCTGAGGCTTCACTCAGAAGTCGTGTATGGGGTCAACGATGGCTTCCAGTGCGTGGAATTAAGGACCGGTATCGGCATTCTTATCGCAGAGGTTTGCACGGCCATCTTCGGGTGGTTCGGCCCTAGGAAACTTATGCTTAATCCGGAATGACGTATACCGGCAATAGCGTCAACTCCACGACTATTCTCCCGTTTGTTGTATCTGATTGAGCTGTGAGCGCTATCGGTGCGGTCGCCGTGGTGGCGAAACAACGTCAGCACAAGAATCCCTGCAGAGTCGTAACCTGCCACGTCGAGCCCGGTACCGACACACACGTCCTTTCCGTACAAGACGCGGGATAGTATGGGCGCATGGCAAGGGGCAGGATTCCGGAAAGCGACATTGAGGCGATCCGCGAGCGCGCGGCGATCGAGGACATCGTCGGCGAGTACGTCCAGCTCAAACCGGCGGGCCACGACTCGCTGAAGGGACTCAGCCCGTTCAAGGACGAGAAGACGCCGAGCTTTCACGTCCGCCCCGCGCGCGGCTACTACCACTGCTTTTCCACCGGCAAGGGCGGCGACGTCTTCAACTTCCTCATGGAGTTGGAGCAGCTGACTTTCCCGGAGGCGGTCGAGGCGGTCGCGGACACGATCGGCTACCACATCAACTACCAGGGCGGATCCACGGGCGCGCGCGACGTCAAGCCCGGCACCCGCCAGCGCCTCCTGGCCGCGAACAAGGCGGCGCACGAGTTCTACCGCGAGCAGCTCGAGACCCCGGAGGCCGAGCCGGGCCGCAAATTCCTGCTCGAGCGCGGCTTTGACAAGGAGCTCATCTACCGCTTCGAGTGCGGCTACGCGCCCGACGGCTGGGACACCCTGACCAAGCACCTGCTCCGCCGCGGCTTCGAGGTGCAAGAGCTTATCGACGCCGGCATTTCCTCCATGGGCCGCCGCGGACCCATCGACAAGTTCCGTCGCCGCCTCATCTGGCCGATCAAGGACGCCGCCGGCAACACCATCGGCTTCGGCGCCCGCAAACTGTTCGACGACGACCCGATGGGCAAGTACATGAACACGCAGGACACGCTCCTGTACCACAAGTCGAAGGTGCTGTTCGGCCTGGACCTGGCCAAGCGCGACATCTCGGAGCGGCACCAGACCGTGATCGTGGAGGGCTACACGGACGTCATGGCCATGCACGCGGCGGGCGTGACCACCGCCGTGGCGGCGTGCGGCACGGCGTTCGGCGCGGACCACCTCTCCGCGATCCGCCGCCACATGCTGGATGACAGCTACTTCCGCGGCGAGCTCATCTACACCTTCGACGGCGACGAGGCCGGCCAGAAGGCGGCCATGCGCGCCTTCGAGGGCAACCAGCAGTTCACGGGGCAGTCCTTTGTCTCCGTCGCGCCGGACGGGATGGACCCGTGCGACCTGCGCCTGGCCCGCGGCGACGTGGCGCTGCGCGACCTGGTGGCCAAGCGCGTGCCCATGTTCGAGTTCGTCATCGAATCCCTGCTCGCCGACTACTCGCTCGACTCCGCCGAGGGCCGCGTGCAGGCGCTGCGCCGCACCGTCCCCGTCGTCGCCTCCATCAAGGACCTGTCGCTCATACCCACCCGACGCTGCCGACGAAGAGGAAAGTGTAGATTTGTGCCGTTGCCGGAAACCTCAAAAAAGATGACGTTATCATCCGTCTATAGTCCCAACATTGTCTTCTTGTTTCCCTTCCCCTCGTGTCCTATGCCGCCCACACCTTCTGCACCTCTCCGATCCCCGCTCCGCCTCTCACTCGTTCTCTCCTCCTCACTACTCCCACCTGTTCTCTCTGTTTCTT